>JBAZIR010000144.1:0-12547 GCA_041651735.1 Verrucomicrobiia bacterium | reverse complement strand
TCAACACTGAATGGTTTTGTCAGGAACGCGCGCGCGCCGGCCTGTTCCATCGCCGCAGCTCTTTCTTCGCTCAGATAACCACTCATCAACACGATCTTGAGATTCGGTTGCACCCGATGCAACTTCTGCGCAACTTCGGCGCCATTCTCGTTCCCTAGGAAATAATCCACGAACGCCAGGTCGAAGCCCTGGGTCGCAGCCAACTGCAACGCTTGATTGCTATCGGCAGCCACGGCAAGCGCATGCTTGGGTTTTGGAAACATGAGTGCGAAGACATCGAAGATTGTGGTTTCGTCATCCACAACCAGAATCTGCGCAACCGGTGATTTTTGATACGGCTCAGTCGCAGCTTCGGATGTCGTATTCAAGGCTTCTCCTCTTGCTCAGTTGAAATCTTGTATAGCCTTCAGCGGCATTCCTGCAAGCGTTATCAAAACTCCCGCGAGAATATTCAGTGATGGTGATGCCGGTGTGCCGGGAACGGGCCTTCGAGCCCCCATCGCTGCTCATAATAATATGCCCCCACAAAAAACAACCCCGCCAGGGCAATCAGCAAAAGCAATGTCAGCAATAGTTTCTTCATTACGGTTACGGTTGAGTTTGACACGAACCGCGCCGAATTTCTAGAGTCTTGGCATGCTCTGCGATTACCACATGCACACCCGGCTGACCGATGGTCTGGGAGAGCCACGCGATTATGCGCAAGCCGCCATCGCCGCCGGAATCGCAGAGATCGCCTGCACGGACCACATGCCTTTGGTGCGGCCGTTCGCCAACGGCTACATGCGGCCGCAGGACCTGCCGATTTACGTTGGATGGGTGGAGGCCGCCCGCCGGGAGTTTCCGCAACTCAGCATCCTGCTCGGTCTGGAACTGGACTACCTGCCCGGTATCGAACCGGAACTGCGCGAGTTGCAGGGCCGCTATGACTGGGACTTCTTCCTCGGCGGCATCCACTTCATCGGCGAGTGGAATCACGATGCGCCCGAAGCCATCGAACGCTGGCGCACATGCGATGTGGACGCCGAATGGACGGCCTATTTCAAACTGCTGATCGACGCGGTCCGCACCGGCCTTTACGATTCGATGGCGCACCCGGACCTGCCGAAAAAGTTTGGCTTCCGCCCCAAGGGCGACCTGACGCCATTGTTCGAGCAGTTCTTGACGGTGTGCGCCGACACCTCCACGGCCATTGAGATCAGCACCGCCGGTCTGCACAAACCGTGCAAGGAAATCTATCCGTCCCTGGAGTTTTTGAGACTGGCGCGCACACGCGGTGTGACCATCACATTTGGCAGCGACTCGCATCAGGCGCGGCACGTCGGCCGCGATTTCGACAAAGCCCTGGCCCTGGCGCGGGCCGCGGGTTATTCGGAATTCTGCCGGGTCTGCAAGCGCAAGAAGACGCTCACTCCCCTCTAGAACGACTTGTGCGGGACGGATCAGAGTTTGCCGTCAGGCGCGTAGACTTCCATTTCGCCAACGCCCATCCGGTTCCCGTGCATCGAGCGCGTGATGCGAATCCGCAGCCGTTCTGTTGCCACAGAAGTGAAGACATGCTCGCGCCAACCGTGGATGCCGTTTTGGGTGACGGGCGTGTCTCCCAACGGCCGCCATGCGCCATCAACCCAACACTCAATGACATAATCGAGGCTGCGATAGTGGCCGTCCAGTTGATGAAAAACCCGCACGCGGCCGATGCGTTGCGGTTTCGGCCATCGAATCTCCGCCCACGCTTCCTTGGGGTTATTCCTCTCGGTCAGCCACATCCCGCGATCGGGTTCCGCCACACCGTCCGTCAAGCCGACGAGCGTGTGAAGCTTGTCGTCTTCACTGCTGCACGAGACGGTCCTCGCCACGGCTGGCGAGGCAAGATTGCCAGGCACAATCCGCTTGATGGCGCTGTATCTTCCGCCCGGCGCCGCCATCGCATCGGCCTTACGCTCGACTTCGGCGAAGGAAGCTTCGGATCGAAGGGGATCACGCATTGCCTCTGCTGCGATGGCCATGTTCACGGCCCATCGCTCAAACGGCCGCCAGCTTCTATACATCAGGCACTGCGGATGCAACGGCCACAACCGGCGCATCGTGCCAACGATCTCGGCCGGTTTGATCTTCCGCGCGCCACCCCGCCCCATGAACTCGGCACTGCGAATATAGAAACCGATGTTGCGGCGCGCGGCGGCCAGCTTCTCGCAAATGGCCTGTGGTGGATACATGTTCTCAGCCCAGACGACGGTCGCACGGCCATCGATTTCGTTGTTGAGCTGGGTGATGACGACAGAGTCGAGATACGGCGGCCGACCGAATCGCTGCATCGCAAACTCAATGGAGAGCCAGAGCTTCGGACGTTCCTTCGCCAGAACCTCAATCGCCCAGTTCGCCTGCTCAATGCTCCACCGAGGCGGCTTGTTCTCATGCTCCGTCTCGGACGTGCTCTGAAACCGCCTCTCGCATGTTGCGCAGTGGCAGGTGATGTAATCCACGTCGGCCGTCTCGAAATTGAACCCGTCAATGCCCGTGTCGGCTGCGCGCAGTAACATCTCCCGCAGCAGCTTCAATGCGTCATGATTCGACGGGCAGAAGATGTTGCCGATGCTGTCCCTGCCTTTGGCGGTATCTTTGAGCCGTTCGGGAATGACGGCATTGGTGGCGGGCCGCGTTTTGCAGATATGCCGACCTTCATTGTAACCGTTCAATCCAAAGCCGTGAACGACCTGCACGTTGCGCGCATGGGCATATGCCACCAATTCCCGGCAGAACGCCTCGCTGCCCCTCCCCTTCGCGTCGGCTGTCTGCTTCCATCCATCGAGACCCCATATAACAATACCCGTGCACTTCCATTCTGCCGCGAAGTCAACGTACTCCTTCCATCCGCCATCGAGATTTTGCAGCCAGACCCAGAGAAAGCTCTTCGGTGACTCGGCTCCGACAGCCGACGAGGCAAACAGTCCCGCCAAAATGAGGTGGAGAATAGTTTTCATGAAATATTCAAATAACTTCGCAGTGTCTGCGAGAAATGGAGAACACGAAATTCATCGTTCATCACAGCAAAGTTTGCGTGGAGCCATCAGACTACCAGATTACCGGGCTGTGTCTAATTCAAACCCCATTGGGTTTGAGATTCTGCGCGTCTTTGCTATTCTGCGGCCATGAAAATGAACCGTCGCAACTTCATCGGTGCGGTTTCTTCAATCCTCTGGCCACTGGCAATCACTCGCGGACAAGAGAATCAAGACTGGCTCGCGATGTGCCACGATCCCGCACAGAAGCTGTTCAACGGCAAGCCCGACCTGGACCGGATTCTATCATTGTATCCCCGTCTCGCAGGCGCACCGGCCTTCGACCCGGCATTGATCGCCGACAAGGTCGCGAAATTGAAGACGAAACCGGCGGTCAACACGGGCCATTCATTTCTGGATTTGTCGGTGAAGACGGGACTCGCGCACATCGATGCCACGTTTGAGGGCGACCATCCCAAGTATGGCGTCCTCTCTTACGGCCGCAAGGAGCACGACGGGTTTCCGCCCACGATCATCGCTGCGGTGGACGCCCTGACACTCTGGGGCGTGATAGCGCGCGCGGAACAGTTGTTTGGCTACTGGCTCGACCACTTCGTCGATGCCAAAGGCACCATCACCTACTACGGGCCGTCGCTCGGCGAATACGGCCAGTTGCTGACGACCGCCCGGCGTCTCATGCAACGCGGCGGTTCGCGTGACTGGTTCGCCAAGCATCGCGACGCGATCGACCGCCTCGCGCAGCATCTGCATTCCCTTGTGAATCAAAGCGGGCGCGTCGCGCTCGTCTCCGGCGTGCCGGAAGCCGATGAGCGCACACAGACTGCCACCTACTTCCACAACAACGCATGGATCGTGCGCGGACTGGATGATTGGGCGGCATTAACGCACAAACCGCCGCAGACGAAGGAACTGCGCAAGCTGTTGCTGGACGCCATTCGCCAGACCTGGCCGAGCGACCCGAAGGATTGGTGGCTCAGCCCCACGGTCGAACCGGCTGCACACCCCAAAACCAAAATCACGGCCACCCGTGTCGGCAGCTACACCAACTACCGTTATTGGCCGGAACTGCTCTCGAGCCGCGTCCTGCCGCGAGCCATGGCTGAGCGCGTGGTGGAAGCCCGGCTCTCCTCCGGCGGACAATTCTGCGGCATGACCCGCTTTGGCGGTCACCTTGACGACTGGCCGCTGATGGATTATCTCGACGGACTTTGGGCTTTGGGACGCAAGAACGACTTCCTGTTGAGCCTCTATGGACATGTGGCCTACCACCAGGCCGAAGGCCATCTGACAGCCTATGAGCAAGTGACCCTGCCGCCGGGCAAGAAGAAAGCCGATTATTGTCTGCCGTGCCAGTTGGTTGCCGCCCGTGCTGCCCGGGTGCTTGTGCGGTAGTCTGCCCCGATTCGTAACGCGCCACAGCCCGAAGATCGCAATCGAAACTCTTGCGGAGTTGTGACAACATCCGGCGCCCAAACTCAACTCATCGAACATCAACCATCGAGGTCATTGAAATCCATGAGCCAGTCATCCGCGAAGTCTCCCGCAACACAAGACCCTCCATGCACATTGCCCGGTTGTTGCGGCCACCTAAGTCGGCGCGACGTGCTCAAAATCCTCGGCTGGAGCGCAACCGCAATCGCGGGCGGGCGATACGCCATGGCCGGCCCGTTCACGCGAAGTGATTTCGAGAAGCTTGTGCCGGCTGACAAGAAACTCCGACCGGATTGGGTGAAGTCGCTCACCGCCCGTGGCAAGCGGGAAGTCTGGCGCGGTGCGGATTTGGAAAAGATCGGCATGCCCATTGGCGGCATCTGCACCGGCCAGCTCTATCTCGGCGGCGACGGCCGGCTGTGGTATTGGGACATCTTCAACAAACACATCCGCACCGGCGCTGAACACTACGCCAAACCCCTGGAATCCAAGTCGCTTGTGGAACAAGGGTTCGCGCTGAAGGTCACGAGCGGCGGCAAGTCGCACGTGCGCACGCTCGATGCTAGCGGCTGGAAGGACGTCAGCTTTTGTGGCGAGTATCCGATTGCGTTTGTCGAATACCGGGACGCAGCTTCGCCCGTGACCGTCTCGCTGGAGGCGTTCTCGCCGTTCATCCCGCTCAACGCCGACGACTCCGCGCTGCCGGCGACGGTGATGCAATTCACGCTGAAGAACACAAGCGGCAAGAAGGTCGATGCGGAGCTGGCCGGCTGGTTGGAAAATGCCGTCTGTATCAACAGCGCTGCCCCCGGCGATGGCGTGCGCCGAAATCAGATCAAGCACGGCGACGGCCTGACATTGATCGAATCCTCTGCAATAGCCGCTCCAAGCGAGAACAAACGCAAGCGTCCCGATATCGTATTCGACGATTTCGAGAAACCCGCCTACGAAGGTTGGACCGCAACCGGGACTGCATTCGGTCCGGGGCCGGTCGAGCGTAAGAACGTTCCGTCCTATCAGGGCGACCTCGGCGGCGAGGGAAAGCGCGTCGTCAACAGCCACAGCAGCGCGCCGAGCAACAGTGTCGGCGGGCGCGACAATGCCACCGGCAAACTCACCAGTCGCGACTTCAAGATCGAGCGGCGATTCATCTCGTTCTACATCGGCGGCGGAAGTCACGCCGGCAAGACCTGCCTCAACCTCGTCGTGGACGGCAAGGTCGCACGCACAATAACCGGCAAGAACAGCAACCAGATGACGCGCCAGTTCTTTGACGTGCGCGATCTCGAAGGCAGGCAGGCACGGTTGGAGATTGTAGATAACCAGCAAGGCGCGTGGGGCAACATTGGCGTAGACCAAATCGTCTTCACTGACAATTCTGCCCTGACCGGCCCCTTGGAGAAACGGCCGGATTTCGGGACGATGGCGCTGGCGTGTCTTGGCGATGCGACAGCACTCACCTCGCTGCCGGCTGGCAATCTAGCCGAAGAGATTTTCCCCGGCGCGGGCAACGAAACGACAACGGAGAAACCTTTCGGACAGAAACTGGTGGGCGCGCTTAAGAGCAAGCACACACTCGCGCCTGGCGCATCAGTGACGATGACGTTTGTCATCGCGTGGCATTTCCCGAATCACAAGCTCGAGCCCGTGCGAGGTTCAGAAGGCCGGCGTTACGCTGCGCGTTTCGCCAACGCCACGGCTGTCGCCGAACATCTCGCGAAGAACTTCGACTCGCTCGCCAGCCAGACGCGGCTCTGGCACGACACATGGTATGACTCGACGCTGCCGTTCTGGTTCCTCAACCGGACGATGCTCAACACCTCCATCCTCGCCAGTTCAACATGCCATTGGTTCGCCGACGGGCGGTTCTATGGATGGGAAGGCGTCGGTTGTTGCGCCGGCACGTGCACGCACGTTTGGGGCTACGCCCACGCCGTGGGCCGCCTGTTCCCGCAGCTCGAACGCGACCTCCGCGAGCGAACCGACTACGGCCTCGCGTTCAATCCAGAGACGGGCCTTATCAAATTCCGCGGCGAAGGCGCCGGGCTGGCCATCGATGGACAGTGCGGTGTCATTCTGCGCTCGCTGCGCGAACATCAGGTCTCGGCTGACGACAAGTTTCTGAAACGCAACTGGCCGAAGATCAAACGCGCGCTCCAGCACCTCATCGAGCAGGACGGCGGCACGACCGGCGTGTTGGTCGGCTCCCAACACAACACGCTCGACACCAACTGGCATGGCCCGGTCGCATGGCTCACAAGCCTTTATCTCGCCGCGCTACGCGCCGGTGAGGAAATGGCGCGCGAGACGGGCGACAGCGCATTCGCCGCGCAATGCCACGAGATTTTCGAGAAAGGCCACAAGGGCATTCTCGATCTGTTTGACGGCGAATACTTCATCAACAAGCCGGACCCGAAACATCCCGAGGCGATCAACTCCGGCACCGGATGCGAGATTGACCAGGTTTTCGGCCAGAGTTGGGCGTGGCAAATTGGCTTGGGCCGCGTGGTGCCGGAGAAGGAAACGCTCGCGGCGCTCCGGTCGCTGTGGCGCTACAATTTCTCGCCCGACGTCGGCCCCTATCGCGAGGCGTTGAAGCCCGGACGCTGGTATGCCATGCCCGGCGAGGCAGGCTTGCTGATGTGTTCGTTCCCGCGCACCGACTGGGATTACAGGAAAGCCGCCGGCAAAGGCCCGGAGTGGGCGGCCGGCTACTTCAACGAATGCATGAACGGCTTCGAGTATCAGGTCGCCAGCCATATGATATGGGAGGGCATGTTGACCGAAGGCCTCGCCATCACGCGCGCGTTGCACGATCGCTATCATCCCTCCCGCCGCAACCCTTGGAACGAAGTCGAGTGTGGCGACCACTACGCCCGCTCAATGGCCAGCTACGGCGTGTTTCTGGCGGCGTGCGGCTTCGAATACCACGGGCCGAAGGGTCATATCGCTTTTGCCCCGCGCCTGACGCCGCAGCATTTCCGCGCGCCGTTCACGAGCGCCGAGGGCTGGGGAACGTTTGAGCAAAAGGCGGATGACGAAAAGCTGAAGACGGAAATTGCCGTGAAACACGGCCAACTGCGGCTCAAGAGCCTGTCACTCGCGCCTGCGAAGAAGAACCCGGCCAACTCAGTGAAGGCATCCGTGAACGGGAAGACGGTGTCTGCCAAGATCAGCGCAGAGGGCGGCATGCTGCTGGTGCGGTTTGAGGACCAACAAACGCTGGCCGCCGGCCAGAAGTTGGCGGTGGAAATCCGATAGTTGAGCCTGAATGCAAACCACCATCAGCCTTCACCCAACCTTGAAATCTTCGAACCCGCCATCCACTTCCCTTTCGCGCAATCCAATCCATCTCATGCTGACTGTGGCCATCGTGGTCGGTGTGCTGTCGTCCCTGCTCACGCCCACAACAGAGGCCGCTGACGCGCCCGCTCAAAAACACGCCATAGCACGGGACGTGGTCTACGTATCAACGCCTCAGGCCGTCGTGGACAAGATGCTGGAGATGGCCGAGATCAAACCCGGCGATGTTGTTTATGACCTCGGTTGCGGGGACGGACGCGCGGTCGTGACAGCAGCAAAGCGATACGGTGTGAAGGCCGTGGGCGTCGATATTGATCCGGCGCGCGTCAAGGACTCGCTCGACAACGTCCGCTCCAACAAGGTGGAGCATCTGGTTTCCATCCAGCAGAAGGACATTTTCACCCTCGATTTCCATGAAGCCACGGTCGTGTTCCTCTACCTGCTGCCGGCGCTGAACACCCGGCTGATGCCGCAGCTTGCGAAACTCAAACCCGGTTCCCGCGTCGTGTCGCACGACTTTGACATGGGTGATGCCAAGCCTTCGCAGGTTGTCATACTGACCACGAACGAGGAGCCGGGCGTCCCGCGCGATTGGGGAAGAAACGAACATATTCTCTACAAGTGGGTCGTCCCATGGGAAACCGAACCTCTTACGTCGCCCGGCAAAGGCAAGACCGGCAGCGGCAAGTAACATGCAATAGCGCAATCCATCCACATGAAACACTTACACTTCATCCTCTGTGCGTTGATAGCCACTTCAGCGTCACCCCTCGTGGCCGCCACTCGTAATGAGAGCAGCTATCTCAAAATCTCAGCCGACGCCGCAGGCGGCCGCGCCACGCTCCTCGACAAGCAAAGTGGCGTTACGTGGGACCTCGGTCCGGGAGCCGACGTCGCGATTTCCAAAGATGGCCGGAGCGCGGTGATTCACCGCACAGCAACCGGCAAAGACGGAGTCCGGTTGCTCGATGGCGCGCTCGAAATCGCCAATCCGATGGGGGTTGTGCCTTGGTGCCCGCGCGCGAGGGGTTACTGATTCCCGCCGACAGCGACATTGAGTTCACGCGAAGCTTCGGCACGTCCAGCTACGAAGGCTGCCACATGAACATGATGGGCTTCATCAAGCGCGGCGCGGCCCTGCTCATGACCTGGGACGATGCCTACATCCGGCCGGATTTGATAAAGACAAAGGCATCCTTGAAATGCTCGGTCCATGCCAAACGGCCGCCGCACTGCGAGAGCGCGACATTTTCGGTCACGGTGACGCCGCTTGGCCGTGGCGACTGGAACACCATCGCGACGGCTTATCGCAAGATTGCCGAGCGGAAAGGCACAGCCGTCACCCTTGCCACCAAGACACGCCGCAATCCTGAAGTCGCGAAACTTCTGGGCGCTTCCAACGCCAAGCTCTGGACCTGTCTCGCCCGCCGCCGCAACGAGGACAGCACCAAGGACGAGAGCGTCGAGGTGAAGTGGACATTCGACGAGGCCGCGCAGGTCGCTGAACATCTCAAGAACGACCTTGGCATGGACCGATGCCTGTTCACGCTCGGCGGCTGGACCGAGGGCGGTTACGACTGCCGGCACCCCGACGCTCTGCCGGCAAACCCTGAGTGCGGCGGCAACGATGCCCTTGCCTCGGCGGTGGCGCGCATCAAGGCGCTCGGTTACGTCGCCTGCTTCCACGACAACTACCAGGACATGTATCGCGATGCGAAGTCGTGGAACCCGGACTGCATCCAGAAGAAAGCCGACGGCTCGCCGATGTCGGGCGGGCGGTGGCTCGGGGGCCGGGCGTGGCTCGTGTGCGCGCCCAAGACGCTGGAATTAGCGCAACGACCGCAAAATCTGCCAGAGGTGCAGAAGCTGTTCAAACCACAGGCTTACTTCATCGATACGACCTACGCCGTGGGGCCGCAGGAGTGTTTCGACCCGAAACACCCGCTCAACTACAATGACGATATTCGTTGGAAACAAAAGCTCAGCGACTACTCGCGAAAAGTCTTCGGCATTTTCGGTTCCGAGTGTGGCCGCGAGTGGGCCATCCCGCACAGCGAGTTCTTCGAGGGTCTCAGCGGTGTCAGCGGCAAGTACTTCCACAACAACATCGACCCGGAAAAACTGGGTGCGACGGTCGTCCCGTTGTTCGAGATGGTTTATCACGACTGCGAGGTCGTCCATGGCAAATACGGCTACGCTCCGGAAGCCGCCGCCGAATACGTCGCGCAACACGCGCTCTGCGGCCGGACGCTGAATTATCACCGGTTCGATTCGCACCTCTACTGGAAGCAACCCGTGCCCGAGGTGAAGGCGCGCCCGGGCGTGGTGTCGGTGTCTCAAATATCATCCTCGAAATTCCAGATCCGCTATCGCTGGCAGGTGGAGGCGAATGGCGCCGGCGACTGGCATGTCTGCGTGCATTTCGGCAAGGGACCGTCGCCGTTATTCCAGAACGATCATGCGCCGGCGAAACCCGTCGCAGGTTGGCGGGCAGGCGATGTGATTGAGGAAGGACCGTTCGAAGTGACGATTCCGCCGACCGGGAAAGCGGACGCAGTTGATGTCTATGTCGGACTCTTCCGCGGATCGGGCGGATCCGAGCGCGCGCGATTGCTGGGTGGTGGCACCGATGGCCGCGTATTGGTAGGGCAATTACGTCTCAAGCCGGCGATCGCCTTCGAGAAGGTCGGGCCGCTTCCGTCGCTGGGTGACCGTGCCTGTTTCGTGCGCGCCGATAACGGCTGGGCGGAAGGTCTGTGCCCGATGGACCGGTTCGTAAAGAACACGCATGAAATTCTCGGTCCGCTGGCGGCGGTCACGGCCCATGCGCGACTGATCAAACTCGAATTCCTGACGCCCGACCGCGCGGTCCGGCGCGCCACGTTCGGCAGCCGGGGCGGTCGTTCGCTGACAACGGTGACCGTGAATTTCGGCGCGAGCAACTTCACCGCACAATCGGCGCTGGGCGGCAAGGTGACACTGCCGACGTGGGGATTCCTGATCGAATCGCCGCAGTTTGTGGCATTTCACGCGACGAGTTGGGCCGGGCGTGACTACGACGCGCCGGTGTTGTTCACGGCACGCATGGACGCCAAACATACCCGCATCTTTCACGGCTTCGGCAACGCGCGGCTCAACTGGCACGGGCGTGAGTTGGAAGTGCGGCGCGAGACGGAACTGAAATAGAGCCTACAGGCTCACACGTTCCACGGTTCCCGCGCAGGCCGGGAGAGCATGCGGTTGGCGGCATCGTCATCGGGGAAACGCTCCTGCTGCGGATCCCACTTCAGCTTGCGGCCGGTCTTCATCGCAATGTGGCCGAGGATGCAGACGCTGCATGAACGATGTGCCACCTCGACGGGAGCGATGGGATCCCGGCGCGAGCGGACGCTGTCCAGGAAGTTCTGCTTGTGATGACGGCTCTCACAGAGATGGATTTCGCCCGCGCCGATGGCCGAAGCCAGCAGCGACTTTGGCTGCGCGTCCACACGGCTGGGGTCCACAAAGACCCATCCCTCGCTGCCCTCGAAACGAATGCCCAACTGGTCTGATTTTGCATCCTCGCAAATCAGCTTCAGGCCGTTGGCATAGGTATACTCGATGTGGAATGCCCCGTGAACGTCCCACACGCCTTCCGTCGGATACGTCGCCCTCCCCTCGATCTCAACAGGGCCGGTGAGTTCCGTTCCCATGCCCCACTGCGCGATGTCGATGTAATGCGCGCCCCAACCCGTGATCATGCCGAGGCAGTAGTCCGTCACCCGCAGCCAGCCGGGACGGTCGAGGCCCTTCTGCGGATGCACGCGATCCTCGATGTAGTCCGCCCAAGGCGCCGGGCCAAGCCATGTGCTGTAGTTCAATTCCTTTGGCGGTGGCGTCGCAGGCCGGACGGGTCCCGGGGGATCGGTTGGCAGACTGACTTTGACCGTGTGCAACTTTCCAATCCGTCCGTTGCGCACCAGCTCGCATCCAAACCGGATGCGGTTGTTCGAACGATGCTGCGAGCCGACTTGCAGCACGCGTCCATAGCGCCGGATTGTGTCGCTCAATATGCGGCCTTCCTGGATCGAGTAAGTCAGCGGCTTCTGCACAAACAAATCCTTGCCCGCACGCGCCGCTTCAATCGCCGGGATCGCATGCCAATGGTCCGGCGTGACGATCTGCACGGCATCGATGTCCGCTCGCGCAATCAACTCCCGGAAATCGCCGTAGGCCGCGCACCCCTTGTAGCCGCCGCTGGCTTTCCCTTTGGCATACTGCGTCTCGACCGTTCTTTTCGCATTCGCGAGGCGGTTGGAATCCACGTCGCACACCGCCACAACCTGCACGCCCTGCCGCCCCATGATGTCGCGCAGGTCGCCCATCCCCATCCGCCCAACGCCGATGCAGCCCATCGCGATGCGATTGCTCGGCGCGCTGGCCCCGAACAGTGACGACGGCAGAACGAACGGCGCGCCCATGATACCCGCGGAGGTTCGCAGAAATTGTCTTCGGGAAACACGGATGCGTGTGGTCATGACAGATGCCTCTTCTTGATTCAGAGTCTCGCTCGCCGCGCAACTCGTCAGCGACGGCCGGGCGCAATGAAGCGCAGCCTAGGCGCGCGATCACTGGAACGCAAGCGACGAATGAACCCTCCGCAACGCGAGTAACGTCTAAACGTAGAATTTGCCGTTCCACCGTCTCGGTGGCATAGTGCGCACGCCGAACCAGATGACACTATGAACACGACTTACCGCCTGACTCATCTTTTGCTGTTCCTGTTGACACTGGCAGCCTCCGCAGCCATG
>JBAZIR010000143.1:0-12585 GCA_041651735.1 Verrucomicrobiia bacterium | reverse complement strand
CGCCAAGATGGCTCGGCTGACAGCCGAAACGGAATGGAAGCAAGTGCAGGCACAGCTCGAGGCCGGCCAGGATCCTACTCGGATTTCTGCGATTGCGTCTGACGAGGACGTTGTGGCCCTTCGCCAGAACTTGATGCAGAAACAGATAGCCGTTTCGACGCTTCGACAGCGCTACAAGGATAAATACCCAGCCATGGCTGCCGCGCTGACTGAACAAGCGGAAATGGAAAGCAGGCTTAAAAAAGCGTGCGCGGATGCGATTGAAAAGATCAAGGCGCAGTATCTCATGGCCAAGGCCAAGGAGGAGGGATTGCTGCAACCGCTCGCAGATCAGGAAATGCAGGCAATGGAATTGAGCAAGAAACTGGTCGCTTATTCAGCCTTGAAACGCAATACCGATTCAGACCGCCAGCTCTATGAGACTCTCCTGACGCGCATGAAAGAAGCGGGGGTCGCGGGCAAACTTGAGCAGAACAACTTGCGCATCATTGATCCAGCGCTCGTTCCCGGCGGCCCTTGCAGACCGGACAAGACGAAGAACCTGATCCAGGCAATCATTATGGGATTGCTTGCGGGCCTTCTTCTCAGTTACGGGGCTCACATTTACGACGATAAGATCAAGACCTATAAGGACATCGAATCCTACCTGGGGATGCCATTGTTGTGCGAAGTGCCGCGGATTGAAGCCAAGACAATCAGGGGAAGAGCTACGATCGTCAATGACGAGCCCCAGTCACTGGCGGCTGAGGCGTTCTCAAGCCTGCGGGCGACGATGGCCGCCTCCGCAAACGCGAAGGACGTCAAAATATTGATGATCACCAGCACCGCGCCTGGCGAAGGCAAGTCTTTGGTTTCCTCCAACATCTCCATTGCTTTTGCTCATGACAACCTGCGCACGTTGCTGATCGACGCCGATATGCGCCGCCCCTCGCTTCACAAGAGTTTCGAGCTTGGAACAGCGTTGGGGCTTTCAGAATATTTGGGGGACGGGAAGAAGAAAGACGAGGTCATTCAAAAAAGCGGGATTTCCAATCTGGATATCATCATCGCCGGCAAGGTTGCCAAGAATCCTGCGGAGTTGCTGGGTTCCGCCCGTATGCGCGAGCTGATCGACGAAGAAATCCAACGCTACGACAGGATCATCATCGACACTCCTCCTGTCGCGGTTGTCAGTGACGCGATCGTTCTATTGCCGCGAGTGCAGGGGATTGTGTTCGTCACGCATTTCCGAAAACTCCGCCGGGATGCTGTGGCTCGCGCCGTCAGGAAACTGCGGGAAATAGGAGCGCCGCTTATTGGCAACGTGCTTAACAATATCGATCTGAAGAAGCACGGTTACTATTACTATCCTTATCATTCTTCTTACCACTACGCATATTACGATCACAAGAATAGCGGCAAGCGGCGGCGGACGGAGTCTACGGAAGAGACTGTGTAGGAATCAAGGTGGAGTATTATACTCCGCTACTAACGATGAATCAGCTAAGTCATTTGGCGGGACTCGAAGGTTTTACACGAGGCACCGTTATGGCGGTAGCTTTGTGTCAAGTGGCCGGGTCGAGTCAGAAGTTCTGTTGTGGCCGGTAGTGTTGCTGTCGTGATCGGCTTGAAAAAGGGGTGGGAAGACTGAATGTTCTGTTTCTCCCTGTAGCATTGTGACTGTCGCAGCACAAATTCTTATCGCAGTCATCCTGATCTTCGCTCCATGGGCTTTCGGAGCCACTGAGCGGTGGTCCCAGACGGTGATTCAGGGACTGCTGGGGTTGACGTTGGCAGCATGCGTCTTCAGAGGAGCAAGAGCCGGTTCCAATAGGTGGACTTGGAATTCGATGTGGAACTGGTGGTGGGCAGCGCCACTTCTGATTCTGATCGTGTATGTCACTGTGCAGGCGCTGAACCCGTCTCATTCCTATCAATCAGCCAGTCGAAGCCTTTTGCCCGAGACATACGTTAAATGGCTGCCATACAGCACGGATGCCGATTGCACATGGGAGGCGTTGGGTCTGTTGGCAACGTATGCAGCGATGTTTTGGGTCGTGTGCCGTTGCTTTAGACGCGTGACGGAGTGCAAAGCCCTCCTGATGGTCCTGGTCATCAATGGTTTTGCATTGGCGTTGGTAGCCATCCTGCAGAGCGTGTCAGGCGAGCAGAAATTGTTGTGGTTCAGGGCGTCGCCCATTCCGGAATTCATGGGATCTTTCGTGAATCGGAACAATTATGCGGCTTACATGAACCTGCTCATACCGATTGCTCTGGCGTTGGGAGGATGCTTCGGCGAGACGAGGTTGGAGGCTCGATCCAAAGGCCACCCCGGGTATTTGTTCTATTTCATGGCAGCGGTCATGGCCGCGTCGGTGCTTCGCTCGGGTTCCAGAGCGGGGTCGGTCATCTGTGTGCTGCTCGTGGGCTGTTGGCTGTGGAACCTGGTTTTTGCGGGAAGTGATCGTGCGTTTGGAAGCTGGAAAAAAATGTTCCTGATAGGTTCCGTTGTGGTTGTGGTTGCGGCGGGATTGCTGGTTCTTTCCGGAATCAAGCCAGTCACGGATCGGTTCACCGCGCCTGTGAACGAGGAGGAGTTGCAGATGCGCGAGAATAGCAACACGCGGCCCGCTGCCTATCGGGCGACTTTCGAAATGTTCCAAGATCATTGGGTGTATGGAACCGGCGCCGGGACTTTTCATCGCGCGTTTCCTTACTATCAACCTGCGCACCTTGCGGGCTTCTGGCCTTACGCGCATAGCGACTGGCTGCAGTGGATGGCTGAATTGGGCGTGCTCGGGTCTGTGTTGATGGTGATGACCATGGGTGGGATTCTTCAGAGATGCGTGCGTAATTACCGCCAGCCGCGCGAACGCGTGAATGATAGCCCGGAGTCTCGTGTTCTCCGCCAGCACTTCTTGCCGGCTTTGGGTTTTGGTGTGGCTGGTGTCGCGCTGCATGCATGCGTGGATTTCCCGCTGCACATTCCCGCCGTTGCCGTGCTGGCCGTGGCGAGTTGGGCTTTGGTTTATCAAAGCTCGTGACGGCTTCATCAACGCAATGTCCAGCGCGGTTCCAAGGTTGGCTCACGTATTGCTGGAGGGCCGGCAATCCCGAACCTGTTAGATGAGACCTCCTGTAAAAGCATTGGCAGAAATTTGCGCGCGAACTCTGCCGGCGTGTGACCCGGTCTATGAATTTGGCGCCCTACAGGTCCCGGAGCAGGGGAACTATGGCGACCTTCGACCCTATTATCCCACGCGCTCTTTTTTCGGCGCTGACATGCGTCTGGGGACTGGGGTTGACATCGTGTTGGATTTGCACGAGATCAAACTCAAGGATTCCACCGCAGGCACGGTGTTGCTCTATGACACGCTCGAACATGTAGAGTTCCCATCTCGTGCGTTGGACGAAGTGCATCGAATTCTTCATCCCGATGGATTCGTGGTGGTCACAACGCCGTTCGCATTTCCGATTCACTCCTATCCGAACGACTATTGGCGCTTCACGCCAGAAGGGTTGCGATCTCTTCTTCATTCTTTTGGCACAGTCCATGTGGATGCTGTGGGCGACGCTCTCTCTCCTCACTTGGTTTTTGGTGTGGCGTTCAAGCAGTCGGGGCGGGAAGTCCAGTTAACGGCGCTAAAGGCTGAGCTGGCAGCATGGAAAGCTTATTGGTGCGATCCGATGGGGCCGAGGGTGAATCGGTGGGCGGAGTGGGCGAAGATGCGGCTTCATCCGTTTGTCCCCAAACAGCTGTTGGCGTTGCGACGGCGCGTTCTAAACCGGTCGGCGACGCCATAGCCGGTTGGACGGTCGGCGAGAGTTCGCCCACGAGAGACGCAGCATCAGCAGTAGTTCTGTGACGTTTGAATGACGGTTCCCATGTGTGGTATCGCTGCCATCTTTGCCTATCATCCCAATGCGACTGACGTGGATTCGCAGGAGCTGGGACGAATCCGCGATCACATGCTCGCCCGTGGACCGGACGGTTCCGGAGAATGGTATTCACCGGACCACAGGGTTGGATTGGCCCATAGACGCCTGGCCATTATTGACCTTTCGGAGACTGGCACGCAGCCGATGTCCGGAGAGGGTGGCCAGCTCGTCATTAGTTTCAACGGAGAGATTTACAACTATCGCGAACTCCGCGGGGATCTTGAACGGAAAGGGCGCGTCTTCAGGTCCCAGAGTGACACGGAAGTGTTGCTCCACCTGTATGCAGAAAAAGGTGAGGCGATGGTTCAGGACCTGCGCGGCATGTATGCGTTTGCGATTTGGGATGCCCGGCGATGCGGCTTGTTCCTGGCCCGGGATCCGTTCGGGATCAAACCGCTTTACTTTGCTGATGACGGCAGAAGCTTCCGGGTCGCCTCTCAAGTCAAAGCGTTGCTGGCTGGCGGCGGCGTGGACACTTCGCCCGATGCCGCGGGCCATGTCGGCTTCTTCCTGTGGGGACATGTTCCCGAGCCGCACTCGTTGTATCAGGGCATACGCGCATTGCCGGCCGGCTCCTCGTTGTGGGTGGACGGGAAGGGGACGAACGTTTCCTGTTTCTGTCGCGTTGCGGACATTCTAGCGAAGGCAGAGGCATCTGCGGATACCGCTCCGGCTGCATCAGAGCAGGAAACCCTGCGTGCGGCCCTGAAGGACACGGTGCGGCACCACCTCATCGCTGACGTGCCCGTGGGTGTCTTCCTGTCATCCGGGATGGACTCCACCACTTTGGCTGCGCTGGCGTCGGAGGAAGGCGGACAACTGCGAACAGTCACGCTGGGGTTTGCCGAGTTCAAAGGCACGCTGAAAGATGAGACCGTTTTGGCTGAGCAAGTGGCGCGGCACTATGCCGCCGAGCATCAGACCGTTTGGGTGACGCGTTCGGATTTTGCGTCCCAGCGTGACCGGCTGTTTGCTGCGATGGACCAGCCTTCCATTGACGGCGTGAATACTTATTTCGTCAGCATGGCTGCGCGGCGGGCTTCTCTCAAAGTGGCTTTATCAGGTCTTGGCGGAGACGAGTTGTTTGGAGGCTATCCGAGTTTTCGACAGATCCCGCGCATGGCTACGACGCTGCGCGTCTTCAACCGGTTTCCCGGGTTTGGCAAAGCGGCGCGCATCCTGGCCGCGCCGGTTTTGAAACGACTGACCTCGCCCAAGTATGCCGGACTTTTGGAATATGGTGGAAGCTGCGGCGGGGCTTATCTTTTGCGCCGGGGTTTGTTCATGCCGTGGGAATTGCCCGAGTTGATGGATGGTGAGATGGTTCGCCGCGGTTGGCAGGAGTTGCAGCCGTTGCTGCGACTGGAAGAGACCGTGGACGGTTTGCGCTCTCCGCGTGCGCAGGTTTCTGCGTTGGAGAGTTGTTGGTATATGCGGAACCAGTTGTTGCGGGATTCGGATTGGGCGAGCATGGCCCATTCCTTGGAAGTCCGGGTGCCGTTTGTGGATTTGACGCTCTGGAAGTCCGTGGCCCCACTGGTCGCGGGACGCAATCCGGTCACCAAACAGGCCATGGTGCGGACCCCGCTGAAGCCGTTGCCCTCACAAGTCCTGAACCGCCGCAAGACAGGTTTTTTCATTCCGGTGCGCGAGTGGCTGATGGATGGGACAACGACTTCGGATGCAAAGGAACGCGGGCTTCGTCCATGGGCGCGCATGGTTCATTCTCGGTACTGGAAGAACTGATGCGAATTCTGGCATTGGTAACTGACGCGTTTGGCAGTTCCGGTGGCATCTCCAAGTTCAACCGCGATTTGTTGAGCGCGCTGTGTGCTCATCCGGGTTGCGATGAAGTGGTTGCTGTTCCGCGTCTGATGCACGATTCAGGAGGCGCGTTGCCGTCGAAACTGTCCTACATCACCTCGGGTTTGAACAGCAAATGGCGGTTCGCGCTTGCGGTGATACGGGCAGCGTTCACGCGCCCTTCGTTCGGCCTGGTCTTTTGCGGTCACATCAACCTCGTGCCGGTGGGTTTCATTGCTGCGAAATTGGCTCGGGCTCCGTTGGTCACAGTGCTCCATGGCGTGGAGGCCTGGCAGCCCACCCCGAACGGCCTCACTCGTTTTCTCGTGCGGTTTGCGGATTTCTTCATTGCGGTGAGCGAACTGACGATGCAGCGATTTCGGGATTGGGCAGCAGTCAGGAATGCGAGCAGTCATGTTCTGCCAAACTCCATTGACGCATCGCTTTTTGGCGCCGGCCAACCCAACCCACGCCTGCTGGACCGCTATGGATTGCGCGGGCGCAAAGTATTGCTGACTCTCGGCCGATTCTCAGCGGACGAAAGATACAAAGGAGTCGATGAGGTTTTGGGAGTCCTTCCTGAACTGGTGGAGAAAGTCCCCAACCTTGTTTATCTCGTGGCTGGAGACGGAACCGATCGCGCGCGGATCGAAAGCCAGGTGCGCCAACGAGGTCTCACCGGACACGTCGTGTTTGCCGGTCGTGTGTCCGAGGAGGAGAAGGCCGATCACTACCGTCTGGCTGACGCGTTCGTGATGGCCGGTTGGGGCGAAGGTTTTGGCATCGTTTATTTGGAGGCGCTGGCTTGTGGGATTCCGGTGGTGGCCAGCACACTGGACGCCAGCCGTGAAGCCGTTCGCAATGGTGAACTGGGCATCGTGGTGAACCCGAAGAACCCCGTCGAGCTTCGGGACGGAATTCTCGCCGCTTTGCAGAAACCCAAAGGAACGGTGCCTGCCGGTTTGGCGTATTTTTCTTACGACAATTTTCAAAGGCGGTGTCATGAGATCGTAGATAGCATCTGTCCTGCGCGCCGGATGTGAACTCGTGCCCGCAGGAGTAGTAGTTGTTCTAACAGGTTGCGCTGAAATACATGAAGGCATTCGCGAAGATCGCGTGCGGAATCCGGCACATTCTCAACAGAATTCGTTTCGCCAGGGGTGGCAGTTACGATGCGGGTGCGTTTTGGGAAGACCGGCATGCCAGGTATCAATCGGATTTCCGGGCTGTGGCCGATTCTTCTGAGGACGCCCAAGACCGCTATCCGAAGCAGAAAGAGCAGTTCTTGGGATTCCTCGGCACGACTGGGATCAAGCTGGATGGCGGCGCGAACTGCATTGAATTCGGCTGCGGAAATGGTTTTTGGGCCAAGGTGGTATTGGAAGCCGGCGCACGATCCTATACAGGTTTGGACATCTCTCCCACGGCGGTTGAACACTGCAAACAGAATGTGCCGGGAGGAAGTTTTGCGCAGGTGGATCTTAGTGGAGAGAATTTTGCGCCACAGGATCCGGCTGACCTGGTGTTTTCGATTGATGTGACGCAGCATATTGTCGAAGAGGGCAAGCTTGGCAAGTTCCTGCAAAATATGGCGGGATCGGTGAAACCCGGCGGCCATGTTGTGCTCACGTCATATTCGGGATATGGCGATGGATACACCGATGACGAAAAGACCGATTGGATCGCGAGATTCGTCAAAGTGAACAAACTGCGATGGGTCTACGCCTGGGATGTGCCAACGCTGAAAAAACACCTGAAAGGATGCGAACTGGTGGCTTCGGAGAAATTCTGGGACAAGACCATATTCGCATTTGTTCGCCATTGTAATTCGCAGCAAGCGGTAACAACATCGAGTCGTTGAGAGGGTGCGGCAGTCTGTTTGGATTGCCGCAACCTCGCAGGAGTCTGAAGACACATCACGCGCATGAAATTCTTGGTTACAGGAGCAGGCGGATTCATTGGCAGCCATGTTGTGGAGGCCTTGGTCAAGGCAGGTCATCAGGTCAGGGCCTTGGTCAGGTATAACAGCCGTGGCAGTTGGGGGCATCTCGAAGAACTGGCCTCCGACGTACTCGGGAAGACCGAAGTCCGGCTGGGTGATGTAACCGACCCGTCACAAACGCGGCTGCTGGTCGAAGGGACCGACGTCGTGCTGCATCTGGCCGCCCTGATCGGCATTCCCTACTCGTATCACGCACCGGCGTCCTATATCGCGACCAATGTTGGCGGCACGTTGAACATTCTCGAAGCGTGCCGTCAGGCCCGTGTCCGCCGCGTCGTCGTGACTTCCACCAGCGAAGTCTATGGCACCGCGCGCTACACGCCGATTGACGAAGACCATCCGCTTCAGGGCCAGTCGCCGTATTCCGCCAGCAAGATTGCCGCCGACAAACTTGCTGAATCGTTCTATTGCAGCTTCGATTTGCCTGTGGTGACGCTGCGCCCTTTTAACACCTATGGCCCCCGCCAGTCTGCGCGCGCGGTGATTCCCACGGTCATGGCGCAAGCTTTGAATGGCGCGGAGGCCATCCACTTGGGCAACCTGGAACCGAAGCGCGATCTGACCTTCGTCGAGGACACGGCGCGAGCGTTCCTGTTGGCGGCGGAAACGCCTGGCATCGAAGGACAGACCATTCATTTTGGCCAGGGGCAGGCGGTGACTATCGGCGAACTGGCCCAGCGTTGCCTCAATGTCGTCGGCAGCAAGGCGCGTCTGGTCAGTGTGCCCGAACGCCAGCGGCCGGGAAAAAGCGAAGTGGGCCTCTTGCTCTGCAACCCTGCAAAAGCCCGCCAGACGCTGAAGTGGACGCCGCAGGTTTCCCTGGACGAAGGTCTGCGCCGGACAGCCGATTACGTGCGCGCCCACCTTCAAGAGTACAAGCACGAGGGTTACGCAGTATGAAAGCTGGAACGACGACCAAGCGCAGGGGCGCGGCGAATGTGCGTGCCGTCATTCTTGCCGGAGGCAAGGGTGCCCGGCTTCATCCGTTTACCGTGAGTTTCCCCAAGCCGTTAATGCCCTTGGGTGACACCCCGATCATCGAGGTCTTGATTCGCCGCCTGATTCGTTTTGGCATCACGGACATCACGCTTGCGCTGGGGCATCTGTCGGAGTTGATGAGGGCTTATTTCCAGCACCGCCGTGCGTTGACTCAGAAGATCAACCTTCGCTTTGTGGAAGAGGAAAAACCGACGGGGACGGCGGGTTCGCTTTCATTGGTGCCGGGCCTGAATGACACGTTCCTTGTGATGAACGGTGATCTCCTGACGGACCTGGATTTCGATGCGCTGCTTCGGTTCCATCGCCGCCAGAAAGCGATGCTCACCATTGCGACGCATGTGCGCAAAGTGAAAATTGATCTGGGAGTGCTCGAGTTTGACGCGACGCACCAGATCACGCGTTACCTGGAAAAACCGGAGCACACCTACCACGTGAGCATGGGCATCTACGTTTATGAACCCGCAGTGCTCAAACACATCGGGAAGGGAAAGTATCTCGACCTGCCGGAGTTGGTGTTGCGGCTGATCGCCAGGGGCGAGCGGGTTTGCGCTTATCCGGCGGATTGTCTCTGGCTGGATATCGGGCGGCCCGATGATTACGCGCGCGCCCAGCAACTGGTCGCGGAAAAACAGGATGTGTTCAATCATGTTTGAAAGCACTGACAGTTTGGCCGCGGGACAGGTTTGCCACCGGGGCAGTCACCTTCGTGTCAGGACGGTATGACCATGCCTGAATGGCAGATTCCACTGAGCGATTTGGATTACGGCGCGGAAGAAGCTGCCGCTGTCCGACGCGTCCTGGAGGGCAAATGGCTTTCCATGGGGCCTGAGACCGCGGCTTTTGAACAGGAGTTTGGCGCGGTCGTGGGCGTTCCTCATGCCTGCGCAGTTTCAAACGGCACCGCGGCGCTGCATCTGGCATTTCTCGCGCTCGGCCTTGGGCCGGGCGATGAGGTGATACAGCCCGCCGTGAATTTCGTCGCCTCGGCCAACATGACCAAGGCGGTCGGAGCGACACCGGCGTTCGGAGAGATTGTGGACTTGGATGAGCCGACTCTCGCTCCCGCGGAGATCGAACGGCTGGTGACTCCGCATACGAAAGCGGTCGTGGTCATGCATTACAGTGGGTACTTTTGCCGCATGGCGGAGATCCAGAAGGCATGTCGTAAACACCATCTGGCTCTGATCGAGGATGCCTGCCATGCAGTCGGGGCACGTTGCCCTCGGGTGGCCAATGAGAGTGCGTCGTCTTTGGGGTCTCTCGCGGCTGGCGCCTTGGGAGACATTGGATGCTTCTCCTTCTTCAGCAACAAGAACCTTGTGACTGGCGAAGGCGGCATGGTGACCACTCGGCGCGACGACCTGAACGACAAAGTTCGCAACCTTCGTTCCCACGGCATGAGCACGCTCACTTGGGACCGCCATCGCGGCCACGCCGCGACTTACGATGTGCTGGCCCACGGCTACAACTACCGCATTGACGATCTCCATTCCGCCTTGGGTCGGGAACAGTTGAAGAAACTGGATCGAAACAACCGGCGCCGCCGCGAGATGACGGCATTGTATTGGCAGGGACTTCAGCCATTGGAATCTCGCGGCTGGATACTCCCGTTCCGAAAAGCTGCGACGTTGGATTCCGCCGCCTGTCACCTCCTTCCTGTCGTGGCTCCGGATGCGGACACCCGCTGGCGTTGTGCCGAGGCGCTGAAATCCGCCGGCATACAGACCAGTCTGCACTATCCGTTCATCCCAGGTTTCACCGGCTTTGCGGGTCTCGGAACGCGCGGCGGATTGGACAAGTCGATCGCTTTCTGCCAGCGCATCATCACATTGCCTTTGTTTCCGACGATGACCGAGGCCCAAGTGCAAACAGTTTGCGGGACGTTGATTACGGCTGCTCCTGGCTCTCAGCCTTCAGCTTTTGTCGCACCGTCAGTTCACTGATTCTTATCTTCTGGTTTCCTCTTTCCTATGTCCTCATCCCCTCATCCTTCCGAAGACTGGGATCTCATCATCCGCCCCAAGACGGATTGGTTGGATCTGCATCTGGCCGACCTCTGGCGTTACCGCGACCTGACGATGCTCTTCGTCTGGCGCGATTTTGTATCGCAATACAAGCAGACCATCTTGGGGCCGCTCTGGTATCTTCTCCAGCCGCTGCTGACCACGCTTTTGTTCACCCTCATCTTTGGCCGGATCGCCAATCTGCCGACCGACGGGCTGCCACAAATGCTCTTCTACATGGCAGGCGTGACAAGCTGGAGTTATTTTGCCGATTGCCTCAGCCGCACCTCGTCAACGTTCCTCCAGAACGCCAGCATCTTCGGCAAGGCCTATTTCCCGCGTCTCACCGTGCCACTGTCCATGGTCATCTCCAATCTGATCAAGTTTGGCATTCAGTTCGTTTTATTCCTTGGATTTGTGGCCTGGTATTTGTTTCAAGGTGCGCCCGTTCACCCCAACCTGGCCATCGTCCTTACGCCTTTGCTGTTGCTTATGATGGCCGCCTTGGGATTGGGTTGTGGCATTATCGTCTCATCGCTGACCACCAAGTATCGAGACCTTCAGCTCCTGGTGGGGTTTGGTGTGCAATTGGCGATGTATGCGACCCCGATCATTTATCCCATGTCCATTTTCCCCAATGCGAGCCGGTGGATCCTGCTTCTGAATCCCATGGCCCCGATCATAGAAACCTTCCGCTACGCTTACCTGGGAGGCGGTGAGTTTTGCTGGCAGTACCTCGGTTGCAGTGCGGCCATCACTGCGGTCATTCTTTTCATCGGCATCCTCCTCTTCAATCACGTCGAGAAGACGTTCATGGACACGGTGTAAGTTGCAGTTTTTCTTGCGATGAGTGATATCGTCATTTCCGTTGAATCCCTGTGGAAGAAATACCGTCTTGGCGTGGTCGGCACGGGCACACTGCGTCACGACCTTAACCGCTGGTGGCACAGAGTCCGGGGCAAGCCGGATCCGTATGCGACTGTAGGACTGTCTCAAAAGACTCAAACACCGGGAATTGAAGCCCGGAAATCCGCAGGTACTTCAGATTCTCAGTGTCCTGGCGACTTGGACTTGTCCGCCGACGAGATATGGGCCTTGCGCGATATCTCCTTCCAGGTGAGGCGCGGCGAAATCCTCGGCATCATTGGTCGCAACGGCGCAGGCAAGAGCACCCTGCTCAAGGTTCTCTCCCGTGTGACGGCTCCGACCTCAGGAGCGGTCAAAGTCAAAGGCCGCATCGCAAGCCTGCTCGAAGTCGGCACCGGTTTTCATCCGGAACTAACCGGCCGCGAGAACATCTTCCTCAACGGCGCCATCCTCGGCATGACCAAGGCCGAAATCCGAAGCAAACTTGACGAGATTATTGCTTTTGCCGAGGTGGAAAAATTCATAGACACTCCCGTCAAACGCTATTCCAGCGGTATGTATGTCCGCCTGGCGTTTGCCGTGGCGGCGCATCTGGACCCGGAGATCCTGATTGTGGACGAGGTGCTGGCGGTGGGCGATGCCATGTTTCAGAAGAAATGCCTCGGCAAGATGGGTGAAGTGGCCCGGAGTGGCCGGACCGTGCTTTTTGTGAGCCACAACACGGGAACCATTTCTGCATTGTGCGAATCTGTCATCGTTCTCAGCGCTGGCGAAATGGTTTTTGCTGGCTCCGCAGAGGACGGGGTCCGCTTCTACCTGGAACAGGCTGAAGGCAAGCAGGACATGGGTGGAAAAAGGGTGTTTGAATCAAATGATTCCCTGCCGATGCAGGTTCTGGAGGTTCACCTCGCCGGGCGCAAAGGCGATTCCCAGTCGTTGTTTGATATCAAGGACGACATTTGTATCGCCATGCGATATCGCGTTCGCAGTCCT
>JBAZIR010000142.1:0-12607 GCA_041651735.1 Verrucomicrobiia bacterium | reverse complement strand
GAATAACCGACAGCTCGCCGGGGCGAAGATGCACGGCCCCCTTTCGAATGATTGCGCCGCCATTCGGCAACAGCTCATATGTGTTGTGCGGCAAATCGAGCACCAGTTCCGTCTTGCCGAAAACGCCCTCAATCTCCTCGTGAATCTTCGCGCGATTATTAGTCGCCCACTGGACCACGCGCTGAAACTGGCGATCAAACTCCCCCGGATCCTCCACGAACTCATCCACATGCCCCGACTCGCTACGAGAGCCGGTGTGAATCAGGAAATGAAGTGGGCCGTTGTCGTAGGGAACCAAGGCATCCAAGAAGTGATTTCCACCACCCAAGTCACCCAACCGTCCTTTGTTGGCGCGCAGGCAGTCGGCCAACTCATCCCAGTGCGCGAGGTCAAGGTTGGCCGACGACACAGAGGAGCGCAGAAGTCTCATGCCGCAACCACAGTCAGAGACTGCAAAGCGCCGCCAATTGGTCTGGCGCGTGAGAACCGCAGTGCCTGTCGGCAGCGGTGACTTCCCCGGGCAAGCATCAGGCAGGAAAACAACACGTTCTGCCGCCAAGCCGTGTGGAATCCACGAGTGCAGCTTTCCTAACGGTTCAGAGGATAGATTGACGATGTCCACGGCTGTTATGGGCCGCCGTACTTTTCATAGATTGCCCGACGGATTCGCTGCAAATCACGGAAAGCCCGGCATGGCTGAAAGCTAAGAACAATGAGCTTTGTTTCATCGCTGGCGTTGGCGAAGTGAACTCTGGCGTTTGCTGGGATCGGCTCAGCGTTCGGCCCGCAGCGTCACCACGCCCCACGCGGGCACGGCAATATCGGCGGCGGCTCTTCGCAAAGGCTTCTCGCTGGTGTCGCTCAGCCAGACGCGCCTGGGCGCGGGCTTCGACCATGTCAACTTCGCGCTGGCCGGAGTCCCGCCGGCGCCGAAGAGGCGGACAATCCATGCCTTGCCGTCGTCACTCGGTTTCAGCGCGGTGACGAGCACGTCGGCAGGCTCCACGCGCAGCAACGGCGTCGGCGACGGCGCACGGCCGCGCGCGGGCGTTGCCACCAGCGGCTGGCTGAAGCCGGTGGCGAAGCGCGAGTTCTCCGCATCGGCGGAGGGGCCGCGATGCGGACGCAGGATGAAACGGAACTGCACCGGGCCTTCCTGATAGGCGCGGTAGTTGGTGTGCCAGTGGTTGTTCATGGCCCACGAATAAAGCTTTTGCGTCGGCTCGATCTTCTTGCGCCACGTGTCGGGATTGGTCTGCGAGTTCAGCAGCGTGGCGGTGATGCCGCCGACCTGCACGAGCGGCGCGTCGAGCGTGACCCACGTGACGCCGAAGTCCTTGTTGGCCACGTCGGCCCAGCGGCCGGCCGTGAGCCAGTTCTTGCAAGCGCTTGGCATCTGGCCGGCTTCGGGACGGAAGACACCGAACGGCACGTCGAGCCGCACGTCGCCGCCGGGAACGTTGAACGGGAAGGCAATATTGACGCTCTCCTTGCCTTCTTTCGCGGTGTAGCTCGCGGCTTCGAGCCGTTTCTTGTCCACGGTGTCGAGCAGCTCGACGTAATCCGCGCCGGCCACGAGCCGGATTTCGCGCGAGAGCTTGTGGCAGCCCGGCGCGTCGGACTCGACCAGCAGTGACGTGACGAGCAGGCCGCGGTCGCGGACGGTGATTTTAACCGGGCCGTTGCGCTGGAGCGCGGCGAGGTCGTCGCCGATGAGGTAGAGGTAGTCGTTGATGGCGTGGCCGCTGGCGGTGTCGGCGAGGTTGGCTTCGATGCCGGTGGCACGCAGTTCGACGATGCCGCCGGTCTTCTCGTCGAGGCGGACACGGAGTTTGTCGTTTTCAATGACAGCGCCGCTGGCGGTCAGTTTGGGCCCGGCTGGAGCCTTGCCCTCCTTCGAGATGGTGTAGCGCCGGCCGGAGAACGGCGGCAGGTCGCGCACGAGCACGGCGAGTTCGCGGCTGGCGAGCCGCTGCGCAGGAACGGCCTGGCCTTCGCCGTCGGTGACGAAGTTGCCACTCTCGGAGATCTCGTGCGGGATCAACACCAGTTCGCTGCGCGGCCAGGACGTGGTGTTGAAGATGTCCACGTGGAGGGATTCCTTCGATTCACTTTTTTCTGCCGCGGAATGGCGGGCCACGGATACGTCGCTGAGCAGTTGGCGCGACTGGAGGTTTGCAACGGTCGCGTAGGACTGCTTGATGGTCCACTGGTCGGACGTGAAAGGGTTGGCCGGCTGCGAGACGCTGCAATACGCGCCCCACGTATGCTCGGAATAGAGCAGCACGTTGTTCCAGGCCTCCTCGAATCGTTTCGCCGGATAACGCTTCGGGTCGAGCATCGCCCAGAGCGTCTCGGCCTGTGCGAGCCGCTCGCTGCTGGCGCGATTCATCGCGGTCTCGGCCGCGGACGAACCCGCGCCGTCCTCCCAGTAGGGCGTCCAGTCGCCGCGCACCTGCGGCAGCCTGTCGCCGTAGCGTTTCTCGAACGCGCGAAATGCTTCGCTCGTGGATGCGATCACAAACTGCGGCCACGCGTGCGCAGCGTTCCATTCCTTCACGAACTCGCAGATGATGGGATCGGGCACCGCGTTGTCGCCGTGGCCGGCCCAGCGGACGTAGGCAATGTCGTAGGGATAGTCGCGTTTCTCCAAACCTGCGCAAAAATCCTCGACGAGCTGCGGCGACATCGTTCTGAACCGGTGCGACATCGCGTAGCCCCAGAACGGAATCCAGACCAGCACCTTGTTCCTGCCGTCGGGGCCGACCCACCAGAACGGTTTGTTCTCCCACTGCACGAGGATGTCGCCGATGCGGTCGAGGTAGTTCGGCGCGACCGAGAAGTAGCGAATGCCCGCCTGCGCCATCGCGGTGACCGTGCCCCACGTGTAGCCGGGCACGTCGCTGATCATCGCCGAGTCCACCGCCACGCCCGTGCGCTCGCCGAGCTGCGTCGCGTAGCGGAACAACCGCAGCAATTCCTCCGGCCGGCACAGGCCGGTGAGTTCGTTCAAATACATGCCGTTGAGCGAGACCTGCCCGCGCTTGACGGCGTCGAAGAACTCCGCGCGTTGTTTCGGCGTGAGCCGTTGCAGGAAAAGGTCGGCGGCCCACATGACCTCGACGTTCCAGACAAACCGCGCGCCCGGCGGATAGTTCGCGGTGCGGCGCGCGTCAGCGATGCCCTGGAGCAGGTTGTTGATCTGCTTCTCCTCGATGTCGGTCTGGATGGCCGTGTAGCCGATGTCGGTGTGCGAGTGCGGCAGGACATAGACGGTGAGCTTGCGCGAAGGCTTGAGCGTGACAGCGCGCGACGCGATCTTCTCGCTGCCGGCTTCGATGACGACGTTCAGCGTCCGTTCGGTGTCGGCGGCAGCTATGGTGTATTCGAGCGCCTGGCTGCCGAATTTCAGTTCCAACGGCCGGGCTTCCTGGCCTTCGACCCGGACGAGTGTCTTCAACGGTTGCGCATAAGGATAGTCGAGCGCCACTCGCAGCGGCTGCACGAGCGCCGGTGCGGACGGTCGGGGCGCTGAGGCCCCTCCCACGTTCTTGCGGTCAATCATCTGCACCGTCCTCGCTTCAATGCCGATGCCGCGCGGCGACGATTCCGGCTGGCCTGCGGCAAAGAACTCGATCTCCGCCCCGCCGACAGTGCCGTGCGAACTGCCGAGCTTGGAGACGCGCCACCGGACGCGTTGCGCAGTGACCGGCCCCGGGAGCGCGAAGAACGTGATGCCGGCGCGCTGGTTGACGTGCGTGACCTGCGCCGTGGCCAGCGGTTTGCCGGCTGCGTCGCTGAACACAAGCTCCGACGCGGCGATGGTTGCGGGATCGTTGCGGTCCTGATGCCGGAAGCCGCCGATGCGGACGGGCGCGCCGAAATCGAACTCGACGAACGTGTTGGTGCCTTTGCCGTGCGAGGCGAACTCGGTCTTCAGGTTGCCGTCAAGCAGGCGTGTGGCGGCATAGTTGCCGCCGGGAAACTCTGTCGCCACCGCGATGATCTTCGGTGGCGGCACAGGCGACAACCGTGTGAATTCCGCGAGGGCTGGAGAGACGACCAACAGGAGAGCCGTGATGATGAATCGCTTCATGGTGTTTTCCTGCGTGGTCTTTTAGCTTGCACGGCTCTGCCTTGGCAAACTATTCGTCTGGGCGCCATCTCAATCTCCAACCAATGCAAACCCCGGCCTCTCCCATCAAAACCGGCAGTTCGCTGGCCCTGGTCACGCTCGTCGCCGCAACGGGCGGGTTTCTGTTCGGCTACGACACCGCGGTCATCAACGGCGCCAACCAATACCTCCGGGCGCACTTCCATCTCAACGCGGTGCAGGAAGGCATCGCCGGCGCGAGCGCCATCCTCGGCTGCATCCCCGGCGCAATGTGCGCGGGATTCCTGAGCGACCGTTTCGGCCGGCGAAAGGTCCTGTTTCTCTGCGCGATCCTCTATGCCCTCAGCGGCCTGCTGTCGGCGATTCCGCGGACGTTCATGGAGTTCCTCGTGGCGCGATTCATCAGCGGGCTGGGCATCGGCGCGTCCTCGATGATCTGTCCCATCTACATCGCGGAACTGGCGCCGGCGGCCAAACGGGGACGGCTCGGCTCGCTGTTTCAACTCGGCATCGTCACCGGCATTTTTCTGACGCTGTTCATCAACGCGCGCATCCAGGGCCTCGGCGACGAGGCGTGGAATGCGGCGAGCGGCTGGCGCTGGATGCTGGGGGCGGAGGTCGCTCCGGCGGCGCTGCTGGTGGCGTTGCTTTTCTTTGTGCCGGAAAGCCCCCGCTGGCTGTTGGGCGTGGGGCGCGATGACGAGGCGCGGCGGATTCTGGAGAGCGTTGGCGGGCCGGAGCACGCGGCGCAGGAAATCACGGCGGTGCGCGCGGTGCTGGGCGGTGAGGAAGGCCGGTTCGCGGAACTGTTCCACGCGCGATTCCGCCGGCCGCTCATCGTGGCGGCGCTGCTGATGGCCTTCAGCCAGTTCAGCGGCATCAACGCCATCATGTATTACTCGACCAAGATTTTCGCGACGGCGGGCGTGGGCGTGAAGGACTCGTTCATGTCGTCGGTGATCGTCGGACTGGTGAACGTCGTATTCACCTTCGTGGCGATTGCATTCGTGGACAAGGCGGGGCGGCGCGCGCTGCTGCTCATCGGCCTGACGGTGCAGGTCGCGGCGCTCGGGGCGGTCGGGGCGATGTTCCACGCCGGCTACAATGGCCTGCCGCTGATGCTGGCGATCCTGGCGTTCATCGGCGCGTTCGCGATGGCGCTGGGGCCAATCTCATGGATTCTCTGCTCGGAGATATTCCCCACCAAAGTGCGCGGGCGGGCGATGTCGGTGGCGACGTTCGTGATCTGGACCTCGTGCTACATCGTGGCGCAGACCTTCCCGATGTTGAATGACAGTCCCGCCATCGGCCCGGCGCTGACCTTCTGGGTCTATGGCGCGTGCAGCCTCGCGGCGCTGGTGTTTGTGGCTGCGATGGTGCCGGAGACGAAGGGACGAAGTCTGGAAGAGATCGAAGCGTCCTGGGGACGGCGATAGTTTTGTTGGAACACCGAAAAGAGTCTGCGCGAACTTCATTTCCATTCGCGCGTCTGCCCCGGTAGGGCGAAGCGTCCCGCTGAGCCGCCGCAGTAGAAGCGCAGAAGGGGACGGCTCAGCAGGGACGCTTCGCCCTACCGCAGAACGACGCTCCCGAAGGTGGATCGCGACCTCCGGGCGCGATGGCAACTGCCACGAGAAAGATATCGCATTGGGAATGCGGGAAGCTCAGCGCATGCTTTTCTCTTTCGCTTCTCAATCACAATCGCGCCCGGAGGTCGCGATCCACCCCGCGATCCACCCGGCAAAGAATTTGAACACCTCTTTCCTCCCGCCGGTCAAAGGATGCACCTGAGCATTCCATGAATATCCCTTCAGTCCTCAAACAACTCTGGCGTGAATGGGTCTGTCCGCTGGCTGTGATGGCTGCGATCATTTGCCCCATCAAATCCTCGCTCGCCGACTACAATTTCGTGCCCACCGGCTCGATGAAACCGACGATCCTGGAGGGCGACCTCGTCTTTGTGAACAAGCTCGCCTACGACCTGAAGATTCCGTTCACCACGACGCATCTGGCGGAATGGGATCATCCGTCGCGCGGTGACATCGTCGTGCTCTTCTCGCCGGAGGACGAACTCCGACTCGTCAAACGCATCGTGGCCGTGCCGGGAGACACCATCGAACTGCGAAACAACGCGCTCTGGATCAACGGCCAGCGTGCCCGCTACGCGCCGCTGCCGCCCGCGGGGTTTGCCGGCGTGCCTGCCGCCGAGCAGGCGGTTGCGAAATTCGCCACGGAGACGGTTGACAATCGTTCGCACGCTGTGATGGCCCGCCCGTTCTTCCCGTCGCCGCATTGCTCGTTTCCGCCGCTGACGTTGCGAGCCGGCGAGTATTTCGTCATGGGCGACAACCGCGACAACAGCAAGGACTCGCGCTACTTCGGCGTCGTGGAGCGCCGGTTGATCATCGGCAAAGCCTCCACAGTCATCGCCTCGGTGGACAACAACGGCTCCCACCTGCCGCGCTTCGGAAGGTTCTTCTCGGTACTGCGATAACCTGCCGCTTCCCTCATCCACCATCGTTCCCGCTTCTACAAACCAACGCCACAACCTGACTCATAGTCCATAGACCTTTCGACCGTTTTGGCATGGACTATCAGTCATGCCGAAACGTGATTCCACCCTCGCCGCTCTTGGTCAGAATGTCCGCCATCAGCGCGAAGCGCGCGGCCTGACCCAAGAGAAACTCGCCGAACGAGCCAGCCTTGATCCGACCTACATCAGCGGCATCGAGCGCGGCCTGCGCAACCCCGGCATAAAGAACGTCGCCCGCCTTGCCAAGGCGCTCGGCATCACGACGCCTAAGCTCGTGGAAGGCGTGGACGCTTGAAGCAACGCGTCACCAAATCGAAACCGTCTGTCGTGCGTGAGGATCGCGCCGTATTCGGCAGCAAGCATAGAAAACTCCGCTTCGTTGACATCTTCTGCGGCATTGGCGGTTTCCGCATCGCCTTTGAGCGAGCAGGCGCTGAGTGCGTCTTCTCCTGTGACTGGGATAAGTTCAGCCAGTTGACCTATGCCGCCAACTTCGGCGAAACGCCGCAAGGCGATATCCACGATGTGGCCGTCGCCGATATACCGAAGTTCGACATTCTCTGTGCCGGGTTTCCATGCCAGCCGTTTAGTCTCGCGGGCGTGTCCAAGAAGCTCAGCCTCGGTCGCAAGCATGGCTTTGAGGACGAGAAACAGGGCAATCTGTTCTTCGACCTCGCCAGCATCATCAGCTTTCATCAGCCGCCCGCCTTTGTGCTGGAGAACGTCAAACATCTCAAGCGGCACGACCAAGGCCGTACTTTTGAGATTATCTACCGCACGCTCACCGAGGAACTCGGATACACTGTCTATTACAAAGTGATAGACGCGCGGAGCGTGGTACCGCAACACCGAGAGCGCATTTTCCTCGTCGGCTTCAAGCCTTGGCGTTACTTCGAATTCCCCCAATTCCCCGCCGAAGGGCCGAAGCTCGAAACCATCCTCGACGCCGACGTGCTGGACAAATACACGCTTACCGACCACTTGTGGCAATACCTCCAAGACTACGCCAAGAAACATCAAGCCGCCGGAAACGGCTTCGGCTTTGGCCTATTTGCCGGCAAGGACGTGGCTAGAACTCTCAGTGCCCGATACCACAAAGACGGTTCCGAAATCCTCATCTCGCAAGGCCCGCAAAAGAACCCTCGACGCCTTACGCCGCGCGAATGCTGTCGGCTGATGGGCTATCCCAACGATTTCAAGATTCCAGTCTCGGACACACAGGCTTACCGCCAGTTCGGGAATTCCGTCGTCGTGCCTGTGGTCGAGCGAATTGCAAAAGAAGTCGTACTGAGTCTGGAAAGGCCTCCGAACATCACACCTGATCTGGCGCTCCAAGTCGCGGAGCGACAACAGAGTGAGGCACTTGACACGCCACTGGCGCGAAAGAAGCAAGTGCGCTACGTGGTCAAGCGAACCAAGAAAGATTGAGCCGTGACGCTGGATCAACTCAAATCGCTCTTCGAGCAAGCCGGGGTCAAGAAGCTCTACGCCAAACCGCTGGCTGAGAATGACAATTCGAAGAATCAAATCTATTTCGCAGGAGCCGTTGAGACGCTCAATGTATTTCCCAGTCAGCAAATCTATGCGGAGAACACATCACGAGGACCGAGCTTCAAAGCTCGCCTAAACTTTGGATGGTTACTGGAGACCGGAAAGACAGCGCCCGCTCCCGGTGCTCAATTGATTCTCTACTCCCAATATCCCGAAGTCCGCTTTTCCGGATTCTTGAGAGGCTGCAAGGTTGGGCCGAACCAGTTGATGGTTGATCGGGAGCGAGCGAAAGCCGGTCCTCCAGAACTCATCCGACAGCTTGCGGGGCGCATCCTTTTCCTTGGCGTCACCGCTGACAGGCGTGTATTGGGCTATGTTGCCGCTGGAAATTCGCAAGTTGCTTTGGAATTCAACGCGCAATCATTCCCATCCGCGTTCGTTGTTTTCCGAGAGGTGCCGTTGCCCAACGTGCCCAAGGAGGAAGACTCTCGCAGCAAGCTGTTGGCGGAATTGAGACGTATCAACCGGCTTGGATGGATTGATTCCAAACAACTCGATTCGGGCGGAAGAATGAAACCGTGCAACGCGCCGCAGTGCGGTGGATTCACGCTGGAAGCGGAACTGGGTGTGCCGAAGAACAGCGATGCAGAACCGGATTTTCTCGGCTGGGAAGTAAAGCAGCACGCGGTGGCAAGTTTCGAACGGGTCGGGGCTGGCACAATAACTTTGATGACGCCGGAGCCGACGGGCGGGTTTTACAAGGAGTGCGGGGCAGAGGCGTTTGTGCGCCGATTCGGCTACGTCGACAAGTTGGGTCGACCCGACCGGTTGAACTTCGGCGGCATCCACAAGGCGGGCCAGCGGCATCAAACCACTGGCCTGACGTTGAAGCTACAGGGCTACAATGTGGAGCGTGGCGTTATCACGGACGCGAAAGGCGCGTTGGCCCTCGTGTCTGACGCGGGCGAGGTGGCGGCTGCGTGGGCATTCGGCGGTTTGTTTACTCACTGGGCGCGCAAGCATGCGCGGGCGGTCTATGTGCCGTCACAGTGCCGAAAGGAGCCGCGTCGTCAGTATGCCTACGGCGATCACGTGCGGCTGGCGGTAGGAACGGATGCACTTCGCCTCTTGCGGGCGATGGCGGTGGGCGCGGTGTATTATGACCCCGGCATCAAGCTGGAGCACGCGTCGGGCACTGCTGCGTTAAAGCGTCGAAGCCAGTTTCGTGTGGCTTCGAAGAACATCGGAGCGCTTTACGAAAAAGTGGAATTAGTGGAGGTGTAGGCGTGCCGGACGTCTTCACCAAGCGGAAGCGCTCAGAAGTGATGTCGCGGATTCGCGGGCGCGGGAACAAGGAGACGGAGCTGGCGTTGATGGCTCTATTCCGCCGATACCACATATCCGGCTGGCGTCGCTCCCGTCCCGTTTTTGGCAAACCTGATTTCGTATTCCCAAAACTGAAGCTGGCGGTGTTCGTGGACGGCTGCTTCTGGCATAGCTGCCCGAAGCATCGGACGAAACCGGCGAACAATGCGGCGTTCTGGCGGAAGAAACTGGCGGCGAACAAGGCGCGGGACCGGCAGGTGACGCGGACGCTGCGGCGGATGGGCTGGCGGGTGGTGCGAGTTTGGGAACACGAGCTGGCGCGCAAGAACGAGACGCGGCTCCTAGCGCGGCTGCGGCGGGAGATGGGGAAGGGGTGAGGGGAAGGAAGAGAAGGGAAAGTGGCAAGGGGGAAGAGGTAAGAGTTCGGGCGCAGTCAGAACATCGGTAACACATAAAGGCAGGGCGCGACCGCCGGGCGTGCCGGGTCTTCACCGTTTCCGCATGTTCCGGCCTGTCCAGCAGGTCCGGCCCTGCCCGCGACGCGTCAACTCACACCTTCACTTCCGGCACGTCGAATGGCTTGCGGTAGAAACCACGGACGAGTTCGTTGGCCTTGGCGTTGTCCTTGAAACGCTCGTTGGCCTCATCCCATTCGAGCCACGGGCCGAGCAATGACTCTCCCGGCTCCACGTCGTGGGCCTTGAGGTGGGCGAGGTAACGGTCGAGCGTTTCCTGGAACAGCGGCAGCTCGCCGATCTGCGCGCGCATCTCGGCTACGCCGGCCTTGCGGCCGAGGCGGTAGGAGACGTTGCCGGCGTGGCTGATGCTCGTGGAGATGTGGCCGCCGAGCACCTCGGCGTGGAGGTCCTCGCGTTTGCCGCTGCGCATCGCCGCGATGAAGTTCTCAAAGTGCCGCTCGCCGCCGGTGAACTTCTTGACCTGCTTGCCGTCGTTGTCGAACACCGCGCCGGCGTGCATCAACACGTGGCCGCCCTCGCACTGCACGAACGTCTCGGTCTTGACGCCGCGGTAGTCCGGCGCGTCCTTCGCGTCCTTCGATGCAAGCAGGTTGTGGACTTCGTAGATGACCGGCACGGAGTAGTCGTAGTAGCAAATCTGCGTGTTCGGCACTTCGCCGACATCGTTGAACACGAACCGCCCGCCGATGCTCATCATCCGCTTCGGCAGGCCCGTCTCGCCCAACACCCAGCGCGCCATGTCCAGCTCGTGGACGCCCTGGTTGCACGACTCGCCGTCGCCGGTGTTCCAGATGAAGCTGCAATCGTATTGGAGCCTTTCGCGGAAGATCGGCTCCTTGCGCGCGGGGCCGCACCACAACTCGTAATCCAGCGTGTCGGGGATCGGCAGCGGCGTGGTGCGCCGGCCGATGGACTTGCGCGGCTTGTTGGCGCAGCAGACGATGTATTTGATCCTGCCGAGCTGGCCGGAGCGGAGGAACTCGTAGCACTGCCGGTCGGTGTCGCGCGAACGGGCCTGCGTGCCGATCTGCACGAGCCGGTTGTATTTGCGCGACGCGTTGACCATCTGCCGCCCCTCCCAGATGAAGTGCGCGAGCGGCTTCTCGACATACACATCGCGCCCCGTCTCGCACGCCCAGATGACCGGCAGCGAATGCCAATACTGCATCGTCGCCACGCTGAACGCGTCAATGTCCTTCCGCTCCATCAGCTTCCGGACATCCACCACCTCGTCGGGCCGATACTTGTATTTCTTCTCGATCAAATCCGCGGCGGCCTTCAGCCGCAGGCGGTCCGGGTCGCAAACGGCCGCGATTCGCACGTTTTTCTGGGGGCCGAATCCGGCGATGTGCGCCCCGCCGCGGGCGCCGCAGCCGATGATGGCGACGCGGATTTCGTCGTTGGCACCGAAGGTGCGCGCGCTGGCCAGCATGGGCCAGGCCACCGTCGCCGCCGCGGCGGAATGCTGGATGAATTGGCGGCGGGTGAGTTGCGTGGGGGTGTGGGGATATCGTGGTGAGTTGATTGTTCGCGAAGTCTTCTGTTTCATTTGGCTCTTCCTCAAGTGGTGGTGCTACGCAGCAGTCGGCTGGATTCTGTCAGGTCAGGAGTTCAGACACCACACAAAATCGGTTCAAACAGCCGCTTTGCCCGCGTTGCGCACCCTCACCGCCCCTCGCGCGGCACAATCTCCGTGACCAGCCGATGGCCGGCAATGAATCCGCCAAGAATCAAAACACGACCCCGACAACGACGCTGTCTTTCTCGACATCGACAATTGTTTTTCTTGTCGTCTAACGTCGCGCCTGAACTTCGGCGCGGCTTCGCGCCGTAGCGTTCCACCGCCTTGTTAGCAATTCGATCCGCCCATTGTCCTTGTCTTTGGCGGAGAATCGCCCTGCCCGTAGTGTTCGGTATTGAAACCGGGATGCCCCAGTTTCTTTGCGTGCTTGAACATGTCAGCCAGGTCCTGCAGAGAGTTGCTGTAGAGACCTCCATCCGGTGGGGGCGGCCCTCCATCGTCAGGCCATGTGACTTCAATACAGATATAGGGCTTCACGGCGGGGCATATGACGGTGTCGATAATGTGTTGGTCGTCCGTTCCGATGTCGCCATTTCCGAGTGCGATCAAGATATTGGTTGAGCGCATCGTGCCGTACACGTCCCCAGCCGCCAGGAATGCCTCGATGTCCGCGAGTTCTATGCCTTCGCACAGAAGCCAGTCAAGAGGCTGAAGGTGCAACCTCTGTGCGTCAGAATAGGTGTATAGCAGGATGCTGAGGTAGGCAAGGCGTTCGGGGAGAACCTCCCGTTGGCGCGAGGTCAGTCCACCGAAGCCACCAGACGGCTTCTGCCTCTTTGCCTGGCACAAGAGGCCCTGGAGGTGCAACCCATGAGATAGCGTTCTGTGGTTTTTTCTCCAAACATGCGGACGGCGCAGGGCGATTCCCATATCGCCACCGGTGAGCGGTTCCAGTTCCCCATGATATTTGATCCTGCCAATGAGACCGTGTGATAGTCGCACGATTTCGTTTCCAAAGTCCTGCGAAGGGAAGGCTTGCCGCAGGTCTTCGCTGAATGCTAAGGTAAACGCATAGGCTTTATTCATCACGTCAAGTTCGTGAGTTATCTCCGCACATAGCAGACGTGTAATCTCGTGTTCCT
>JBAZIR010000141.1:0-12664 GCA_041651735.1 Verrucomicrobiia bacterium | reverse complement strand
TTGGCCCGCCGGCCGGCGGCGCAAGTGCGGCGGCAGGCTGAAGCGTTGCTGGCGTCGGTCGGCTTGGGCGGCCGTATCCATCATCGGCCGCTGGAATTGAGCGGCGGTGAACAGCAGCGGGTGGCAATCGCGCGCGCGCTGATCAATGATCCCGTCATCCTGTTTGCTGACGAGCCGACCGGCAACCTGGATTCGGCGACGGGCGCGGGTGTGATGGAATTGTTATTGCGCTTGCAACGCGAGCGCGGCATGACTTTGATTCTGGTAACGCACGAGGTAGCCGTCGCGCGACAGTGCCAGCGGGTGCTGGAGATTCGCGACGGCGCACTCAATGGTGTGTTGAAAACGTAATGGAAACGGACACGCAAATGAAAATTTACATAGACGGCCGATTTTACTCCGAGCAGAACGCGAAGATTTCTGTCTTCGACCACGGCGTGCTCTACGGCGATGGTGTCTTCGAGGGCATTCGCTTTTACAACGGGCGCATCTTCAAGCTTGAGGAGCACGTGAACCGCTTGTTTGCTTCGGCGCAGGCCATCCTGCTGACGATCCCGATGTCGAAGGAAGAAGTGGCCCAGGCGACGCTCAAGACCTGCCGGTTGAACAAGCTGAAGGACGGCTATATCCGGCTGGTGGTCACGCGCGGGGTGGGCTACCTCGGACTGAGTCCCTACAAGTGCAAGAAGGCGTCGGTGTTCATCATCGCCGCTACGATTGAGCTGTATCCGGAGAGCGTGTATCGCAACGGCCTGAAAGTGGCAACAACCGGCACCATGCGGACACCGGGGAATGTGTTGAGTCCAGCGGTCAAATCGCTGAACTACCTCAACAACATCATGGCCAAGATCGAGTGCCTCCAGGCCGGCGCCGACGAAGGCTTGATGCTCAACGCGCAAGGCAATGTGGCGGAATGCACCGGCGATAACATCTTCATCGTCAAGGACAACGCGCTGATCACACCGCCGATTTCAGCCGGCGCGCTGGACGGCATCACGCGGAGAACCGTGATGGCGCTCGCCGCAGAGGCGGGCCTGCCCGTGCGCGAGGAGAATCTCACGCGCTACGACGTCTTCACGGCGGACGAGTGTTTCCTCACGGGCACGGCGGCCGAGGTGGTGCCGGTCACACAGGTGGACGGCCGCGTCATCGGTGGAAAGCGGCCGGGACCGGTTACACTGGACCTGATGCAGCGATATCGCGAGTTGACAGCGCGCGAAGGCGCTCCAATTTACCTGTGACGGAGATTGAAGTTTATGCTTTGCGATTTCTGCAAGGAAAACGAAGCGACGTTGCACTTCTCGAAGGTCGAGGGCGACAAGGTGTCGAAGATCGACATCTGCGAAGCCTGTGCGAAGGCCAAGGGCTACACGGATCCCGGCAGCATCAGCATGCTCGGCGACATGTTGGGTGAATTCGGCGCTGGCCAGGTGGCAGCGGACTCCGAGGGATTGCGTTGCCCGGTGTGCGGATTCACGCAGGCCAGCTTCAAGAAACAAGGCCGGCTCGGTTGCAGCACTTGTTACGAAACCTTTGAATCCGGACTGAAACCGTTGCTCAAAGCGATGCACAAGGGCGAGCGCCACGTCGGCAAGACACCGCGGAAGGCGGCGGTGTCGTCGGAATCTTCCGATCATCTCAAACAGCTTGAAAAGGAACTGTCGCGCGCCATTCGTGAGGAGCGTTTCGAGCAGGCCGCGCAGTTGCGGGACGAGATCCGCGCCCTGCAGGCAAAGACGTCCCCAGGCACCCTGCTCTGAGCAGTCTCCCCGGCACAAATCAAAACATGAAAACCGGTGATACTCCTTTGGAAGGTGAAGTGGACAGCGGACGGCTGGTAGTCATGAGCAGCCGCGTTCGGCTTGCGCGCAATCTCAACGGAGTGCCGTTCCCCGGTTGGGCCAAGAAGGCCGAACGCCAGAAATCGCTGGAAAGAATCAAGGCCGTCACCTGCATCCTGCCTGAAATGGCCGGCGCGATGGCACACTCAATGGACGAGTTCACGGCCCTCGATAAACAGTTGCTCGTCGAGCGCCACCTCATCAGCCGCGAACATGCCGCCAAGACTGTCGGCAGCGGCGTGGTCATCAGTGAGTCCGAGGTCATCACTGTGATGATCAACGAGGAAGACCACCTGCGGATGCAGGCTCTCATGCCAGGCTTCTGCCTGCGCGAGGTGTGGCGGGTGATTGACCGGGTGGATTCCGAGTTGGAGGAACACCTGAACTACGCCTACTCGCCGAAGCTTGGCTACCTCACCGCCTGCCCGACCAACGTCGGCACCGGCATGAGGGCCAGCGCCATGCTGCATCTGCCGGCGCTGATGCTGGCGGAACAAATCAACCAGATTATCCAAGCGGTCAACAAGCTTGGCTTGGCTGTGCGCGGCCTTTATGGCGAAGGCACCGAGGCATCCGGCAACCTCTTCCAGGTTTCCAATCAGACAACCCTTGGCGAGCGCGAGACGGACTTGATTGAGCGTCTCATCAAAGTGATTCTCCAGATCATCGAGCACGAGAAGAACGCACGGCAAGCGTTGATGGAGAAGCGCCCGCAGATGATCTATGACCAGATCGGCCGGGCCTACGGCATCCTTGGCAACGCCTGCGTCCAGAGCTCCAAGGAGGCCATGAACCTTCTCTCCTTGCTTCGTCTGGGACTCGACCTGGGTTTGCTCCACGGCCTCGACCACAAGCGCATTGACGACATGTTCCTGCTAACCCAGCCCGCTCACCTGCAGAAGCACGCGAACCAGAAGCTCACCGCCGAGCAACGCGATGTCATGCGTGCCAGTCTGTTGCGCGACATGCTCAAGAATGTGGATCGCCCCAAGACCATGTCCTTCTCCCCTCCCGAATCCGCCGAACCGGGGGGCGAAGAGCCGCCGGATGCCGCCTGAGCAACGCGCGGCGCACAGCAGACTTGCCTCCTCATACCCGTGTCATCTGCGAATGCGGTGGTTTCAACCTGAATGTCAGACGCCCCACGCATCCGAGCTGTGCCATGAAGACTCACAACCGCGAACTTCTGCATCAGCCGGTTCTGGTGGTCGCTCGCGAGAATGTGGCGACACTGCGGGAGGAGATGACCGTCCAGCAGGCTTGCGATGGACATTCCCACGTTGCTGTTCTATCTTGATCCAGCAGCGTTGCCGTTTTGATAGGATAATCCGGCTCCAGTCGAGGAGCCCGCGCATCCTTCAAAAGTGTAGAACTCCGTATCATTCGACACGCGACGTTCCGGGACGATGCAAAACCTCAGCCGGTCCGCCCTGCTGGTGTGGCATGCGCAGCCAGAAGTCAACGGTGGTAACGTTGACAACCGCGTCGAAAGAGCTTTAGATTTGCACAGTTGGAACGATATATCCTTATACGCACATGATCGAAGGAATGAGCAATTTTACGCCCCGTGCGCAGCAGGCGTTGAGCTTGGCGCGCAAGGAGGCAGAGCGGTTCAACCATAACTATGTGGGCACGGAACATTTGTTGTTGGGCCTGATCAAGCTCGGCCAGGGCGTGGCAGTGAACGTGCTTCAGAAGATGGGCCTCGATCCGGAAACGGTCCGTTTGGAAGTGGAAAAACAAGTCGGCACCGGGCCGGAAGTGAAACAGGCTGGCAGCATTCCGTTCACGCCTCGTGTGAAGAAGGTGCTGGCGCTGGCGAACAAAGAGGCTCGCGCGCTGAACCATTCCTACGTCGGCACGGAGCACATCCTGCTCGGCTTGTTGCGCGAAGGCGACGGCGTGGCGGCCCGTGTCCTGAAGAACCTGGAAGTGGACATTGAGCGCACGCGCAACGAAATCCTCAAGGAACTCGACCCCAATTTCCAGCCGCCGCCGGAAGGAGAACCCGCCGGCCAGCCAACCGAGCCGGGCGAGAAGAAAGACTCGAAGACGCCGGCGTTGAAAGCGTTTGGGCGCGACCTGACCGAGTTTGCTCGCAAGGGGGAACTGGACCCGGTCATCGGGCGCAAGAACGAGATCGAGCGAATGATGCAGATTCTCTGCCGCCGCACGAAGAATAATCCGGTGCTGATCGGCGAGGCGGGTGTCGGCAAGACGGCCATCGTCGAAGGACTTGCCCAAGAGATCGTCAAGGGCAACGTGCCGGAGATTCTCCGCGACAAGCGCGTGATCATGCTGGATATGGCACTGATGGTGGCAGGCACGAAGTATCGCGGGCAGTTCGAGGAGCGCATCAAGGCCGTCATGGACGAGATCAGGCGCGCCAAGAACGTCATCATGTTTCTGGACGAACTGCACACGATCGTGGGCGCCGGCTCGGCAGAAGGCGCGATGGACGCGGCCAACATCATCAAGCCGGCCCTGTCGCGTGGCGAGTTGCAGTGCATCGGCGCAACGACGATGACGGAGTATCGCAAGCATATCGAGAAGGACGCGGCATTGGAGCGACGGTTCCAAACAGTGATGGTGAACGCGCCCAGTGTCGAGGAAGCCATTGAGATTTTGAAAGGGCTGCGGCCGAAATATGAGGAGCACCATCACGCGAAGCTGGGTGATGAGGCGCTCGAAACCGCAGTGCGGTTGTCGGATCGTTATCTGACGGGCCGTTTCCTACCGGACAAGGCCATTGACGTGATGGATGAGGCCGGTGCTCGCGTGCGGATCAAGTCCATGACCCGCCCCCCGGAGTTCCAGGAGCTGGAGAAGAAAGTGGCCGACCTGAAGCAACAGAAGGAAAAGGCCATTCAAGCGCAGGATTTCGAAGGCGCAGCGGCACTCCGCGACCAGGAGAAGCAAGCGAAAGAACACTTGGAGAAGACTCTGACGCAATGGCGCGAGCGGCGTGACGAAACACAGGTCGCCATCACGGAAGAAGACATCCTTCATGTGGTGTCCAAGTGGACCGGTGTGCCGTTGAGTCGGATGGAGAAGAGCGAGACCGAAAAAATGCTGCAAATGGAGGCGGAACTGAAGAAAGTCGTCATCGGCCAGGACGACGCATGCGCCTCAATCAGCAAAGCCATGCGACGTTCACGAGCGGACCTGAAAGACCCGCGCCGCCCCATCGGCTCATTCGTCTTCCTCGGCCCCACGGGCGTCGGCAAGAGCTTGCTGGCAAAAATGCTGGCGGAGTTTTTGTTCGGCAACCAGGACGCACTGATCCAGTTGGACATGTCCGAATACATGGAGAAGTTTAACGCGTCCCGGCTCGTCGGCTCACCGCCAGGCTACGTCGGCTACGAAGAGGGCGGTCAACTTACGGAGCGCGTGCGCCGACGGCCGTATTCTGTGGTGCTGTTCGACGAGATCGAGAAAGCGCACCCGGATGTGTTGAACATGCTGTTGCAGGTGCTGGAGGACGGCAAGCTGACGGACAGCCTCGGCCGGACTGTGGATTTTCGCAACACAGTCATCATCATGACCTCCAACGTCGGCGCGGACGTGATTCGCAAGAACACGACGATGGGATTTACCGCCACGAGCGAGGCGCAAACCTATGAGACGATGAAGGAGAAGCTCACGGAAGAGGCGAAGCGGGTTTTTCGGCCGGAGTTTCTCAACCGTCTCGATGACGTGGTCGTTTTCCGGCCCTTGACCAAGGCGGACATGGCGAAGATCATCGAGATCGAAGTCGAGAAGGTTTGCGCACGGTTGAAATACAAGGAGATCCGCATCCATTTGTCAGACGAGGCCAAGGGCTTTCTGATCGAGAAAGGCTACGATCCCGCATTGGGCGCGCGGCCACTGCGCCGCGCCGTGGAACGTTATCTGGAGGAACCGCTGGCTGAGGAACTCATCCGTGGAACGTTGAAGGCAAACGACGTGATCGAAATCACCGTCGGCGACGGAAAGCTGACGTTCGAACAGTTGGCTCACCAAGCTTCTTAGCGGACTTATGATCGCAGCAGTCATTGTGGCAGGCGGCAGAAGTTCGCGCATGGGGAAAGGGGTGGACAAACTGTTCCTCAAGCTGGGCAAGGTGCCGATCATCGCGCACACGCTGATGAAGTTCCAGAATTGCCAGGCGGTGAAGCACATCAACCTGGTTGTGCGCGCGGACGCGCGGGGAGACTTTCAGGCCGTCATCCGGGACTACAGGATTTCCAAGGTCCGTCAAGTTGTGGTCGGCGGCGCGGAGCGGCAGAACTCTGTATGGAACGGCTTGCAGGCGTTGCCCAAGGGCACGGATATCGTCTTGATCCATGACGGAGCCAGACCCTGTGTTTCGGACGCGCTGATCAACCAGACCATCCAGTCGGTCCGGGAGTTTGGCAGCGGCATCGCGGCATGCAAGATCGCAGACACGATCAAGGAAGTAGACGAGGAAGGACGCATCCTCTCAACCGTGCCGCGGGATCGACTGTGGGCAGTGCAAACACCGCAGGCATTCCGTTACGATCTGATCATGCGCGCCTATCGTGCCGTGATTGAGCGCGGCGCCCGCGTCACCGACGACGCGTCCGCCGTGGAGTTGCTGGGCGAGCCGGTGCATATCGTGGATTGCCCCCCCACGAACATCAAAGTGACCACTCCCGCAGATCTTAGCATCGCCGGTGTGTTATTGCCCGCGGAGCTAACCGTTCAGTCGACAACCGTGCCAACGGGGACCTTTTATTTCGGGCGGGACATCGAAAAAGATTTCCGGTAGCGCGAAATCGGGACCGGAATTCGCAGGACGGATCAAGTTCCCAGAAGCTTCATCACAATCTGGTTGACCATCTTGCCATCAGCCCGGCCTTGGAGCTTTGGCATGACGGATTTCATGATCAACCCGGCCTGCGTCTTGGTGGTTGCCCCCGTCTCTGCCATGGCAGCCTTCACAAGCTCAGTAATCTCGGCCTCTGACAGCTGTTTCGGCAGGTAGCACTCCAGAATGGCCAGTTCCTGCCGCTCCTTCTCAGCCATGTCGGGTCGGTTCGCTGCCGCGAAACTCTCGATGGAATCCCGGCGTTGCTTGGCCTGGCGTTTCAGCACTTGAATGACGTCCTCGTCGCTGAGCACCGGCAGCGATTTCTCCGCTTGATAATAACGCGCGGCAGAAACAAGCAACCGCAGGACGGACGTGCGCAGCGCGTCCTTGGCCAGCATTGCCTGTTTCATATCAGTCTGAATCTTGTCGAACAGAGTTGGTGTCATGGCGGCCCCACGATAAGTCTCTGTCAGCGGATGGCAACCGAAATCAGCAACTGGCCGTTTTCACACGCCGGCCCGGTGATGAAGTAAGCGCTGCCGCTGGTCATGGAAACGGTCGTCTGTAGAATCTCCTTTTCGTCCTGCAACAACTGGCACCTGATGAAGTAAGATGGCTTTGTCTTCTTCATGAGCTTGACCTGCAGGAGAAACTTCCGTCCGAGGTCCAGTTGGCGGACTTCACCTTCCTGCAGCGACGAACTGGTTTGCGACAACACCTGAAATTCGCGCCAGCCGAACGCTTTGGTCAGCCGCGGATCGGTCGTCTGCGCGCCTTTCTCACTGCTGGGAGCGGGCGTGTTGGTCGCGTAGATCAACCGCGCGGTCACCTGCGCCGCGTCCGCAAATGGCACAGCCATCAGCAGCGTTGCGGCTGCCAGCACCCATGTTTTCATTCGTATCAATGCGCTCAAAGCATCACAATTCGCCACTCGCGGGCTTCAATTCTTTTCCCATGGGCGGCAATCCGTCAATTTTGATGACTACAATGTCCACATCCGGCTTGTCGAACTTCACGACGCTGGCCCGCGTGCCCCCGGTGGATTTGACTTCAGTGAATTGCACGTAGCTCTGGCCCGACGGAGGCACAAGCGGCACATCACAGACAAGCGAACGATCTTGCAGCACGCGGGCGCCCAGAACGCCGATCAGCGCCGCCACCAACAAGGCCACCGCCAACGCGCCCCATGCCAGCCAATGTGTCGGAAACATCCCCGAGAAAGCCACGCCGCCAGCCGGCTCGCACGGTTCCTTCTTCTGACGGCAACTGTAGGCCATGACCAGCTCGCCATCCGGCTCAGGTTCCGACTGCTGCGGCGTCTGCAATCGCGCGCGAAGTTGCGGCCAGAAGAACGTGTCGTCCAGTTTGCCAACATAGTGCGCCTTCTGGCCGGCAACGAGTTCGCGAACCCGCCGCAGTTCAGCAAGCTCCGCGGCGCATCGCGCGCAACCGGCGAGGTGCCGGCGCAGCAAGGCGGCGCGCCAGCCGATGAGTTCGTCATCCGCCGACGCCGTCAGCCATCGTTGATACCAAACGCACTTCATAACACGTCCTTCAGCAGTTGCTGCAGGTGACGACGCGCGTAGAACAGCCGCGACATCACCGTGCCCATCGAGCATCCAACCACTTTCGCTATGTCTCGATATTCCATTCCTTCAAAATCTTTCAACAACACCACCGCGCGATGTTCAGGCGATAACGCCGCCATCGCACGGTCAATCGCCAGCCGCAAATCGCTGCGCTGCGCCTCATCCGACGGCAGGCGTCCTTTGGGCGCGTCAGCCATTTGCACTTCAATCGGCCGCGCCCCTTCCGGCGTCTCGAGCGGCACGGTCAGGCCGCGCGACTTCTTGCGCATCATGTCAATCGCCAGATTCGTTGTGATCCGATACAGCCAGGTGTAAAACGCTGACTGACCGCGAAACCGGTCAATGGACTGCCAGGCGCGCACGAAGGTCTCCTGCCGAATATCCTGTGCATCCGGTTCGTTGTGGGCCATTCCGTAGGCCAGACCGTAAACTTTTTCACGATACCGATTCACGAGTTCCTCAAAGGCGGCCATGTCACCGCGTTGGGAGCGGAGCACCAACTCGGCATCGCTTGGCTGGCTCGGCTCCATCGCTTCTGCCGCCTTTGACGTAGTTGGGTCCGTGATATTCATGAAAAAATCGGGTATGCCACGTGGCGGCACCATGTTCCAACTAACCTTTCACGACTCCAATAGGGCGCAACCGGCAGACCTTCTTTGCCAAGCCCGCACTATCCACCACGTTTACCACCTCGGCAACATCCTTATAAACCGCCGAGGCTTCCTCGACTGCCGTGCCCCGGCCGCGCGCCATCATTACCACGCCCCGCTGTTCCATGTCACGGCGGAGCTGGTCAAAATTCAACTCCCGTTTCGCCTGGCTGCGGCTCATCACCCGGCCCGCGCCGTGGCAAACAGTGCCGAATGTTTGCGACATCGCCTGCGGCCGGCCAACAAGGACGAAAGAATAGCGCCCCATGTCACCGGGCACCAACACCGGTTGGCCGATGGCGCGGTAACGCGGCGGCACCAGCGGGTGATGCGGCGGGAATGACCGTGTCGCTCCCTTGCGGTGCACGCACAACCGCCGTGTCTTGCCGTTGATGACGTGCTCCTCAAACTTCGCAATGTTGTGAGGCACGTCATAGACCAACTGCATCCCCAGCGCGTCCGGCGAAATCCTCAGCGCATGAAGGAATGCGCCCGCCGCCTTGCTTCCCAGCACCTGACGGTTGGCGAACGCATAGTTGGCCGCGCAGCGCATGGCTGCCAGATACTCCTGCCCTTCGGAAGAATTGATCGGCGCACTGGCAAGCTGGCGGTCGGGCAGGCGGAAATCATATTTCTCCGACGCACGCCCCAGCACACGCAGGTAGTCGTCACACACCTGGTAACCAAACCCGCGCGAACCGCAGTGGATCATCACCGTGACGCCGCCGAGGAACAGACCCATCGTGTTGGCGGCGGTCTCGTCATAAATCTCGTCGGTAACCTGAACCTCCACGAAATGGTTGCCGCTGCCGAGGCTACCCACCTGTCCTGCCCCGCGCTCAAGCGCGCGTTCGGTGATGCCTGACGCCTCCGCCTCGGCCATGCAGCCGTTCTCTTCGATGAACTCAGTGTCTCCCGGTGAGCCGTAACCGTGCGCGACGGCCCAGTGCGCGCCTTGCAGGAGCACTTTGTGCTCGTCGTCACGCGTGAGGCGCAGATCGCTCTTCTCGCCCAGCCCGCACGGAATGTCGCGAAAAAGCTGGCCGACCAGGTCCTGGATTCTGGGCGCAACTTCCTCCTGCGTCAGGTGCGTCCGCATCAGGCGCACGCCGCAGTTGATATCGTAGCCGACACCGCCGGGCGAGATGACGCCGCCTTCATCCGCCGCGGTCGCCGCTACGCCCCCAATGGGAAAGCCGTAGCCCCAGTGGATATCGGGCATCGCCAACGAGTATGACTGGATGCCCGGCAGGCACGCGACGTTGGCGACCTGCTCCAGACAGTTATCGCCCACAATGCGGCTGAGCATCGCCTCGCTCGCGTAAATGCGACCGGGCACCCGCATTCCAGCCTTGTAGGTTTGCGGCACTTCCCAAAGCACATCAGTGATTTTCGTCAGTGAGCGCATCGCAGAGAAACCTACTTCCGGCAGCCGCAGATTCAAACATCGAAAATCACCGTTGCCGTCCATCCATCGGCAGTTTGCTTCACAGACAGTTGATGATAGGTCACGGCTTTGACTTCCTCGTGGACTTCCGACCGGCTGAAATCCACTGCCCCGCCCTCCATCTGGGCCGTGAGTTTTTGCCCGTCAGTGAACTGAAGCCGAAAGTGCGTGAAGCAGACGCCCTCGGCGCTAAGGAGGTAAACCATTTCTGAGAGCCACCGGACCAACAACTCATCCACGGAACCGGCTGTCAACTCCACCTTCAGTATCCGCCGGTCAGCGAGGTCGAACCGGCCCTGCACTTCGTAGAGAGCGCGAGCGGCATTGATGAAGAGTTCCTCCAGCGTTCGCCCGTAAGCATGGACGCCAATATCGGCGGTGTGCTCGAAGAATTCGAAGGCTTTCATTGGAAAACCAAAACGGGAAGGGCACGAAGATGCCAAAATGGAAACAGATACATTGTTGCGGCCCCCCTTCGCGTCTTCGCACCTTTCCCGTTCATTCAGCCGGCTTCCTCTCGGCCTGCAACCGCAATTGACCACAGGCCGCGGCGATATCTCCGCCCTTCTCGATGCGAAGCGTCGCCGCCACGCCACGGCTCTTCACTCGCGCGGCGAATGCGTAACAACGGTCCATGGATGGCCGCTGCCAGCGCAAGTCCTTCATCGGGTTGTATGGAATCAGGTTTACCTTGGCATGAAGCCGGCGGGCCATCGCGGCCAGCTGGTCAGCCATGTTCAAGTCGTCATTCACACCCTCGATCAGAACGTATTCGAACGTCATCATCCGGCCCTTGGTCTTGGCGTAATACTCACACGCCTCCACCAGCTCGCCGATCGGATGCACATGGTTGACCGGCATGATCTGGTCACGGACTTTGTCGGTGGTGCCGTGCAGCGAAACGGCGAGGCGGATTTGCAGCGGCTCGGTGGCCAGCTTCTTGATTTGCGCCGGCAGACCACAGGTGGATACGGTAATTTTGCGCGACCCGATGTTCAGGCCCCACGGAGCGTTGATGATTTTCAACGCTTTCATCAGGTTGTCATAGTTCGCCAACGGCTCGCCCATGCCCATGACAACGATGTTCTGGACGCGAAACTTCGGGTCAGCCACAGCGGGCGCACCGCCGACACGAATGCCCGTCGTGCGGCCCAGACGAACAATGGCCAACACCTGATCCACGATTTCTCCCGCGGTCAGGTTGCGGCGGAAACCGTGCAAGCCGCTGGCGCAAAACTTGCAGCCGTAGGCGCAACCGACTTGCGTGGAAACGCAGACGGTGTGGCGGTCGGCGCTGGAACTGAGGCCGGGCGTGGCCGGAATGAGGACGGTTTCAACAAGCTGGCCGTCACGCAACTGCCAGAGGAACTTTTCGGTCGTGTCCGTCGCGTGTTGCTCGCGCAGTGCTTTGACGGTCCAGAGATCGAATTCCGATGCCAGCCACTGCCGCAACGGCAGCGACAGGTTGCTCATCGCTTCAAAGGACTCCGCGGCCCGTTCGTAGGTCCATTGGACTACCTGCGTCGAGCGATATGGCGGATGCCCTTGCTTGATCAACAAGCGGGAAATCTCATCCTGCGTCAGCGATTTCAGGTCCAGCTTCATTCAATAAACATCTACCGCGGTTTACGTCGGTGGCAATTCCGCGGTTAGCTCTTGTTTTCGGGAGGGGTGGGCGAAATCAGAGGCGCGCTCTCGGCGGCGTCTTCCTGCGATTCGCTGATGACGCGGGCGATGGCCACGAGCTTGTCGCCCGAGCCAAGGTGAATGAGTCGCACGCCTTGGGTGTTGCGGCCGCAGACGCGCACGCCTTTGACGGCACAGCGAACCGTCTGGCCGCCAGCGGTGGTCAGCATGATCTCGTTAGTGTCGGTGACACTCAGGGCACCGACGACGTGGCCGGTCTTCTCGCTGGTGGCCATGGTGATGATGCCTTTGCCGCCTCGTGATTGCTTGCGGTATTCCTCGAATTCGGTGCGCTTGCCGATGCCGTTTTCGCCGGCGACAAGCAATGTGGCATCCGGATCAACGGTCTCGACACCAACGAGCTGGTCGCCTTCTTCCAGCTTCATGCCCCAGACGCCGGTGGCGGTGCGGCCCATGTCGCGCACGTCTTCCTCGTGGAAACGGATGGACTGGCCCTTGCGCGAAACCAGCACGATCTCGCTGTTGCCTGTGGTGAGACGCACGCCAATGAGTTGGTCGCCCTTCTCGATGTTGATGCCCGCCACGCCGGTGCGGCGGACATTGGCGTATTCGCTGAGATTGGTCTTCTTGACGATGCCGTTCTGCGTGGCAAAGAACAGGTGCAGTTTGTCGCTGAA
>JBAZIR010000140.1:0-12817 GCA_041651735.1 Verrucomicrobiia bacterium | reverse complement strand
GCTGCAAGCGTTTGAGAAGGCGGCTGGCGGCGTGCGTCAAGCCCGCGAACGGCGGCACCGCATCGAGCATTTCGCCTTCCGAAAACTCGACTCAATCTGCAAAGCCGCCGAGATGAACGTGCCCGTCTGCGTCCAGCCCACGTTGATGGATTTTCGTGTGGATGATTTCACCCGCCGTTTGGGAAGCCCCGTAAAGAAATACATGGGAACCATCGTCCCCACGCGGACGTTTCTCCAGCAGGGCGTGCCTCTCGCGTTTGGTGCCGACGTGCCGGCGTTTCCTTACTTCGCGCCGCTGGACTCCATCCGCTGCGCCATGAGCCGGAAGACCCACTCAGGCCGTCAACTGGACACGACCGAATCCATCTCGTTCTTGGAAGCGCTGAAAGTCCACACTCGCGGCAGCGCCTACGCCGCCTTTGATGAAACGGAGCTGGGCAGCTTGGAACCGGGCAAGGCAGCCGACTTCGTCATCTGGGACAAGGACCTGCGCAATGTGAAGACACCCGGCGACGTGAGCAATCTCCACGTGCGCGCCACCTACCTCGCCGGCCGCTGCGTTTATCAATCCAAGGAAACGTAGGCTTCGGCGCGACGATCCTCTCCCTCACCCGCTGCCAATGGACTTGACACGCCGGTAACTCGTCGCCAGCCTTTAGTACGGTTGGCCACCAGATTAAACTAATCCTCATGAAACTACCTGATCTCCTGAAACTGGCTACCTATTTCTCAGCAGAAATAGACCGTCTATGGACGATCTTCCTCATGATGAATCTTGCCATCGTGGGCTGGTCGATCGTGCAAGCCAAGAGTATATCCGTCGTGCCCATGATATTCGGAATGGTCGCATACTGCGGCGTCATGGTTGTCCTATACTTGGCAATGCACCCCAAATACCTTTTGTACAGAAGCCTGCAGATCGAGATTCACAAACAAGTTCTCCAGGAAGACTTCCAATCGGTTGAGCTTAAGGATCTGCTTTCCAATTATGGAGCATTCTTCCAGGAAGGCAAAAGGCTGCTTCTATTCTTCGTCGGAATCGCGACAGTGACCGTTCTGCTCTTGTTCGTAATAAAACTAGGCCTTTGAGTAAGCGCAGCGTCGTAGGAGGTGGCACCAGAGCGCGTGAACAGACCCAGCTATCTGCTCGCCTTTGGCGGCGAACACGTTTAATGGTTGCGCCCGTCATGTTCAGCAAACGACCGCAATGGTTTTGGGCCACTCTTACGGTGGCGTTTGTGTTTGGAGGATTTGCCGCAAACGCCGCGCCCCCGGAGCGCGGTTTACACAGCGCTGAGGAGATGGCGATCATGCGGGAGAATATCGCGCGTCATCCTTGGGCGCAGGCGCAGGTGAAGGCGGCCCGCAAGGCGGCGGACAAGTGGGCCGCGATGTCAGACGACGCGCTGAGGGAAATGGTAACGCCGCCGGAAGTGCCGCGGGCGTTTCGCGCGCATGAAAAGGGCTGTCCCGTGCATGGACAGGAGGTCTACAGGCACGGCGGTTATCCATGGATACTGTCGCTGGAGACGCCTTGGAAGGTGAAATGTCCCGTCGGCGGCGAACTCTATCCGTCGAATGACTTTGGCGCGTTTCTCAAGTCGGGACTGAAGGACCGGTCGTTGCTGACCGGCCCTTACGCCGACGACGGCTGGGGTTGGCGCAAAACGGAGAAGGGCGCGAAGTATTGGTTCATCGCGTATTACAACCACTGGGCGATTTGGGAACGCGGGGTGTTTAGCGCGTTGCAGCAACTGGCAAACGCGTATTTGCTCACGGACGATGCACGCTACGCGCACAAGACGGCGGTGCTGTTGCTGAAGATTGCCGAGTATTATCCGCGTTACGATCACGGGCCGCAGTCGCGCTATGGCACGGAGATCAACAAAAGCTATAAAGGCAAAATCCTGAATGCCATCTGGGAGACGCGGACGGTAACGCAGTTTGCCCAGGCCTACGACGCAATCCATCCGGCACTGGTGGCGGACGAGGAGTTGCAGCGGCAGAGCGGCTTGAGCGCGCGGCAGATCGCGGAGCGGATTGAGACGAACATTCTGCGCGACGGCGCGCATCACGTGATGGTGACGGGCAAGGTGCGCGGCAACTTCGGGATGCATCAGCAGACATTGCTGAGCATCGCGCTCGCGTTACATGAGACCACCGACGAGCCAACGCGCGACGACATGGTGCGCTGGGTGATGGAGAGCCGCGGCGCAGGCGTCATGCTCAACGTCAGTGACGCAATCTACAACCTGGTGTTTCGCGACGGCGTGCCGGAGGAGTCGCCCTCCTACAACATGGGCTGGGTGAGCAATCTCACCGACGTGGCACGGCTGTTAAAACGTGCAGGCATGGATTTGTCTCGTGAGCCGAAGTTTCGGCAACTCTACGACTGGCCGTTGGACATGGCCGTGCTCGGCCGGCTGACGCCGCCGCTGGGCGATACGAGCGACATGTTCGCTGGCCGTGTCGGCTGGTCGCCGCCGCTCTACCTCCAGGCGTTTCGCGCCTACCGCAATCCGCGCCACGCACGGATCGTTGTGGACGGCAAAGGCAGGATTGCCAGCCGCGACATCTTCGAGCGTCCGCTGGACGAAGACATCCAGCGCGCCGCAACGACAGTCACCGAGCCGCTGGGCACGCGCAGCAAGCTCTTTCCCGGCTACGGTTTTGCGACGCTGCAGCGGGGCGGCACCAACGGCGTGGCAGCGACGCTGAGTTTCCCGCAATATCACGGCCACCGCCACGCCGACTTCCTCGACCTCGGCCTCTACGCCAACGGCAAGTCGCTCGTGCCCGACTTCGGTTACCCGGAAACGGCCAGCGCGGATGATCCGCGGCGCGCGGGCTTTTTCTGCCACACAGTGTCGCACAATACGGTATTGGTGGACGGCCAGTGCCAGACGTTCGCTTCGCCCTATCGCTTGCACGCCTACGACACGACGCCAGTGCTGCAACGTGTGGACGTGTCGGCGCCGGGCGTCTATCCGGCCAAAGCCAAAGCGTATCGCCGCTGCGTGGCATTGGTGCCGTTGGACGACACGCGCGCCTACGTCGCCGACTTCTTCCACGTCGCGGGAGGCCGGCAACATGACTGGCTGGTTCACGGCAGCCACGCCGAGTTTCGCGCCGATGACCTGAAACTTCGGGCGGCCGCGCAAGGCACGGTCGCCGGACCGGACGTGCCCTGCGGTTTTTTCTACGATGACAAACGCCTCCAGAACCTGCCCGAAGGCTCGGGCTACGGCGGTTATCGCGGCAGCGGATTTCAGTTCCTCATCAAACCGCAGACGGTAAAGAACGCGCCCGGTGTCTATCGGGCGGAATGGCGTTGGACGCGCGACACGACACCTGCGCATCTTTCGTTGTGGTGCGCCGGTGAAGGCGAATCCGCGACCGTCTGCTCCGGGAAACCGCAGAACCGCAGATCGAATCCTGACGAGGTGAAGTTCCTGATCCGCCGCCGCGCCACGGAAGGTGAAGGCGGTTTGGAGAGCGTTTTCGCTTCGGTGTTCGAACCGTTTGCGGACGCGCCCAGAATCCAGCAGGTCGAGCGCGTGAAACTGTCACCATCGCTGGCCGATGCGGTTGCGTTGTGTGTGAAGCTGCCGGGGCGGACGGACTGGATCGTCTTCAACGCCAGCGGCGGAAACGTGACGACCTCCAATGACATTCGCGTCAGCGGAGAATTCGCATGGTTGTCGCTGGACGAGAGCGGACAAGTGCGGCAGGCGTATGTGGCGCATGGCGGCTCGCTGCGATTCGGAAAACTCGATCTGGCTGCGCCCGCAGCGTCGCTCAAGGTCGTCAGCGCAGACTGGAGCCAACACACCGTCACGCTCAACAGCGAGATTCCGAAGGGCGTGGAGGCTGGCCAGACGGTGATGTTTGGCGAAGGCCGTTACACCTACGAGATTCGCGGCGTGGACCGCAAGACACGGCGAATCGAGTTGGGCGATCAGGACTGCGTGGTCGCGCGTGGAGACGCGGCTAGGATTGAAATGCGGGATTCGGGATCAGAAATGCGAACCTCCGCCACGATGCCGCACGCGCGAGCCGGAATGCACCTCCTTGACGAAACGCGCACGCAAAGCTGGCGGATTCTGGAGATGGCCAGCGGCAAACTCACACTATCACGCGGCAACGCGTGGCCCCAAAGCGCGAAGCGTTTCCTGATTACAGACTACGGCCCCGATGATGTCGTGTCCTTTTCCGCACCCGCGGTTCTGAAACCATAGCGTCCGAGTATCATCGAACAGAAGCCCGCCGTTTCAATCACCCGGTTTGATATCCCTCATGACAATTGCAGATCGAGACCAGCCCGGTTAGACTGGACTTTGCTGTGAGTGGGTTCTTCTATAACCTCGGACGCCATGTGGGCCGTGCCGCTGTGCCAACCATCCGCAAGTCCAAGTGGATTTGGGACGGCCTAACCGGCACTGAAGAGGAGGCGTTGCGTGCTGAAGCGGCATTTGGCAGCGCGCTCGCTATCGAACTTCGGGCCGCCACGGAGCGGGTAAATGATCCACACATCACAGCTCTTCTCAGCGAGCTGTGCGGGCGGTTGGCCGGATGTGTGCGGGACAAACGCCGTGCTTTCCGCTGTGAGGTGATTCACGACAGCTCTCCAAACGCCATGGCACTGCCGGGAGGTTTTATCTTCGTCAGCGACTCGCTGGTGGACCTCTGCGAGCGCCGCCCGGAAGAGCTGGCGTTTATCATCGGGCATGAGATGGCGCACGTCATCCGCGAGCACGCATGGAATCGGATGCTGAACCAGGCAGTTTCGCGCGCCGTATCGGTCATTGCCGCGCGCGCCGGTCCTTTGGGCGGCTGGTTGCGTCAGAAGGGCATCGTGCTTCTGCAGAGCGCCCACTCCCAGGACAATGAGCAAGAGGCGGACGAACTGGGTCTTCATCTCGCGGCCGCAGCCGGTTTTGCGCCCGGAGGCGCCATCGCATTGCTGCAACGCATCGAGCGACTCGGCCCCAAGCACATGGAGTTCGGCCAGTATTTTTCCTCGCACCCACCCGCCAGCGAGCGAATGGCGCGGCTGGCGCCGCTTTGCCGACAACTGGCGCCAGGCCGTCCTTAGTCCGCGAAGCTGCAACTGACTGTGTCGGTCAGGCCGATGGTGTCTTCCTATTGGTGTCCCGGCTTCAGCCGGCAATTCTGTGCGTTCACAACCGCTTGAAGGCGTAACCATGCAATTGAAACAACCCCTCACCCCAACCCTCTCCCCCGCTGTGGGGGAGAGGGAGAAAAACCACGCGCAGTGGCGCGACTAGGGATCGCTTTCAAAGTAACGCAAACGGTTTCCCTCTCCCCATCCAATGGGGAGAGGGCCAGGGTGAGGGGCCACAGCCATTGCATGGTTACAGCTGAAGGCGGAACACCAACGCCTGGTGAACCATGCCGTCCGACATTTTGGACCGCACCTGTAGATGATGGTCTATGACCGCCGCCCGAAAATGGGACAGGCGTCCCGCCTGTCGGATCATTGTCCATGGACAGGCAGGATGCCTGTCCTACGTTTCGGCAGTCATCGATTACCGCTACAGGGCGAGGCAAACTGCATCAGTCCTTCTTTTCGCCCTGCTTGGGCTTCAGCAGCGACTCCAGCTTGTCAAAAGGATTGGTAACCAACGGCGGCGGCGTCTTATCGGGCATCCTCTGCCCCTCGTAATACTTGCCGATCAGCGACTTCTCATGCTCGTGATCGTGACAATAGATGCAGAGCAATTCCCAGTTGCTGCCGTCGGTGGGATTGTTGTCGTGGTTGTGATCCCGGTGATGGACCGTGAGTTCTCGCAGGCGCTTCCCGGAGAACTCGCGGCCACAGCTTGCGCAGATGTGCGGAAAAATCTTGAGCGCCTGCTCTCGATATCCCTGCTGTCGAATCTCCTGCTCGCGCAGAATCTCGGCGAGCAGTTTTTTATGTCCCTCGGTATTGGCTGGCGGTTTGTTGGGAGACATTGTTGTAAACCACGGTGACTCTACTTGAAGCTGCTGGATACCAGACTGCCCAAGACCACTCCCAGAATGATGCTCCCCCACGGAGAGCTTGTGATCATTCACCCTCCCGAATGGCAGCCGACAAACTTGTAGTACAAGAATCCACACGCGCCGCCAACCACAGCGCCGATGATGAGTTTGATAATCATGACTCGTCTCAATCCATGAACCACAGGGCGTTGGAAGATTAGCACACCGCGCGCTTGCGCTCAATCCCCTCCCCTGCCCGTCCGGCCCGCATTCTTCTTTTGATTGGTGGACACTGAGGTGTCTTCGGCGTCTGCGTCATATTCCGCCACCGTTCGCGCCTTTATAAACAGTCGCCTTCCGCCATCGGCAACACCCACTTCCGGAGAATCCTGTTCATCGCACACACGCGTCGCTTTTTGGTGACAGTTAAACGAATTGAGACAGGTGGTGCCATTTGACCAACCATTTATCACCGCGCTTTTCAAGAAACACGGTCAACAATGCTGCGTGATAACCTGGTCCGATATGCGCCCTTACGACTGCCTTTGTCCCGTCTTTAGAATAGCCCGGCAGCCACGCCTCGACCCATGCTCGTGCTTTGGGGTGCGCCCGTTCAAAAGTGCCCGCAAGTCTATTGGCCCACTTGTCCTTCACAACAGTGGTAACTATGACTCGCTGGTCAAACTTCAAACCGGCGAATGACGCATACTGTGAATCGTAAGTACCGGGCTTCCCGTTGCGGCGCAATAGGTCGCTCCCAATCTCACCGGGAATGGAGTGTCCCTCTCCAAGATAATGCCACATCTGGTCTGGCTGAATGAAACCCGACTTGTCCGGTGTCCGGACATTCAAGACAACCGTCGTTTTGTTCTCGGAAACGCGCGTCATGATTAACTCGGAGTCAGTCAAGATGCGTAGCAACGCCGTCTCCAAAACCTGTCGGTCTCGGTCATCTGGCGCGATTGGCGTTTCCGATCTCGCCACTGCCGCCCCCGCCAACGCCAGCAGCAGCAGGATGCGAGACAAGGAAGTGAAGCGTGAATAGTCCAAGGCGAAGAATTGGGGATTCCGGAAATTCATGGCTCTTAATTTCTCATGCATCATTCGCTGCTCGCCATTATTCGTTTCGCTTCTGATGCTGAAAGCTGACTGCCGATGGCTCCGCGTCTTCAGCGGCATTCTCCCCCTCCGACATCGTGTTGTAAAGCCCGCTGCAGGCGCAGTTCATCTTGCCGGACCACCAAGAACACGGAAGCCACGGAAAGGAGAAAATGGGAAGGCTCAAAGTAGCGTTGGAACCGTTCTAACGCTTCATTTTGGAAAGCTGCCTTCTTGTTCAAATTAAGAGAGTGACCTTGCAAACGCCGGGTTGAAAGGTTGACGCTTTGATGCCGAGTTTGAAGGTCGACCCACCCTCCCCTGCCCATCCGGCCCCGCCGCTGCGTTGACAACCCCTCACGCGACTTCCTATACTCTGCGGTATGCACATTTTTGTTAATGGAGGCGCGGGATATATCGGCAGCATCTGCGTCGAAGAGATGCTCAACGCCGGACACCAGATCACGGTGTTCGACAACCTCTCGGAAGGCCATCGCAGCGCCGTGGACCCACGCGCGGCGTTCTTCCAGGGCGACCTCGCCAACTACGGCGATATCAGCCAGGCGCTGAAGCAGGCCGCGCCCGACGCGGTGATGCACTTCGCCGCGGCGTCACTGGTGCCGGAAAGCATGGTCAATCCGTCGAAGTATTTCCGCAACAACGTCGCCAACGGAATCAACCTTCTGGACGCGATGGTTGAGGCGGGTGTGCGGCGGTTTGTGTTCAGCAGCACGTGCGCCATCTTCGGCACCCCGGACCGCGTGCCAATGACGGAGGATTTGCCGGTGAAGCCGTTGTCGCCTTACGGCCAGAGCAAGGCGATGTTCGAGAGCATGTTGAAGTGGTATGAGCAGATCCACGGCATCCAGCACGTGAACCTGCGCTACTTCAACGCCGCCGGCGCGTCGGAACACTTTGGCGAGCATCACCGCCGCGAGACGCACCTCATCCCGAACGTCCTTGCCGTGGCCCTTGGCAAGAAAGAACAGGTGGAGATTTACGGCACCGATTACCTGACGCCTGACGGCACATGCGTGCGCGACTACATTCACATCGTGGACCTTGCCAACGCCCACATGCTGGCATTGCAGTGCCACCAGAGCGCCTGCTTCAATCTCGGCAGCGGCGATGGTTACACCGTGCGGCAGGTGATCGAAGCTTGCCGCAAGGTCACCGGCCATCCGATTCCGGCCATCGAGCGCCCGCGCCGTCCTGGCGATCCGCCGAAACTGGTGGCGTCTTCAAAGAAAATCTCCGCCGAGCTCGGCTGGAAGCCGAAGTTCGCCAAGCTTCAAGACATTGTCGCCAGTGCGTGGGCATGGCACAGAGCCCACCCGAACGGCTATCCGGACTGAGAAACCCAAAGCGCCGGAACACCGGACGGATCAGAGAGGACCACCCTCTGATCTTCACTCTCACCTTTTCCAACTCATTACTCTTTACACCCCATGACTGCTCCCAAGATCCGCGCCATCCTCTTCGACATGGACGGCGTCGTCGTGGACTCCATGCAGTTCCACCTCGACACATGGAAAATCCTCCTCGTCGAGATGGGCACGACGCGTCGCTCCCTCGACGTGCAACGCCACTTCGGTCTCGCCACCACGGTTCTCCTCCGCGAGATTCTCGCCGAGCGCGACCACGGCCGTGAACCTTCTCGCGAGGAAGTCGAGCGATGGTACCACCGCAAGGTTGTCCTCACCTGCCAGGTCGCCAGCCGCGTCGCCGAGCCGATCCCGGGCTTCATCGACTTCGCCCGCCGCGTCCGAGCCCGCCGGCTGCCGGCCGCATTGGCCAGCGCCGCCTCGCGCCCGTTCATTGACACCGTGCTGGAGAAGATTGGCGCGCGCGACTTCTTCGACACGATCGTCTCCGTGGACGACGTGGCCCAGCCGAAGCCCAACCCGGAGATTTTCCTTCAAGCCGCCCAGCGCCTCAACATCCCGATTCGCGACTGCCTCGTCATCGAGGACTCCCATCCCGGCATCGAAGCCGGCGTCGCCTCCGGCGCCACCTGCTGCGCCCTCCTGACCATGCTCCGCCCCGAAGAGGTCCGTGGCGCCCACTTCAAAGCCCGAAGCTTCGACGAAATCGCCCGCTGGCTGCAGCTCGTCGATTGATATCAGAAACTGTGACGCGCTTGTTGTTCTTCGTGCGAGTCACGCTTCAGACCATTGGATTTCCTGAAATGCACCCAAAACCAGAAGTACTCAACATAACCCTCTCGATCGCGGCCATCAGCGCTGCGGCGATGCTGTCCCTCGCGTCGGTCTCCCTGGCCGCTTCGCAGGAATCAACCAACCAGGCAGGAAACGCGACTCCATCCACCGCGGTCACACAGGCCGCAAAGGACAACGCGCTGTCGCTGGAGCAGCTTCAGGCAAACATCGCCGCGCTCACCAGCGACAAGGATTTGAAGGACGAGGTCCGGACGCTGGCGATTGACTTGTATAAATCGTGCCTGAAGTCAGTGACCCGGGCGCAATCCGACGAAAAGCAAGCGGCAGAGTATCAGGACGCAATAGACAACGGCCCTGCCCGTGCCCGCGCGATACGCCAGGAAGCGTTGCCGCCAATGGCCGCTTCCGCGCCTGAACCCAGCTCGCTGTCTGCGAAGGAACTGCAACAACGGCTGGATGCGCAAGTGGCTGCCGTGCGCACGTTGAAAGGCTCACTTGAAGAACTGGACCGCCAGATCAAAGCCTTGCGGGAAGATCCTGCGGCAACGGCCGCGGCGCTGGCCGCGGCCCGGGCGGAGTTGGACCCACTGAAGCAGACAGCCCTGTCCGCCGCAGGAAATGACCCGGCGGAAGTGGCTGCGGCCCGGCGAACGCTACGTCAGGCTCAGCAACTGGCCGCAGCGGCCCGCGTCCACATGCTGGAATTGATGCAATCAAGCACGGTTGCACGACAGGATTTGCTGACGGCACGCCGCGAGCAAATCGTGCGCCGCATGGCCGCAGTGCGGGATGTCCTGCGGCAACTCAGTGACTTGCTTAATGCGAAGCAACGCGAGTCCGCCTCGCGCGCACAATCGGAGGCGCAGCGTGCCAATCATGAACACCCTGCCGTGCGCGCCGTGATCGAACAGAACGCACGGTTCGGCAAACAACTCGACACTCTGATCGACCAGATCAAGATGACGCTTGCGCAGTTGCGAACACTTAACGCCCGGCTTCAGGAAATCAGCCAGAACTATGAAATCACGAAAGAAGAGATGGCGATTGTCGGCGTGGGTGTGGAGCAAGCAGAAGCCCTGCGCCGCGACCGGAAAGCTGCCCAACGCGGAACAATGCCGCCGGGAAGCAGCAGAGGCGCGGCATCGGACCAATCAAGCCCGCGTGGGCCAGTTGCAGTGCAGCCAGGAGGCCCAAAACCTTGAGAACGTTGACCAACGCTGTGCACAGATTCTCGCCGAACAAGTCCCACAGACGTTGCTGCCAGAGCAACGCGAGGCGATTCGAGCGCGGGTTCGCGGCTTGTTGAACGATCGCCAGCAACTGATCGAGAATCTCAGCGGCAGCTACGCGCGCTACATGGATCTCTTGAGCTCGCTCCAGGAGCGTGGGCAACAACTCGCATCCAAATCCGCGGCGTTTGCACAACTGTTGGACGAGCGACTCATGTGGATTCCCAGCGCTTCGCCTGTCAGCCAGGCATGGCTTGGCAGGATCGCGCGTTCCGCGGGCTGGTTGACAAATGCCGAGAACTGGCGCGCAGTCGGCGCTGGTTTGACGGCAGAAACGCTTCGGCAACCCACACGCACACTGCCCGTGCTGGCGCTGATCGCTGTTCTGCTTCTTGTCCGGCACCGGCTGTTTGCGCGGTTGGACACGCTTGGCAAATTGGCCAGGGCGACGGACGGCGGCGGTTTCAAGGTGACCGGCATGGCGTTGGTCATAACGCTGCTGGCGGCCCTGCCTGGACCGGCGTTGTTGTGGATGATCTCCTCTCTCTTGTCGCAGAGCAGCAGCGCAGTTGAGTTCGTAAAATATGTGGGCGCGGGTTTGCGACGCGCGGCCCAGTATTGGTTGTATCTGGAATTGCTTCGTCAAATCTGCCGTTCCCATGGATTGGCGGATGCCCATTTCCAATGGAACAAGTCCACGCTCAAAGTGCTCCGGAAAAACTTGAGCTGGCTGCTCATGGTCTATGTTCCGCTCAGTTTCATCATCGCCACGACTCATGCCAGCACCATGAACGCCAACTCAACAGGCGACTATGCCAGCGGCCTGGGACGATTTGCGTTTGTGCTGATGTCCATCGCCTTGTCGGCGTTTCTCTGGTCCGTGCTGCATCTGCGCAAAGGCGTGTTGGCGACGATGACGCCTGATCGTCGTGCCCGATGGGTCTGGCGAACGCGCATCCTCTGGTATCCGGTCGCGGTGATTACGCCGTTGTTGCTCGGCGCGGCTGCGCTTCTGGGTTACTACCACGCCGCGCTGGCGCTTGAAGGGCGATTGCTGCGGTCTTTCCTGATCGTCATCGCCGTCCTGTTGCTGCACAACCTGGCAACGCGCTGGTTACTGTTGTTGCAAAACAAGATTTTGCTTTGGGAAGCGCGGGAGAAACACGCGGCCGAGGCCATCTCAAGGACAAGAAGCGAGGTGGCCGAAACAGCCGGTCAAGGCTCACCCCAATCGCTCGATGTGCCACAGGTGGATCTGGTGACGATCAACGCGCAGACTCGCGCGCTCTTCGACGCGTTGTTGTGGGTCGTGATCGGGGCGTTCCTGTGGACCATCTGGGTGGATATGTTGCCGGCCCTGCGCGTCCTCGGCAACACAACGCTGTGGCAGCACACGGTGAAAAGCGCCTCCGCCGCACAAGTGGAAAACATCACAGTGAGTCATCTCGTGATGGCGGTTCTCTTCGCGGTCCTCACCGTCGTCGCCACGCGCAACGTGCCGGGTTTGCTGGAAATCCTGTTGCTCCCGCGCTTGTCGCTGGACGCAGGTGTGCGCTACGCCATCAACCGCATTGCCATCTACATCGTCATCACGATTGGCACCATCGCCACGTTTAACGAGATCGGCGTGGGTTGGGACGAGGTGCAGTGGCTGGCAGCGGCGTTCAGCGTAGGACTCGGCTTCGGATTGCAGGAAATCTTCGCGAATTTCGTCTCAGGTCTCATCATGCTGTTCGAACGTCCCATCCGCGTGGGCGACATCGTAACAGTGGATGGACAGAGCGGCACGGTCTCACGTATTCGCATGAGAGCCACCACCATCACCGACTGGGACAACAAGGAAATCATCGTCCCCAACAAGAAGTTCATCACCGACCGCGTCACCAACTGGACGCTGACGAGCCCGATCACACGGGTGGTAATCAACGTTTCCCTTGCTCTCGGCGCGGACACGAAGCTGGCCGAACGCCTGATGCTGGAGATCGCGTGCGCACACAAGCTCGTGCTCGCGAAGCCCGTGCCAACCGTCTTCTTCACCCAGTTCGCCGAAAGCGCCCTGAACTTCGAGCTGCGCGTTTTCGTCAAGGAGCCGGCGGACCGCATGCCGGTGCTCAACGATCTCCACATGGCTTTGAATGAAATATTTCAGAAACACGGCATCCGAATCCCGTAGCGGTTAACGCCTGATTTCCCAACCGCCCCGCCATGGTGACCCGTAGTTCGTTTTGCTCCGTGTGACGTACGTAATGGTCTCGTCTATTGTTTAGTCACAAACTCCTTTGACAAGCGGCAGCGCTTCTTTTACGTTCGCGCCCATGCCATCTG
>JBAZIR010000139.1:0-12885 GCA_041651735.1 Verrucomicrobiia bacterium | reverse complement strand
CAAAGCCAGCGCCTTTGAGGCAAAACCCTTCGCAAACCGGTCGTGGAGGAGTGCGGCTATCTCATCGGCATGTTCCTTCGCGTTCAGCCGGGCGAGGGCATAGCTTGCTGGCTTCTGAATGTCTGTGCCAATCTCCTTGAACCGCGCAGAAATTTCCTTGGCATATTCCGCGGCCCCCAGCTCAGCCAATGCTTCCATCGCCGATGTCTTAACTTCATTCTCATGGTCCGCCAACAATTTGGCGATGTTGGGAGCAAACTCTTTGGCGCCCATGTATCCCAGTCCCAAGGCAGCCCCGACCCTGTCCTTAACATAGGGACTCAAAAGGAGATTAGACAACCTCGGTGCATATTCTCTGGCACCCATAAGGCCCAAAGCCACTGCTGCGCGGCCTCGATCATAGTTGCAGAGCAAACTGTCCGCTCGGCTAGGGGGCGGGCCGCTCCTATCAGCCAGCAGCCTAGCGATGTTGGCTTTGTATGCTGTGTCTCCAATCGTGGCGAGCAAAATGGCTCCATACCCTCGAACAATTGGGTCCTTGTTTTCCAGGAATGCCGCCACATTAGCTTTGAAGGTCTGGACGCCGCCGGCTTCGATGAGCTTTGTGAATCCATTGGTTTCAGCAAACGCCCAGAAAAGATTCAGCGTCTTTTCCACTGCCTTCACCTCCTTCTGGTCAGCGCAGTGGCACAGGGTATAACTGGACCAGGTCAGCAAGTCTTCGTGGATGCGGAATCGTTGCTTGATCAAGTCATAATCCTGCTGTTCTGCGGGTGGCGGGCCTATTGCTTGTGGTTTGTCGGCAGCGTTGCTCCAGGAGCAAGCCAGTGAGAGGCCGATGCAGAAGGGGATGAGGCGTTGTTTGATTTCGGTTTTTATCACGCGATTCTTGCTGTGCGCGTCGCTGCGTGCTCTGCCGCAGCGTTCATGTTGCAGCATCTAGTCATGCTCAAACCTCAATATCTCACGGTGTCCGAGGTAACCCGGCCCGGCGACATGAAGAACCCACGTCTTGGGATTCTTCCGTTGACGGCTCAGATGATACTCGGCGGGTCTCGCATCGCAGATGTAAACGGCGGTTGAAAAGTGCAGCACCTATGCGGGGGGCTGATACCGCAATCGTTTGAGTGGGTCAAGAACACAAGTGGGTGGAGCGTGGGAGCGATGATGATGTTCCACGACAGCGTCGCGGGCTACAGAATCGACAGAGGGTTCTGCCGCGTCTGCAATGGGAACGTCACGCGCTGGCCGTTGAGCCGATGCGATTCGAAGATGGCCATTATCATCTCGATGGTCACTCGGCCCTCGTGCTCGTTGCAGAGCGGCGGACGGTTCTCGCGCATCGCGGCCATGAGGTCTTGCGCGGCCAGCAGGTTGCGCTCCGCCGGCACCTTGTTTCCAGCCACCGGCTCCGGCTTCCCAACGCCCGCGGAACTGATCGGCACCCACGCGCGGGACTCGCCCGACGGCAGGAACGGGCTGCCCGGCAGAAGCTGCGCGAACGGTTCCCTGCCCAGCCGAAGGTCCACAATTCCTTTCGTGCCGATAAGCTGCAGGCCAAACCCCGCATTCTTGTTGCCGGCGTTCTGAATCGAGTCGAAGAACAATGGCATGCCCCGCTCCATCTCGAAACGCGCATGAACCTCGTTGCCCGCCAGCGGTCCGACACCTTCGTCGCCGTCCTTCACATCGCCGCGCACGACCGGCCGCCCGCCCTGTAAGAGCGTTGCCGAGCAGGCAAGAGGCTTCCCCGCAAACTGATTCGCAAGGTTCAGCACGTGGGACCCCAGCACCCACAGGTCGAGAGAGCCACCGCGCGAATCCTCCTTGCCGCGCCCGCGCAGTTCCAGCAACCGGCCAATACCATCCTCCTTCAGCAGCCGGTCCACTGCCTGCAACGCGGGGTTGTAACGTTCGACGTGCGCCAACGCGAACTTCACCGGCCGCTGTTTGCACGCCGCCATTATCTCATCCGCCTCCGCCAGCGTGCGACAGAACGGCTTCTCGCTGTAAATGCCCCGCGCACCCGCCTCGATCGCCGCCAGCGCCATGTCGCGATGTTGATCGATGGATCGCGGCGCAACTGCGACGATGTCCGGCTTCGTTTCGGACAGCATCTTACGGTAGTCGGCAAAGCCTTTCGTAATTTTGAGCCTCTTCAACTCAGCCGCGAGTCCCTTGGCATCCGCGTCCGCCACCGCCACTATCTCGGCCCCAGGCACGCGCAGCCACATCGTGTCCAACCCGTGTCCGTAGTTCCCGCGCCCCGTGTGCCCGATGACGGCGACGCGAAGTTTGCCTGTGGATTCGCCAGCGCGAGACGCGAGTGCGACGCCAGAGGCGATGGAAGCAGCAAGAAATTCACGACGGTTCATAGCAAGAGTCTCCTTTGCATTGGCTCAATTCTATTCTCCGCCAGCAATCCATTCGAGGTGGTCTCAAATAGTGACTCGCCAACCTGTGCTCCGCCAAACGCGGCCAGCACAAGGGCAGCAAGAAACGCACACCTCATCGTCCGAGTCCCTGTTTGATGAGGAAGCGAAGCATCGCCTCTGATTCGAAGAAGGCCGGATCGTGTTCATGGCCTTTACCGGGAACGACGGTTAGTTCCATCGGCCCACCGAGCGCGCGATAACGATCATAAATGGCCTGGCTGTTCTTCTCCAGCGGCACCACTTTGTCAGCATCGCCGTGGATGTGGAGAACCGGAATCTTCGCCTTGGCAATGGGCGCGAGTCGCTCAACGGGATTGTGCTGCGCGAGCTGGGCATCAAGGGCGGCCTCGCTCAGGTGATATGCGGGAGCGGCGCGCTTGAAACCGGGATAGCTGCGCAGGTCCCCCACCGGGAAGATGCCTGCAATACACTGCACCCAATCGGGATGATCGGCGGCGAAGTTGTAGTGGTTCAGACCGCCGCGGCTCTGTGCGAGCAAACAAACCTTCGGCGCGAGTCCATAGGTCTTGGTGACGTGCTGGTAAAACGCAGCAAACTGCTCGCGACTCTTCGGATTTGCAAACGTCTCGCCGACATAGATACCGGCGACGTAGAAGCCGTTCGTGAGCAACCGCGACAGCAGCCATGCATTGCCCGTGCTCGGATGGTGGCCAATCGTCGGCGCATACCAGACCCACGGCTTCGCACCATCAGGCGCGGGCTTGAATGGATGAATCACGAATGCCTTGCAGTCAGCGACCTCGAAGTTGTCACGCTGCGCGCCGTAGTCGGTATATAGGTTGGGCGAGGTCTTCTTGATGACCGGCGATCCCGCACGAACCGATGCAGCAAGCAGTGGGATCAGCGCGACAATGACACCAAGACGCAGAAGGTGGAGAATTGAGCAGGTTTGCATGACACCACGCTAGAGACAGCCCGGCTGTTTGCCAAGAGTTTGTTGTCGGTCTGAGACACTGCGCGCGGAACACCACTCATTGATTAAAACTGCTGGACAGTTTTCTAATGTAAGTCCTCGTTGACTCGGCCACATCATCAGGCACTTCGCCGCGTTTTACCGCGTTGTCGAGAATTCGGAGTCGTTCTTGCTCTGAAACAGATCGAAAAATGGACCTTGGCAGCTTGCGACAAGGCGTGGTTGACAGGAGTATCATCCCACAGACGATTGCCAACACTGACATTCCTCGCATCACTCTTCCGGCAGAAGATGCTGAAAAACGCCGCCATCTCTCAGCGAAAACAATGGAGCAGACGATGATGATTGCCAAACCGCTCAGAAGCAGCCAACGACTCATCATCACCTTCATATCCTGGCCATGCAACAAAGCCAGCCGATCACGCAGGAACAGACTGGACAAGGCAAATGGCTCAACTGAAGGCGCAGGAATTCCCCCGTGTTCTTTCAAATACAACTCCAGTTCTTCCGGAAGCGCTTCGGACGAAAGAAACCACGATCGGTCATCGGCCTTTTGCTGCCCTCGTTTGTAGATAATTGGCAGTCCGAGAAAATCCTGCGTAATCTGTGGCGCGGCAACGCCATCTTTGATCGGCGGGTTCATACTCAATGGTTCGTGAATCACCCGACTGTAGTAATTCGGAGCTGCCTCCTCTATCCGAACCAAGTCTTTCTCACACTCCGACAAAGATTCCGGCAAGCGACCCGTGCGTTGCGCAAACCGCCGAACCGCCACCGCCCGCGAGGCCAACTCGGAGCGACAGGTGTCTAGTGCCTTTTGAAAATAGTTGTGTGATATGCTCCAGTAGTTCTCTATCCCCCCGAATATGAGCAAAGCGAATGCACAGAGAATACAAATGTCCGCAACCAAGTGGGGTGATCTGCTCCAACTTCTCTCAACTGACGTTGGATTTTCCGATGCCATTGATCTCACTCCATGAGTCGCGGTCGGTTCGAATCGTTTTCCAAGCCTGCCATCCCAGACGAACCGTAACTTGATTATTAGAAATACCAAAACGGCACTCCGCTTGGCGAGTGCGAACACAGCTTCGACATCCGGGGACGAGTTTCAGAAAGAGACAGGAGAGCACAGCGTAACGTGTCGTTCCGGCTTGTGTATCTATATCAGCGTTGCCCGACCAACCGGGCTTTCCCGCGAAGTTCCAACCGATACCACGCCGACTCGACAGGGAAGAACTGCGAGAGATAAATGCGGTCGTAGCGGTAGTGCGTGATGACATCGAGAATCGCGTTGCGATGCCGTGAAACGAACCCGTCGTCGGGACAAAGCGTCACCACCCACGCGGCGAAGCACGGCTCGCGCAAGTACTCTTTCTCCAGATGCATCCGTGGCGAAGCGCGACCCTGGACGCGCAGGCCGGCGTTGGCCACCTCGACTGTCTCCGCCTCGCTGTGCTGCGGCTTCCATGCCGCGTTCATGACGCGCCAGTCGTGTTCGAAATGCTCCTTGCCGTTAACATCAAACTCGCGGCACAGCGGCAGGCTTTTCGCGGACAGTTCCGCGCTCGCGCGCAATCCTTCAGCATACGCGTTGCGCAAAGCGGGGTCTTTCTCCATCTCCCACAGTGCCCGCAGGCAGATGACACCCTCCGAACCTGTCCACGAATGACGTCGGCCCTGAATAGGATCAAAGACCATGCCCGTCCGACAGATCTCCAGCCGGCTGCGTCTGCCCTTGCCCATCTTTTCGTTTGCGGCATCAAGGTAGCGCTGATGCCATCGCGGCTCGCCCGTGAATTCATGCATCGCCTTCATGACGAACAACAGTCGCGGCGCGCTTTCCCAGGTGGGTTTGTCGAAACCGCCGCGATACTTCGATGGCCCGCCATCGCACGGCATCCGCCAGCCATTGGCGTCGAGCACCTTCACGACCTCGCAGAACTTCGCAACGAGCCGGCCACGTTCCGCGGATTCTGCCAGCCCTTCGCGCACGTAGCGCCAGAGACCGTAGAGCCACGGCGTCGTCTGGTCATTGGAACCCATCGGATAGGTGGTCTTGCCGTCGGTGGCCACGCCACGCGCGATGAAACCCGGCGTGTTGCTCACCGAGGCCAGGAACAGAAGCCCATCCACAAGCCGGCGCATCTTCACCCGGTCGGTTTCGCTGCGCGTGAGCTTCCAGCGGTTGCACATCGCGTCGAGATAGAGGCCGTTGAACATCGGCCCGTCCTCGTTCGGCACACCCCACGAAAGCGCGCTCGGTTTGTGTTCGCGGCAGTCCTGCGGTGTCGGACGGATGATGCGGCCATCCAGGCCGGCGTAATCAAGCATGACGTTGTGCTCGTCCACAAAACGCCGCCAGATTTCGGAGTGGGCTTTCTCGACGGCAGCTTCGACTGCGAGTCGTGGCGTCGGCTCAACAGCACCTCCGTGGACTGCGGCAGCGAATGCCACCGCTATGAAACATTTTGAGAGCTGCATCGTCTGTCCCCCTATTCAGAGTCCTAGCAACCGTTTCGTAACCACCATCGTTTCCGCCTGCCGTTGTTCGACAAACGCCATCGCATTCTTCACCTTCGCCAACGCGGCGGGGTAGTCGTCGTGGATCGCGAACAGCGTCTCCGCCATTCTCGCTGCGGGCGTGGAGTCAAACTCCAGCAACCATTCTGGCAGGCCGATGTCCTTGAACATCCAGCATTTCGGGCTGTGGAACTCCGAGTAGGTGTGGATGACCGGCGTGCCGTTGGCCAGCGCGATGATGAGCGAGTGCGGCTCGTGGCAAACGGCGGTGTGGGCGCGCGCGAAGACGGAAGCGGCTTCGTCGGCGTTCCAGAAGTAGTCGAGGTTAACGACGTGCTTGCGGATGTCCTCCGGCAACAGGTCGTGTAGGAGACGCTTGTTGTGCTCCATCTCTTTCTTCACCTCGGGGGCGATGAGCACCTTGAATCCGGTTCGTTTCACCCAGCGTGTGATGAGGTCGCGATACACGGCGGCGCGTCGCTCGTCGTCCGCGATTTGTTGTGGCGAAGGGTGCAACGGGTTGAGGCTGGGCACGCGCTTGTCGTCCACGCCGGGGAGCTTGGCGGTGTTGGTGCGAAGCTGGATCGTGATGAACTTTCGATCTTCCAAGCCGAGCTTCTTCATCGTGGCCAGCCCACGCTCCTCGTCGCGCACGTCAATGCCAAAGCAACCATCAGGGCCGAACTCCAACACGGGTGGCTTCACACCGGCCTTGCGGAGAATATCGAGGCTCTTGTTGTCCCGGCAATAGATGAACGCGGCGCCGTTGAGCAACGCGATCCGTTCGGCCGCACCCTTGCCCTCGACCATGTTGGGAAAGTAGGACTGGCCGTAGAGGCCGTAGGGCTTGCCGATCTTGTGGCAGAACTCCATGAAGCTCGTATCCTGTCCCATGCCGGAGTTGCGGATGAACAGGTCAGCACGGGCGATGGCTTGGCGCAGCTTTTCGTCGCGTTCGCCCTTGCCCGTCAGGCTGCCTTGCAGGAACTCCACCTTGGGAAATCGGCGGCGCAGCATGGCGGTGACACGTTCATCGAGTCTCATCGCCCACACGACGACGCGCACATCCGGCAAATGCTGCTCGATGATCCGCAGCGTGCCCGGCGTGTGGCCGATGTCGCCGATATTGACGGTGTCCCATGCGGACTGGAGCAGGATCGTCTTCGGTTTCGCCGACGCGGCATACGCGGAAGCGCCGAGCGCGGCGGTGACGGTTGCAATGAACTGGCGTCGTGTGGTCATGGGAGTGGTGGCAATTTTGCACCGCAATAGACGGCGCGGTGGCGGTTGTCGTCGAAGGCAAAGTGGAGCCATTGCTTGTCCTTGCTCACAAAGCCGTCGGGATAGTTCATCCGGCCTTTCGGGCCGTCACACGATTCCGCCACCAGCACGCGGCGATAGGGCCAGGTCTTCATGCCGTCGAAGCTAATCCATAGCGCCATCGGGCTGCGGTGTTTCGGATTCGGATTGTGCAGCAGTGCAACGTTGTCGCCACCGAGCGGATAGAGCGTCGCTTTCGAACCGGGATTCGGAATGTCGGTCTTGCGCGCAAACTCCGGCCAAGTGCGCCCGCCATCCAACGACTCCGCGTAGTAAAGAACGCCACCAAGCTTGTCGCCTCGGATGATCATGGCGATACGACCATCGCTCAGTTCGACGATGTTGTTCTCGGCCCAGCCGTGATAGCGGTCGTTGTCCGTGAGACGGACGTTGCCGTGTTCACTCCATGTCTTGCCGCCGTCGCTGCTCATGAGCACACCGTTGCGCGGGTTGCTGACGTAGTGCCCCAGCGACTTGTGCCACGGCTTCTCTTCCGGCGGTGGTGGTGGCGTGCCGGGCGGCGGCCCGAGGTAATGCTGAAACGGAATCAGGATGCGGCCGTCGCGCGTGACGATATGGTTGCGGATGAAGGTGAAATTCGCCAGCCGGCCCGGCATCGGCTGCGGCTTGCTCCACGTGCGGCAGCTATCGTCGCTGTGCATCATCCACGACTTCCAATCGCGCCCCCACGTCTGCGAGTGCGTCGAAAAGAACAGCGTGCAACGTTTTCCACGCACCATCAACTCCGTCGGCCCCTGCCCGCTGGTCTTGCCTTCACGCGGGAAGCCGATGTCTACGGGTTGCAACGGCGACCACGTCTTGCCGCCATCCGTGCTGCGCGTGAGACCGGTGTAGTTCTTCGGCGACGGCTCGAAATCGTCGCCCGCAAGCATGAATAACGCCCACGAACCGTCCGGCAACTCCCGCAGGGTCGTGTCGCAGACGAGCTTGTCCGGCGTCTTGCCGTCGTAGGCGATGGTTGTGCGGTCCTGCTTCGCGTCTTCGGCAGCTTGTTGGTCCCAATCAGCCGCGCAGGCGCCGGCACAGATAAAACCCGCAGCGACAGTGGTGATGAAACGATTCAGTGGCAGATGACGTTCAATGTTCATGATTCTGGTCTGGCGGCAATGTTTTCTTCGGGTGCCTGGAGCAATGCCGCACCGACTTTGCCGGAAACAACCGCGAGTAGTAAAGACCTTCCAGCAGCAAGCGCCGCGCCCCCGCCACCCATCCCGCACTTTCTACCTTGCAGAACGAAGCCGCTGCGTCATCATGAACCCGATGAAATATTGCGCCGCCGTCGCATTTGCCACACTTGCATTCTGCCTCATCACCTTCGCCGCAGATAAAACCACTCCTGACGTCAACGTCGCCACCCATGCCATGCGCCTGCTCGGTGGCGGCCAGTTCGATGAAGCGGCCGCGCAGCTGAATGAGCCCGAAATGCGCGCCTTGGTCGCGCTGAAGGCGCGGCTGCTGGCCACGTTCACCAACAAACCATCCGGTCCCGTCACGCTTTTCCTGCGGAACGGCGTCGTCGTCGCGGGGGTCATCTCCGCTGCCAGCCCGGCCGACCTCACCGTTACCAAGCTCGGCAACGTCACCGCCCGTGTGCCTTGGAGCGACCTCAAGCCCACGTCGTTCTACGCCGTGCTTGTCAGCGCCGCCGACCCGCGCTCTGCCGACGAACAACTCGGTCTCGGCATCCTCGCGCGTTCCATCCGGCTGGAGCCGCAAGCCCAGGCGCATTTTGTCGTCTCATTCGATCTCGACCCGATGCTGGCGCCACGCATTACCTTCTGGAGCGGTCGGCCCCTCAACGCCCGCCAGCAGGCCGCGCTTAACGCCGCCGCGCAAATGGCCGCGCTCTTCAAAGGCCGCGTCCGTCCGCTTGCCGGCGGCCGCATCGAGATCAGCTACGATTTCTCCCAGCCTGATCAACTCGCCGACTGGCGCGCTGTTGGAGGCACCAGCAACGATTGGAAAGTCGTCAACGGCGCACTCACCACCGCAGCCCTCGCGGCTGACCCGTTGTTGTGGCGCGCGGTCGTCACCGGTCCTGTCGAGGTCAGCGCCCGCATCAACACGCCCGAACAGGGCTACACCGCCATCAGCCTCGCTCACTGGGCCGACTCCGAGCCGCCCAATGGCTTGCGCAGCCAGTCCGCTGCCATCAAGAGTGACCGCAAGTTCGCTCTGCGCAACGGCACGGAATGGGCCGCCGAACTGGACCTCGCGCGCGCCACTGAACCATTCGTCGTCACCTTCGCCACTGAGGCACGCCAACTGCACGGCCGTGTCAACGACGCCGCGCCGCTCTCCATGCAGCTCAACCTCGCGCCATCACTCATCGCATTGCGTGGCGGACTCGACACCAAGGCGGTTTTCGACGACATCCGCATCACCGCCACGCTCGATCCCGGCTGGCTCGCCACCGAGCGATGGCTGCGAGGCGGCGCACCGCTGCCGAAACCCGCGCGCATGGACAGCGCCAAACCGTGGCAGGACAGCGGGCTCGACCTGCAACAAGGGCGGCGCTATCGCGTCATCGCCCGCGGCGACTGGAACAGTTCGCCACTCTTTGGCCCATCCACCGCCGACGGGTCGCCATCGCTCGACAACGCCCTCGGTGCGTCACTCCGCAACCAATCCCTCGTCGGCCGCGTTGGCGCCGCCGGCAAACCCTTCCAACTCGGCTGCGACCGGATATTCGCCAGTCCCGCCAGCGGACGGCTCTTCATGCAGGTGAACTCCGTCAGGCTCGACGGCTACAAAGGCGTGTTGGAGGTCTGGTTTCTGCCTGCAGACGGCGTTCCTCAGCGGTGACACAAATGAGAGTGAAACAAAGAGTTCTAGCAGTTGCTTCCATGCTGGTTCTGCTAACCGCTGCGGGCATTATCGGCATCTGGATAGTGGGTACAAACGTAACCTCGCCCTACCCGTGGGAAAGCCCGTTGCGCTTGCCAGAGGGTGCGGTTGTGCGAATTGATATCCAAGGCAATCCCGATCTGGGCGTTCAGCAGTTTCACCAAATCTCGACGAATTCGCTGGCTGCACAGCAGCTCATCAAGATCGTCAACCACGGCAATCCTCACGATTACCATTGGTGCAGTTGCATCGGTATCGTGACACTCCACTACGCAACCGGTCGGCAGATCACGTTCGGCTATTGTCCCGGCCACGACGCATCTGACTATGAGGTCATAAAGATATCGCGATCTTCCGATCAAAAACTATCCCATCGGTCTTACTCCGGCGTATCCAAAACTGACTTTGTCGCAGTGATGCATCAACTTGGGATTGACGATGCCAAGTTGTTTCCGCCGAAGCCGTAGTCCCCCTGTGACTTGATTTCGCGCTTGCTCCTTTCCGGCAAACCCATACGCTGGCCGTCGTGACTACCGCTGACGCCGCATCCTCCCGGTCCTCCGCGCTGCCACTTTACGCGGGCACGATCTTCCTGAGCGCGTTCCTGCTCTTCCTCGTGCAACCGATCATCGCCAAACAGATTCTCCCATGGTTCGGCGGCTCGGCAGCCGTGTGGGCGACTTGCATGGTATTTTTTCAAATGGCGCTGCTGGCGGGCTACGCCTACGCGGACTGGACGACGCGCCGGCTGTCGCCACCGCAGCAGGCGATGCTCCATGTCATGCTCCTCGTCGGCAGCCTGTTCTTGCTGCCGATCATCCCCAGCACGTTTTGGAAGCCAACGGGCGCAGAGAACCCAAGCTGGCAAATCGTCGGTCTCCTTGCAGCCACCATCGGTCTGCCCTATCTGCTGCTCTCAACGACCACGCCACTGGTGCAGGCGTGGTTTGCGCGCCGGCATCATCACGCCATGCCCTACCGGCTCTTCGCGCTCTCCAACCTCGCGTCGCTGCTGGCGCTGCTCGCGTATCCGTTTGCCATCGAGCCGTGGGTGAGCACGCGCATGCAGTCGCTCGTGTGGTCGGGTTGCTACCTCTTGTTTACGGCGCTCTGCGTCTGGGCCGCCGTAACCGGCACGCGTTCCAGCGGCCAACCGACGGAGGAAGTCGCGCCCAACCTGCCCGCGGCCGCGAAACCAGGCTTCGGCCTGCAACTGGAATGGCTGGCGCTGGCGGCAATGGGGTCGTTCATGCTGCTGGCGGTGACCAACCATCTCTGCCAGAACGTTGCCTCGGTGCCATTCCTCTGGATCGCACCGCTCTCGATCTACCTGACGAGTTTCATCTTCTGCTTTGACCACCCGCGCTGGTATCGACGGCTCGTGTTTCTTCCGCTGGCGGCGGTGACGCTGCCGCTGATGGCGCATTACGCCAGTTCGCTGGAGTTGAAAGAAGTCGTGTTGGTTTTCGCCAGCGGACTGTTTGTTTGCTGCATGTGCTGCCACGGCGAACTTGCGCGAAGCAAGCCCGCACCGCAGTTTCTGACGACGTTCTACCTTATGATCAGCCTCGGCGGCGCGATCGGTGGACTGTTGGTGGGATTTGGGGCGCCGTATCTGCTGCGCGGTTTTTTCGAGATCAGCATCAGCCTTGTGGCGTGTGCCGTGCTGCTGACGATCTGCGCCCGCCGCGCCGGCTGGTGGGCCGTCGCGCTCGGCGTGGCAGTCACCGCAGCGACGACGATGGACGCATTCAAGGCGGTGCAGAACCAGATCTCCGACGCGCGCGTGATGCGCCGCAATTTCTACGGCGCCATTCGCACGACCGACTCCTCTCCCCCGCAACCGTTCCGGTCGCTGATGCATGGGGACATCCTGCACGGCGGACAGTTCCTCGATCCCGATGATCGGTTTTCGGCAAACACCTACTTCGCGCCGACGAGCGGCTTCGGGCGGTTGTTCACAAGCCTGCCGGCCGCGCCGCGCAAGGTCGGTGTCGTCGGGCTGGGCGCCGGTTCCATCATCGCCTATGCCCGCAAGGATGATGAATTCCGATTCTACGAGATCAATCCGCAAGTGGTGGAACTGGCGCGAACCGAGTTCACGTTCCTGACGCAGGGTCCAGCGAAGACGGAAGTGGTGCTCGGTGACGGGCGGCTGAGCCTCGAACGCGAACCGTCGCAACAGTTCGACGTGCTGGCGCTCGACGCGTTCTCCGGCGATGCCATCCCGCTGCACCTCCTCACTCGTGAGGCGATGGCCATCTACCTCAAACACCTCAAACCCGGCGGCGCACTCATCTTCCAAGCGACCAACCGCTACGTGGACATCGCCCCCGTCGTCGCGAGGCTTGCCGCGGAAGCCGGACTGACTGCCGTGATGGTCAGTGACGAACCGGACGAGATGGAAACGTGGTTCTATGATACCGACCAGATCATCGTCACCGCCAACAAAGCCCTGCTGAACGCGTCCCAAATTCGCAACGGAGGCAAGGTGATCAAGCCGCAATCCCATTTCCCCCTCTGGACCGACAACTACAACAACCTCTTCCGCGTCCTCAAATTCTGAGCCTCAACGCCGCAATGCGCGCGGATTCTATTGCGACCGCGCCGCTGCTGAGCGAATCCTGTAGTGCCAGCGAATGACGCGATCGAAGAAACCCGGACACAGCGCAAACGGCCAGCTCACGTAGCGCAGCCACCACGGGACATAAACCTCGACCGTCTTGTTGCAAACCGCGCGAACGATGGCCCGCGCCACGCGCCCGACCGGCAGCCGTGAGGAGCGGTGATCAGGATAGTCCGCAGGAA
>JBAZIR010000138.1:0-13008 GCA_041651735.1 Verrucomicrobiia bacterium | reverse complement strand
CATCGACCGTGAAGTTGGTTTTCTTGCCGGTCGCCAGATCGTGGGCGCGCGTACCGCGCTCGCGCGTGTGAACGAAGAACTCCTTCTCGTTCGTCATCACCAGCGACCCGCCGGTTCCTTTGCCGGATTCAGCGATGCTGAAATACAGAAACTTCCCGGTGGCACGGTCGAATGCAGCCGGAATGGACCGTCCGCCCGGCACGAGCAGGAATTTTTCCGTGGCCACCAGCGATCCCTGCGGCGCGACGCCGGCGAACGCGGGCGCGTTATGAGGCTGCTTGATGAACTGCGCGCCGGTGCCATCGTTGACCCAGACGACTTTGCCCGTTGCGGCGTCCAGCGCATAAATGAAGGTGCCCATGAACGGCCAGATGCTCGCCGCGAAATACACCACGCTGTCGCGGATGACCGGTCCGCCGCGCGCGGGCCAGGAGGAGATCAGCCGGCTGTTGCCGAGCACCTTTCGGTCAGAAGGACCGCCGCGAAATTTCCAAACCAGCGCACCGTCGTCGACACGCACACAGTAGAGACAACCATCGTCGCTGGCGAAATAGACCTTGCCCTGCCAGCAAGCCGGTGCGAGCCGCACCGGCCCGTCGGCATAGAACGCCCAGAGTTGGCGGCCCGTCTGAATATCGAGTGCGACGAGCTTGTCGGCATCGTTGAAGCCGATGAACATCCTGTTGCCGGACACGACCGGCTCGAAGACGGTGTCGAAGGACATCAGGTCCTGATTCAGCGGGTCTTCCCACACCGGCACGCGCGCCGGATACTCGCGGACCCATCGCAGGCTCATTTGCGCGGGGAACTCCTCGGGTGTGTCCGCCGTTCGGCCTGCGTTGCAGCGCCACATCGGCCAGTCGGCGGCTTCGGCACAGAGCGTGGACGCAAACAGGGCGACAGCCGTCGCGCGCAGAAGAAGAGAGGCTAAGGTCTTCATGTGTGGCATCTGACGTTCTTGATGATGCTGAATAGTCGCCCACGCGCTGGCCAACGCAAGAGCAAATCGCGATTGTCGGCACGGGTCCCATGCGCGTAAGATACGGTGCCATGAGCTTCAAACCTCTTCTCCGCGCCGCGCTCAGCCTTCTGCTTTGCTTCGCCACCGCAACGCTCGCGTTCAGCCAGCAGTCCGCCACCGCGAAGGGCCAGCCGCCGAAAAAAAATACGCCGTCAACCATCGAACAGTTGACATCGCGCTACGAGAAATCCGGTCGCGAAGCCTACGACCGGCGGCAGGACATCCTCAAGGCCGCCGCTGTGAAATCCGGCGCGGTCGTGGCCGATATTGGCGCGGGCACGGGCTTGTTCACGATGATGTTTGCCGAGGCCGTCGGCCCGAAAGGCAAGGTCATCGCGGTGGAGATCGAAAAACGGCTGGTCGAGCACATTGCCAAACGCGCCAAAGAAGCCGGCTTTGCGAACGTCGAGACGGCGGTTTGCACCGAACGCTCCGTGGAGTTGCCGGCGAACTGCGCGGACGTGGTGTTCCTCTGCGACGTCTATCATCACTTCAATCATGCGAAGGACTCCATGACATCCATTCACCGGGCACTGCGGCCGGGGGGCGAAGTGGTGCTGGTGGAATTCAAGCGCATCCCCGGCAAGTCGAAGGAGTGGATTGTGAAACACGTCCGCGGTGGCCAGGAAGTGTTCACGGCCGAAATTGAAGCGATCGGTTTCAAGAAGGTCGAGGAGCGGGACTTCATGAACGAGAACTACTTTGTCCGCTTCCGCAAAGTGGATCGCAAGTGATCCGTTGCGCCAGTCGGTTTTGAGCGTCTCCAATAAACAACCGATGCAGTCAGCGGGAGGCCGACTGCATCGGTTGCATGGAGATGGGGCGCTGCTCCAATCCGATGGCGGTTCGCCGTGTCGGCGCGCTACTTCAGGTTCTCAGCGACGAACGCCCAGTTGGCGAGCTTCCAGAACTTCTCGACGTAACCGGCCCGCGCGTTGCGATAGTCAATGTAGTAGGCGTGCTCCCAGACATCACAGGTGAGCAACGGTTTCCTGGCAGTCGTGAGCGGCGTGCCGGCGTTGCTGGTGCTCTCAAGGGCCAGGGAGCCATCGGGATTTTTCACCAGCCATGCCCAGCCGGAGCCGAAGGTTCCCACAGCCGTGCTGGAGAACTTCTCCTGAAATTGCGCGAAGGAGCCGAACGCCTTCTTGATGGCATCGGCCAGCGCGCCGCTGGGCTCGCCGCCGCCCTTGGGCGAGAGGCAGTTCCAGTAGAACGTGTGGTTCCAGACCTGGGCGGCGTTGTTGAAGAGGCCGCCGGGGGTGGCTTTCTTGACAATCTGTTCCAACGTCAGGTTCTCGAACTCGGTTCCCGGAATGAGTTTGTTCAGGTTGGCGACATAGGTCGCGTGGTGTTTGCCATAGTGATACTCGATGGTCTCGGCAGAGATGATCGGCGTCAGGGCGTCCTTGGCGAACGGCAATGCGGGCAGTTTGTGTTCCATACTGTTCTCCTCTTTGTTGTTCAGTTTAACAATGTTCGCGGAATCTAGGCTGCCTCTTACGACTGCGCAAGGGAACAAACGACAGATTGCGCAGCAGGGGGGCAAGAATCAAACTTGCGCGGGCCGCAGGGCGTTTGTTAGCGTTGCGGCGTGATCAAACGTCTGTTTGCCGTTGGCTTGTTTGTAACGGGTTTTGCTTTCGCGGCGTTCGCGCAGAGAGGCATTGACCCGGTCCACTATATCAATCTCATCTACTGTCTGCCGCGCACGCCGGCAGGCTACGAGAAGACCAAGCCCGCCGGCGTCAAAATGTTCACCGACGGCGCAAGCGTCACGGAAGCGTCGCGGCAATATTCGAACAAGGCGAGGCCGAGAAAAGTCATCCGGGTCAAAATCACCGACGGCGCCTACAACGGCAAGCTTTACGCCGAGTTCCGGACCATGAAAGAGGTTAGCGAGGAGGGAGCGACCGGCTATTACAAGAGCTACAAGATGAATGGCCATCCGGTGCATGAGCACTACGCGAAACAGGATCGCCAGGGAACCCTGCGTGGCGTAGTCGAAGGACGGTTCATTATCGAGATCACGGGCTTCGATGTGGGTCCCGGCGAACTGATCGAGTGGTGGCACGAGATAGACATCAAGCGCCTGGCCTCGATGCACTGAGCCCGTAACCGGTGGTGACGATTGTTTTGGAAACGGAAGCGCGAGGACGAAAGGACAAAGCTATGAAATCTAAACCGATGCTGACACGACGCGAGTTTCTGCGGACGACGGGACTGGCAGCAGCCGGCTTGGGTGCGTCGTCGTTGGCTGCGCGGACGGCGAGTGCCGTCTCTCCAAGCGACCGGGTGCTCATTGTCATCCAACTCAGTGGCGGCAACGACGGTCTCAATACGGTCGTGCCATTTCGCGATGCGGCTTACTACAGCTCGCGGCCGGTCATCGCCATCCAACCGCGCCACGTGCTGCCCCTCGGCATCGGCGCTCATCAGGACCGTCTGGGTTTCCATCCGAGCCTGCGGCCGCTGATGGGTCTGTGGGAATCCGGCCACATGGCCGTCATCAACGGCGTCGGTTGTCCGAACGCCGATCGCAGCCATTTCCGCGCGCTGGAGATGTGGCACACCGCTGCGGAATCTGGCGAGGAAACGTGCGGCTGGATCAGCCGTTGCTTTGACAGCCGTCCGCCAGCGATTGGCGTCAGCGTCGGAACTGAAGCCCCGCAATCGTTGAAGGGTCGTGGCATGGTTGGCATCCATCTCTTGGGAAATCCGGCCGCGTTCCGGGCCGAAGGGGATGCGGGCGAAGTGGCGCAGGCCGCGATGGAAAAGAGCCGCGACTTGCTGCGCGGCGCAGGTTCCAGCGGTGCGAAGTATCCGAACACGCGTTTCGCCGCCGGCCTGAAACGGATCGCGGCGTTGATTGACGGCGGGCTTGGCGCGCGCGTGTATCACCACGACATTACCGGTTTCGACACACATGCCAACGAACCGGCCACGCATGGCCGCCTCTGGACCGAGGTGAGCGAAGGGTTGCGGGCGTTCTTCGCCGATATGGAAAGCCGCGGTCTCGACGACCGGGTGGTGACGATGGGCTTCAGCGAGTTTGGCCGACGGGTGGCGGAAAACGGTTCCTGCGGCACCGATCACGGCGCTGCCTCGCCGATGTTCATCTGGGGCAGACCGGTTCGCGGCGGCATTTACGGTGAAGCGCCGAACCTCGCCGAACTCGATTTCGGCGACCTGAAATGCACGACGGATTTCCGGAGCGTGTATGCCACCGTGCTGGACGACTGGCTCGGCGCGAACCACCTGGCGGTTCTTGGCAGGAAATTTTCGAAGCTGCCGTTGGTCGCCTGAGCGCGCTACTTGGCGGGCTTGTCGAGAAAGTAGTAGCGGGCGTATTCGGCGGCGATTTTCGCCGTGTTGCCGATGTAGCCATGCTCTTCATTCACGTCCATTCGCAACGGCACGGGTTGAACGATGTCGAACTGGCTCAGTCTCGTGCCGTCAGCCTCGCTGAACGTGAGCAGAATCCGCGCTTCGCCGACCGGCGGCACCGGCATCGGTGGCGTTTGGGGCATCATGACCCGCGTGCCACCCGGCCCAGGCACCGCCCGCCAGGTTTGCGGGATGGGCAGTTGCGGCTCGATGAAGTGGATGAACCTGATGTCCACATGCAAGCCGCCCTTGCCGGGTTTGAAGCCCGGCTCATTGCGCGAACACAATTCCCGCTCCGTGCACCACCGCAACCGCGACTCGACTCCCAGCGGCGTCACTGTCGGTTCATGGGCAACGTTGACCACCACTTCCTTGAACTTTGGCGCAGACTGGGGCGCCGGGAAGATAGGTTTGTCGTCGGCGGCTGTGACGACAGTTGCCAGGCCGACCCAGCTGCTCAGGATCAAAGTCGCAGTTCTCATAAATCACTCAAAGCTAATACACGCTCTTGGTTCCGGCAAACCCGTTACTTCTCTGGCAGCAACCGCAGCCGGTCGGTGCTGTAGTTTGCGCGGTCCCACGTCGGGAAATACGCCTGCGCCAGCGGCGTCGGCGCGATCGCCGGCGCCTGCTCGTCCGCTGCCAGCACCCGATAGAGCCTGAAGAGTGGCCCGGTGTAAACCAGTTGGAAACAACGCAGCTTCTCCGGTGTGAAATGCAACCGGTAAGCGGCGCAGTTCTCCGACACAGCCGGATGATTGCTGTTGTAACGCGCGTGCCCGGGATCCACCGCTGTCAACGTCTCAACATCTGCCACCAGGTAACGCACACCGCGGCCCCGGCAATATGCCGCCAGTTCCTTCTCCGGGCCAAACAACACCTTATAGAACTCCAGCAATGCCGCACGATGATCGCCGTCGAGCGCGTCGCCCCGCCACAACACAGGCCGGCCCGTGTCCGCAGCCAGCATACCGCTGAGTTGCGCCGGTGCGGCCAATGGCGCGTCAAGCTCGGTGCGGTAACGAATTTGTTTAACCAATGCAAGCAATTGGCTCTGCGGCGGGGCGTTGTCCGCGCCGTTGTAGATTCTCAGCCCGGCGAGATTGGCTGTCAGCGCTGCCGCCAGCAACGCGGCAGCGAAGAATCGCGGCCGGTTTCCCAGCCGCCACAACGGCGGGTAACGACCCACGTTCAAAGCAAGATCCACCAGCGACCCTCCCATCACCGCGGCCGCCCACGCAAAACAACCATCCAGCCTCGCCACCAGCAACCACAACACACTGAACGATCCCGCCAGCGCCGCCAGTAACGCGCGTTCGAAAGGCAACGTCACCCGCGCGCCGCTGGCAATGCCGATCGCCCCGACGCTGTGCCGTGCCTGAATGAACGGTAACGCAATCGCCAGCGGCATCAGCACGATCAATCCCGCCGCGGACAGCCACCACGCCGCCGCCGTCGGACTCTGTGCCACGAGCGACCACAACAACCGCACGTCATCGTCCAGCACATACGGCAGCAACGGCATCTGGCCGAAATGCATCAGCTTGCTTGCCGCTACGCGGACCAGCAACGTGAATGCGGAAGACTGCGACCCGCGCCACCATTCCAACACCAGCACCGATGCGACCAGCACGGCAAACGTCGTCGCATACAACCCGATCGAGATCAATCGCCGGCGCCAGCGAAACTGAAGTGGCATCAGCACGGCCGTTCCATCCGTCACCCTCCAACGGTCCGGCAACGGCAACCGCGTCACCCGCAAAATTCCCCCCAGCACCACCCACACGCCGCCGAAGCATACTGGCAACGACCATGCCGTGCCCTGCGCCTGCAATGTTGGCACCGTCAACCCCGCGCCCACGATCGCCAACACCAACAGCGCCACGGGCACATAAAGTGATCGGCCCAGGATCGTGCGCGCCGTCTCGCCCGGCCTGAGTTCTGTCACCAAGTCGAACGACAGGTGGTGAAAATCAATCGCAGCCCCTAACGCCATCATCAGCAACAGAAACCACATTGCGCCCGGCCAGATCGTCAGCGTCCACCAGCAACAACCCGCTGCCACCAGCGCGCGCCACAGTTGCCGGCTGCCCACCGCCGTCATGAAGAAATGGACCGTCAGAAACAACCACGGCAAAGCCACGTCGGTTACAGCCAGCCGCGGCCCGGCGGTTGCGTGCAGTCCGCCAAACGCGCTCGCCCACAGGCACGCGCTCGCGATGCCCGCCAAACGCTGGTTCCACACGCGCCTCGACAACGCGTAAATCGGCCACACCGCCAGCGTCGTCAGCGCACTCCACCACCACAACAAGAACACATGAAACGGCACCGCGCCGATTTCCTGCGTCACTTCCCGATAGGCGATCGCCGCCAGCTTCTCCATTACCCAACTGTCTTCCGCATATGTGTCCTGCCCCTTCGGCCAACCCAGCGCCTTGTCCTGCGCCGGCAATGCCATGCCCGCAGCCAGCATTTTTGCGTAGCGATAGCGCATTGCGTCCTGTCCCCAGAACATGGCGGTATCGTCCGAGAGGCTGAAACTCGCGTTCTCCAGCACGCGCGCCGCTTTGAACCATGTCGCGCCGCCCCAAAGCGCTAGCAGCACCAGCACCACGAACACGCGGCGAAGATTTTCAGAAGACGATGTCACAGAAACTCACTCGAATTGTCGGTTACTCAGAAACCATTGCGCCCCTCCAACCACTGGCGCGACGCCGACAGCCATAGCCGAAGTCGCCCTCCAATTCAATCCCGGTTGTGCGGAATCGGCACGGTTTGCGCGGTCCGTCCCATTACTCGTCTGCGGACACCGGAGCCGCGGACGCCGTTGACTCATTCGCGTTTGAGGTTGTCGGCGAAACCGTTGTTGGTTCGCCGCGCCCTGATGAAGCATTTCCGTGGTTGACTTGATTGGGTTTCTGCGTAAAACAATCCGCCCCATGAACCATCTTACGCCCAGTCCTACCACCCGTCGTGAATTTCTCAAGACTTCCGGCCGCATTGCCGCAGTGTCGGCGCTCGCGGGCACCGTCATCCCACGTGTCCATGCCGCCAGCGGAGACACCGTTCAACTCGCCATCGTGGGTTGCGGCGGACGCGGCACGGGCGCGGTCATGAATGCGCTGAACACCGCCACGCTCGGCCCGATCAAGCTGGTGGCGATGGCGGACGCGTTCGAGGAAAAGCTCAAGAAGAGCCATGATACTCTGAGCAAGAACCCCAAGACCAAGACGATGGTGGAGGCGCCTGAGGATAAGCGGTTTCTTGGCTTCGACGCCTACAAGAAGGCGATGGATTGCCTGAAGCCGGGCGACGTGGTCGTCCTCACGACGCCGCCGGCGTTCCGCTGGGTGCATTTCACCTACGCCATCCAGAAGGGTCTCAACGTCTTCATGGAGAAGCCGGTGACGGTGGACGGCCCGACGAGCAAGCGGATGCTCGCGCTCGGCGAGGAGGCGTCGAAGAAGAATCTCAAGGTCGGCGTGGGCCTCATGTCCCGCCACAACAAGGCGCTTCAGGAGCTGGCGAAGCGCATTCACGGCGGCGAGATCGGCGAGATCATCCTGATGCGCGGTTATCGCATGCACGGTCCGATCGGATATTTCTCGTCGCTGCCAAAGCCGGAAGGCATCAGCGAGCTGCGGTATCAGGTGCAGCGGTTCCACAGCTTCCTCTGGGCCAGCGGCGGCAACTACAGCGACTTCTACATCCACGTCATTGATCATTCGTGCTGGATGAAGAACGCATGGCCGGTGCAGGCGCAGGCGCTCGGTGGGCGGCATTATCGCCAAAGCCCCGACGGCGTCACCTACATTGACCAGAACCTCGATACGTATTCCGTCGAATACACGTTTGCCGACGGGACGAAGTTCTTCTATGACGGCCGCTGCATGAACGGCTGTGAGAACATCTATAACAGCTACATCCACGGCTCCAAAGGCTCGGCGGTCGGCTCCAAGCACGGTGACTGCGGCCTGCCTGCCAGCATCTACAAGGGCCAGCAGCCGAAGCCCGAGGACATGGTATGGGAATCCAAGCTCAGTAAAGAGGACCAGAATCCTTACGACAACGAGTGGATGGACCTCATCACCGCGATTCGCAACGACAAGCCCTACAACGAGGTCAAGCGCGGCGTCGAGGCGAGCCTCGTCACCTCGATGGGTCGCATGGCCGCGCACACCGGTCAGGTCATCACTTACGATCAGATCCTCAATGGCGACCACGAGTTCGCTCCGGGCCTCGACAAGCTGACGGAGAACTCGCCCGCGCCGTTGCAGGCCGGTCCCGACGGCAAGTACCCGGTCCCGATGCCGGGCATCAACCGCAAGCGCGAATACGGCACCGCCTAAGGCTTGGCCATCGCCACAATCTCTTCGGAGGTAACAACGTGCAGGTTTGCGGCGGCGTGGGCAACCATCGCTTCGTAAGCCCTCCAGATTTTTTCACGCGCTTCTGTCGAACGCGGGCGCGATGGATCGGGAGCGTTGAGGTCGTAGGGCGGCTGCTTCGGGCGGCTGTTGTGGCCTTCGCCATCGAGGTAGATGCCGCCCCAGCCGGTGCCGCCGGAGCGCGAGAAATCATTCTCGTGAATCAGCACGGTGATGAACGGCGCGCGCGCCCCCTTCCACGCGGCGAGCTGGCTCTTGAGACGCTCGGTCGGGTTGAAGTCGGCGGCGCGCGGTGTGTCGAGCATGTTCCACCAGAAGGTCTCCTGGCGGCCACCTACTCCCCAGCGCGTGATGCTGAAGTCGCTCGGCCGTGCCAGCAACCCCTGAATCCACTCGAACGGCTGCTCCAGTTTCGTGCCGCTCTCGTGATAGGCGACGACCATCTTTGCGCCCAGACTGGCATACACTTTCAGCGCGGCGTCACGGATGCGCGGGTCGCGGCATTGTGGCGAGACGACGACCGGCGCGCGGCCCAGAACTTTTGCGACGTAGCTGTAACCGCCAGGCTTGTCGCGCTGTAATTCGCCGGTGGCTGGATCCAACCGATAGGTCTCATAGTCGCGCAGCGTTTTCGCGCGCGTCGTGTCGTCGAGGTTGCGCAAGCGCTGGTCGAAGCCGGCATAGGTCGGATGGGGCGGCCGAACGTGATAACTGATGCACATGCCGCTCTGCCTGAGCCTCTGGATCACGTCGGGCCGCTTCTGCTCGTAATGTTCGACCATCTGCGGCGTGAGGTAGAAGTCGCCACGGACCTTGTTCTTCTCAAAGATGCCGATGAGCCGCAGCACGGTTGCGGCGCTCTCCTCCAGATGCGGCCAGTCGTGGGTGTTGACGGCAAAGGTGATACAACCGCGCTTGTCCGTGTTATCCGACTTCTTCTGGCCGAGCGCTTCGATGGCCCGGTCCAGCAACTGCTCTGCTTCCGCCATGTTTCCGGCGCGGGCGGCTTTGCGCGATTGCCGGTCGAGGTTCTCCGCCGCGGACGTGTCCACGCTCGTTTCCTTCGCCGCCTTGAGCAATTCCTGGAACTTTCGCACCTTGACAAAAATTCCGCCCTGCCGGGACGCCGCTCGTGGCGCAGAACCAGCCTCCTGACGCACGCACGGTACTTCGACGACTTTGTCCTGCGGATGGCTTTTGACGATATCACGCACCGTCCGAATGCTCGCCTTGTTCTCCCGGCAGAACTGGAACCACTTTTCGATGAACTCGGGCGACCGTGCAAAGTCGGTTTCGTGGGTCACGACGCCCAGGACCTCGCCAGGTTTCGCGCGGCCAAACTCTTCCTTGATTCTGTCGAGATGCTCTTCTCTTCGACCCGTCGCGAAGAAGTGGTGCTTCAGGTGGAACAGGTCGTGGCCCTTGAACTTCGTTTTCATCAGCGGGGCGAGTCCGACGTCCATGCCGTCCACGTCGTAGAGGATGCCGTCGGGATAATCCGGCTCGTCAATCTCCACTTCACTCAGCGAGTCCCAACGCGCGTCCGGCCCCATGCACATCGTCAGCATCGTGTCGGGCGCGGCGAGTTTTTGGAGCGGTGTCATCATTTCCGAAACCGTGCCACGGTATCGGGAGTCGCGCGTGTAGCGGTCGTTCTTGCGGTTGGTATGGCCGTTCCAGGCCCCGTGAACGATGTTGTGGTAATGCACGGCAATCTCGTGGCCGTTCTTCTGCCACGACTTCACGCGCTCGAACCGTTCCTTGTCGGGCACGATGAACTCTGCCCACTGTGGATTGAACATCAGCGTGAGTTTCGCCTCATAGCGGTCGGCCATCGCGACAAAGCGGCAGAGAGCGTCCCGCATGGCTGGGTTGGCCGAGTGCGCCTCGCAGTGAACGGCGAAAAACGTCGGGGGGGAGGATTTTGAGGCCGTTATGCCCGGCATCGCGCGCGGGTCTGCGCCGGGATTCTTCTTTTCCCACGCGCGGAACGCGTCGGCCATCGCCGAGAACGTCGCCCACTTCACCTTGCCTGCCTTTACCAGCGGGTCCACGGCGTCCGTCAGCCAGCGATCAATGACACCGAATGGTTTCTCGGCGTCCGGCCCGCCGCGGAACTCGGCGGCGTGGACGGTGATGTGGAAGACGTTGACGTGGTCGCGGCGCGCAGCCTTCACAGATTCGCGCAACGCGCCGGCGAGGTAGTCGAAGTATTTCTGGTCGCCGCCAAACGTTTCTGAACGCCGCATGGAGATCGCGTCCACGCGGCCCAGCACGCCGTCCGGCAGGAAGATGATCTTGCCGTTCGGGTCATGGCGTGCGAAGTCGGCTACGTCGTCCTCGCGCGGGCCGCCTGCCGGTCGCCACGGAGTCAGCGTAAGCAGCCGCTCGTCGGAGCGCTGCCGGCGCGGATTCTTGTGGTCGCTCTGAACTTCGAGGCCCGCGGCGGCCGCAGCGTCAAGCACGCCGGGATAGAGATTGCCGCCGCTCCAGTAGCGGATACGTGTTGCGCCGGCTTTCTTGATCCACTCGATCTCCTCCTTCATCACTGCCGTCCATGTCCCCACAGGCAGTTGCTCGCTGCCGCGGCCCAGGTGCGCGTCCTCATGGAAATGCAGCGCGATCTCATGGCCACGCTTCTCGAACTTGGCGAGAATGCGCTCGCCGGTCTTCACGCAGATGCTGGTAAACGGTGTCTGCGCTTGCACGGTCATCCTGCCGCCGTGCTTTTCGACGACGGCGGCGAGCGCTTGCAGATCGGCGACATGGCGGAGGAATAACGAACTGCGGTTGTAGTCGAGGCCGGACCGCGACGGCATGCGTTGCACGTCACTGCCGACGAGCGCGCTCGGCTGCGCGCCCAACGGTTCGATGTGGACGCCGATGCAGAAGTACAGCGGCGCGTCGGAGGAGATTGCGACTTGGGCGAACAATGACGGTGGAAACAGCGCAGCAGCCACGAACAATATCACAAACAACCGGCATCGAATTTTCATGGCATCGTCCTTATACCAGAGAAAACGTCCCACGGGCCGGGATATTGGCGGGAAAAAATTCTTCACCGCAGAGGCGCGGCGAGCGCGGAGGACAACGCCAAGGGAATAGAGACAGGCATGATGAGCACAGCCGGAATCCTGTTCATCCCTGTTTCGATTTCGCCCTCAGCGTCCTCTGCGTTTCTGCGGTGCCATTTTCAACCATCGCCGTCTCCCCCTCGCACTCCGCGCTGGACAACTCCGAAGCCGCGTTCCAAAGTCTGGCCCGTTCGGCAATCCTCGCGCCGCGTCGGTTTGATCTGTGGCGGAAGTGAGGCTCAATAATAGTCTTGAGCACATTCATGAAGACCAGTCGGGTGATTCAATTCTGTGCGCTGGCCGTTACATTCTTTGTTCTCTATCTTCTTTGGCATTGGACATACGTCGCTTTCCATCCTCCGACAGATCAGATTGATGAGGCTTTCGCGAAGCCTTGGCGTCCATGGGCGAGGCTCGCTGTATCGGCGACACTCGCCTTTCTCATTCTCGGCACGCAGGCGTTTATCGCTGTGCGCCAGATGCGCTCCTGATTTGATTGTGCTGTCTAACAAGCCGGCGCGATACGGAGACCCCTCCCTGCCTCAGCGTCCTCAACGTCTCTGCGGTGCCATTTCAATTATCGCCGTCTATCCCTCGCACTCCGTTCCCGGCAACGGCGGCGTCCTTATTTGGCAGCAGGGCCGACGGTGAGCCAGAGGTGGGTGATGGCTTTCTCGCCGCGCTCGTTGGTGCGCTCGACGCGGACGATGTAATCGCCGGGTTTGGCAAAGCAATGCTCGGTGACGGCGAAGCCGTCCTTGGCGAGTGCTTTGACGCAGCCGTCGGACTTGACGGTGACGGGCGCGGTGCCGTCGCCGAAGTTCCACGTTTCCTCGCCATGGGTCGTGCGGAAACTGCGGACCTTGAACGTCACCGGCTTGCCGGCCTTCACGTCGAGCGACGGAGCGTAGGCGGCCTGGATGGAAGGGGTGAGGAGGTTGGGGTTGGCCTTGTCGAGGACTTGGACGACGGCGAAGTCGTACGCGACATCGCCCTTGGCGTCGGTGACTTTGAGAATCTCGCTATAGGTGCCGGGGCGGTTGTAGCGGCGGGTGACGGTGGGACCGGCAGCGGTGGAGCCGTCGGTGAAGGTCCAGTCGTAGCGGACGATTTTGCCGGCGGCGCTCCCGGACTTGGT
>JBAZIR010000137.1:0-13044 GCA_041651735.1 Verrucomicrobiia bacterium | reverse complement strand
CAAGCCGGCGGCATCACCGGCGGTTTGGCGACTGGCCAGCCGATCGTCTGCCGCCTTGTGGTGAAGCCCACGCCCACGATCGCCAAGCCACAACACACCATCGACAAGGTGTCGCTGGAGAACGCCGTCCTGTCAGCCGTGACCCGGCGTGACCCGACCATTGCGCCGCGCGTGTGGCCGGTGGCCGAGGCGTTCATGGCCTGCATCCTGTTGGACCACTACATGCAGCACGTGGCTTTCCAGTCGCTGGCAAAGAAATAGCGCGCCGTCTTCTTTCAGGGACGATCCGTCGACGACGCCGCGTTGGAAGCGGAGACCGCGTCAGGATTTGCCGCGCTTGGCAAGCTGGTGATCGAGCATCAGCAGTGTGCCTTTGCTGTCGCCGGCCATTTCCAACTTGGCGAGGATATCGCTGACGTTCTTCTCTTCTTCAACCTGCTCGTCCACGAACCATTGCAGGCAGCCCTGCGTCGCGTAGTCCTTTTCCTCTGCAGCGAGATCGAAGAGTTTATTGATGAGCGCGGTCGTGGCTTGCTCCAGCTTCAACGCCGCCCCAATTGCGTCCTTGGGCGAACCGTAATCGCCCTTCGGTTTGCCGACGGCTTCGAGTTCCACCCGGCCGCCACGGTCCACAAGGAAGTCGAACAGCTTGGCCGCGTGGGTCAACTCCTCCGTGCGCTGCACCTGCATCCAGTTTGCGAAACCCGCCAAATTCTTGCTGGCAAACCAAGCGGCAATCGCCAGGTAAGTGTAGGAAGTGGTGAACTCGTGATTGATCTGTTTGTTGATCGCCTTCTCGATTTTGCTGCTGATCATTATCGCCTCCGTTGGTTGTTTTCGAATTCCATTTCTCCACTACCTTCAGATACCAGCAGCCATAAGTCAAATGGCACACGCCGCAGGAGCTATTCGATGAGGCGGTCGAATCGCGCTGCGCTACTTGCGCAGCTCGATGGAGATCTTCTCGAAACCGATGGTGACAGCGGCTTTCAGAATTTGTTCGACGCGCTCGTAGGCCATGTTCCGATCCACCAGCAACAGCAGGCGCTGTGTGCTGTCGAACCGTTGCCCCAAACGTTCCGTCAATTGGGGCAAAGTGACGATGTTATCGCCGATGGAAATCCGGTCGCCAACCAGAAACACCTGCACAACGGTTTCGCCCCGGCGCGCCGGCTCGGCGGCGGTGGTCACGTCCACATTCAGGTCGTCAAAGTGTACCCGGCCTCCGCCGGCGACAATCATGCCGATGGTCCCCTTGCCGGCGCTCATGGGGTCCTCGGCAGCGGTCATGCGCAGCTCGCCGTCGAAGTAGCAGCCGATGGTGCGGCCATCAAGTTCGACGCCCATCCGATGCCAACGACCGAACGCCGTCTTCAACGCACTGCTGGCCAACTCTTGCGACACGCCGTTGCGAACCGCCATCAGTTGCAGACGGCTGCTGTCCGGCGTCACCATCAGCACGTCGAAATTGTCGGCGGCGCGCATCCGGAACACCAAGCCCGCCGCGCCTGAGAAAACATTGAGCCGCGTCCAGAGACGGCCGTGTTCGAGTTTGAACTCCTGCACGGAGCAGACGGAACCGAGCGCGTTGGTGCAACCCTCGGCGCTCGCCGTCAGGACGTTCGGTTGCGTCGGCGCGCCGCTGTCCACCGCCACCACCCAGTTCGTGTCGGCGAGCAGGTAAGATGGCACCCGGCCGACGGAATCGCGGTCGAACGACCAAAGGTAGCTCTCCTGCGCCACAGCAGCGGCGCAGGCCAGGACGAATGCCAATACGGAGGTGACTCGACAGCGGTTCATTTGACGGTAATGATTCGGGCGAGCAATGCCTCCATCGCCAGCCGATCCGGCAGGCTGCTGGTGACAAGTTGCTGGTTGGTTTCCAACAGCCACTGCATCACGCGGATCAATTGCGGGCGTGTATAGTTGCTGGTTTGCTGTAGTGTCTTGAAAACCGGGAAGGGATGCTGCAACAGCGGATTCAACTTCCGGTCGGCCGGCAACTCGTCGCGGACGCCGGCGGGCAGCCGCTCAAGCTGACCCTTGAGCTGCATGTATTCGCCGCCGGGCCGCAGCAGTTTGCGGTCCACCAGTTCCCGCAGGACCAGCAACTGCCGCACTCGCGACGCCACGGCGAAAAGCAGTCCAATGACTTCCTCTCCTTGGAACAGGAGCCGGTCGAGCAGCCGCAACGCCTTGCCGAGCTGGCGCTCACCGACGGCGTCGTTGAGGTCCCACGCAATGGCCTCACGCGAGGCACTGCCGACGGCGCGCACGTCCGCGAGCTCAATGGTGTCGCGGTCGCCGACATAGGCGGCGATTTTCTCCAGTTCAGTCTCGATCTGGCGAAGATTGGCGCCGTTGAGTTCGATGATCTGCGCAACGCCCGGGCGGCTGACGTTCTTGCCGAGCGACCGGGCGTGCGCCGTGATAAAATCGGTGACTTTGCCCTCCCACTGCCGGTCCTTCGATGGATCAATCGCATCCGAGACCACAACTTCACCGAGCTTGTCGCACGCGAGGTAGAACGCGCGGCGCTTGTCCATCTCGCTGGCGCTGACGATGAGCGTCACGTCGACGGGCAAACCTTTCTTCAGGACGCCAGCCAGTTCGGCAGCGGCCTCGGTGACGGCAGCGGCAGCGGAAGTCTTGTCGGTGCCGAAGAAGTTGGCATCTTTGAGCCAGATGAGCTTCCTGCTGGAGAAGAAGCCCATCGTGTTGACCGCCTCCAGCACGCGGTAAACGGCTTTCACCGCTTCGTCGGCCCGGGTGACATTGCCGTCCACGATGTCGACCGAGAACTCCGAGCCACCCTCCGGCGTGAGCTTCTTCACCAACTTGCGGGCGTTCTCCTTGACGAGATACTCCTCGCTGCCGCAGACGAGATAGAGATTGGCTGGCATGGTTGTCTAGGACTTCTCGCAGCGCTTCACAAACTCGTTGAAACTCCTGCGGCTTTCCGCCAACAGAACGTCCGCGCCACGACCGGCGGGCGCGCCTGGCGTGGCCGACGCCGCTTTGCCCATGCCCAGCCGCTGTTGAAGCTGCTGGATGGTCTGCGCCGACACGCAGGCCGCCACCAGCCAGTTTGCTGGCGAAATATTCATCACTCTTGCAGGCATGGGCCGGACTTTAAACACCCCCCAACGACAGGGCAAGCACGCTGTTGTGATTGGCAGGGTTTCGGTTTCACCCACGCAAAGGTGGATGGACTCTTGCTGTTCGCGAAATATCACCATTTCTTCGCGCGACCGTCGTTTCTTTGCCACACACGCACGCTTCATTGAGCCGTGATCAATACAGCGGCGCTGCGGCGGAAGAAGATCCTCATTGTTGAAGATGAGAACGATTTTGCCACCATGCTGGCATATCGCTTGGAGCGGAAAGGCTACGAGACGATCAAGGCCTTCGACGGCTTGAGCGGATTGCGACAGGTGCAGAACGAGCGGCCAGACGTGGTTGTCCTCGACCTGATGTTGCCACAAATGGTGGGGCTGGAAGTTTGCCGCCTGATCCGGGGGCTGCCCGAAGTGGGTTGTGTGCCCATTTACATTCTCACCGCTCTAGACTTGCCCGACTGCCGAACCAAGGGCCTGGTTTCCGGCGCAGACGGCTGCTTCAACAAATCGCACGAGCTGCCGGAGATGTTAGAACGCATCGAAACGGCCCTGGCCGGGCATCAAGCCGACACGGACTCCGCATCCGCCGGTCTTCCGCCCATAAAAACAACGTCTATTTCCCTCAGCAAGTCGTGCATTTGAGTGCCCTTGATGAAATAGCCATCCGCGCCATACATGAATCCTTTCGCCACGTAACAGGAGGAGTCCAGCGCGGTCAGGATGAATATCGGCACATGGATTCCCGGCCGTGCGCTTCGGATGAGCCGGCACACGTCCAAGCCGGTTATTTGCGGCAGCATCAGGTCCAGCACGATCAAATCGGGCCTGCAACGAGCCGCCTCCTCCACGCCGCTGCGACCATCGAGCGCCTTCACTGTCTCATATCCTTTGCGTTGCAGCCGGTACTCGATCAAGGCGGCAAAATCTGGTTCATCCTCAATGATGAGAATCCGTTTTTTTCTCTCACAGGTGATATTCACACGCCTACCCCATGGCTAGGTTGAGTTACTGTCCGACCTGCTTTCCGTGGCATTCGAAACCCGCAGTTCTCAGAATCGAGACGACGTCGTCCAGTTCTTCGGCGACCAACGAGACCGATATCTCCCCTTCGCTGTCCGTGGCACAGAACGTCAGCAACTTGGTCGATGGCACGGCCATCGCGTCGAACAGTGCATCCACAACGCCTGGCACGGTCTTGCATCGGGCGCTGATTTCAATGGTCTTTCTCACGTCGAACATACGTCTCCTGGCTGCGTTTGTCTGCTGCATCTTCCCCTATCCAAAAGGCAGTCGCGTGGCAGCCGTGTGAACAGTGTGTGACAAGACTCCCCGACGGCTTCCCCGGACAACGAGGCATGGAAGGATGTTCACGTATCGTGACCTGACCGCGTCAACGCTGTCACATGCCCGCTCTAGTGTTGGAGCGTATTGGTTGAAAGGAATGCTTTGACCATGCGCAAGATTCTGATTCTTACAGCAGGCTTCGGAAACGGCCACAACGCGGCTGCAGTCGCATTGCGGGATGCGTTCGTTGATGCCGCTCCAGACGTGCAAGTGGAAGTGCTGGACCTTATCAAGCTCTGCTACGGCGAGCGCAGCGAGCTTATCAAGCGCGTCTTCCTCGCCATCGTAAACCACGCGCCGCGCGTCTGGGGGTGCGCCTATCGCACGATAGACCGAACCTCCATCGTTGCGAAACTGCTGCGCCGACTCCGCAAGTTGCGGCAGGAGTTGTTCCGAATACTGATCACAACCGAGCCTGACGCTGTGATCTCGACCTACCCCGCGTATAATTACATTATTGACCAGATCTTCGAGAGTTACCGGGAGCGTCGTTTTCAGAAGATCACGGTTGTGACAGACTCGATCAGCGTGAACTCCATCTGGCACAAGTCGCCATCCGATTACTACTTCGTCCCGAACAGCCTCTCCGCAAAGGTGCTGCACGACGCGGGTATTCCACAGACGAAGACCTTCGCCTGTGGTTTTCCCGTGTCTCCGTGGTTCTATGAGCTGGCCCAAACGCAAGCAACGCCGGTTGTCACCCGCGGCGAGCCAAAGCGAGTCCTCTACGTCATCCAGCATGGCAATTGCGCATCCGGCCAAGTGATCGAAAAACTGCTGGCGATGCCGGATATCGAATTGACCATCGTTTGCGGTTCGCAACCCAGACTGGAGCGCAACCTTAACAAGCGCATCGCTCGCGCCGGCAAACGTGCGCGTGTCTTCGGCTGGACCAACCGCATGCCGGAATTGCTGGCCACAAGCCATCTCGTCATCTCCAAAGCCGGCGGCGCCATGATTCAGGAAGCCCTTGCAGCGCGCTGTCCCATCATCATCAATCGAATCATTCCAGGACAGGAGGAGGGAAACGCCAAGCTGGTCACTTCTCTTGGCATCGGGGCCGTGGCCACGCGCCATGACGACGTGGCCGCTCTCGTCCAGAATGCTTTCGCCGCCGACGCCAGGCTTTGGCACCGTTGGAAGTCGGCAGTTACCCGTCACAGCCTGCCCGATGCCGCGCTGCGTATCGCCAAGCTGGTGTTGGATAAGATCGTCCGGGGCGATGCGGACTCAAGTCCTGATTCTTCGTCACGCGAAGGCTCAGGCGATTTGCCGGTGGGTGTCTCATTCCCATCCGTTTTGGAACCACGCAAACCGTTACTCTGTGATTTCCACACGCACACCACGTTCTCCGATGGCAAACTGACCCTCCGCGAACTCGTTGATTTTTACGGCCAGCGCCGGTTCGACTGTTTGTGCGTAACTGACCACATAGCCGAGCAATGCAGCCTCGTGGGCCGCATCGCCAACATGAGCGGGCTGACCATGCCTTGGAATCGCATCGAGGAGTATTTCGATGCAATCTCGCGCGAAAAACAAAGGGCTTGGGCAAAATACGGAATGGTTCTGATGGGCGGGCTGGAATTCAACAAGGACGGTCTTTCCAAACACTCCTCGGCCCATCTATTGGCCGTGGACCTGCAAACACCTGTTCGTCCGGACGCCCAAATCAAGGCGCTCATCGCCGCCATCCACCAGCAGCGCGGTCTTGCTGTCGCGGCGCACCCGCATGTCATGAAAGGGAGGTGGGAACGCGACACGCTCTACTTGTGGGAACATCAAGACGAATTCGCGTCTTTGCTCGACGCGTGGGAGATTGCCAACCGAGACAATATTTTCAATCCTGTCGGCCTGCAACGTCTCCCCTATATCGCCAACAGCGATTTCCACAAACCCAAGCACATCTACTCTTGGAAAACGCTGTTGAACTGCGAAAAACATCCCGACGCCATCAAACAATGCATTCGCGAGAACCAGGACGTTTCCATCACCTTGTTTCGCGCCAGCGAAAAGGCGGCGTCGATGCGCGCGACCGAGCCAAACATTTTTGGCGAACCCGCCTCAACATTTCTGATCAATCGAGGACAGATGCAATTGCCGTTCACCGCCTGAGATCCCCCATGCGCAGCCGAACCAGTCATTTCATGCAAGACGCCGCCGCTGGCCTGGCATGAGCATCCAATCCAGCGTGGCACAACGCCCGTGCCTCAATTCACTCACCGTGAGCCTGCAAAAACCGCCTTTCTTGAGAACGACGTGACGCAAGAAGCAGATTTCCACAGGGGAACCAAGCAACTGCTGTCAATGCATCAGGCCGGCGCGGACCAGCACCTTGAAAAGATAGGCGACACTTCCGCCGATCAGCGCCGAAGCAGGCAATGTCAATATCCACGCGATAACAATGGAACGCGTGATGCCCCAGCGGACGGCTTTGATGCGATGAGTCGCGCCGACGCCCATGATGGAAGCGGTAATGACATGCGTTGTAGAGACCGGAAAGCCGAGGTGGCCCGTCGCCAGCAATACGGCGGAGGCAGCCGTTTCCGCCGCGAAACCATCCACAGGACGCAGTTGGGCGATCTTCATACCCATGGTCTTGATGATGCGCTTGCCACCGGCCAAGGTACCGAGACCCATGACGATCGCGCAAGAAAGCTTCACCCAAAGTGGCACATCGGCAGTCGCGGGGAGATGACCCGCCGCCACGAGCGCGAGCAGAATGATGCCCATCGTCTTCTGCGCGTCGTTTTGGCCGTGCGAAAGCGCCATCAAGGACGCCGACGCGGTTTGAATGTATTTGAACCAGTGGTTGACCTTGCCGTAAGGGGAACGTCGGAAGGTCCAAGCCAGCGCCACCGTCAGTAGGATGCCCACGACGAACCCGATCAGCGGCGACACAACCATGGGCACAACGACTTTCTCCAGAATCTTCATCCACTGGACGCCGGTACCCGAGGTTGCCAGCGTTGCGCCAACAATCCCGCCAATCAGGCAATGTGATGAACTGGAGGGAATGCCATAATACCACGTCAGCAGGTTCCATGCGATCGCGCCGATCAGCGCCGCCAGCACCGTTTCCAGCGTCACGACGTTGGAATCCACGATGCCTTTCGCGACCGTGGCGGCCACGGAGGTGGAAATCAACGCGCCGACGATGTTCAACACGCCCGCCATCAAGAGCGCCTGCCACGGACGCAGCGCCCGTGTGGCAATGGAAGTCGCGATGGCGTTGGCAGCGTCGTGAAAGCCGTTGGTGTATTCGAACACCAGCGCAATCACAACAACGGCGATGAAGAGTGTTTCCATGTTGTGATCTGTATGGCTTGTGCGTTGCTCGTTACAAGCAAATCAACCTATCGCGCATTGGTCACCCAGCACGAATCAGACCGCCACATTCTCCTGGTGATGGCGGATATCACGCGCTTCGTAAAGGTAAACGATTTCCTCGGCAATGTTGGCGGTGTGGTCGCCAATCCGTTCCAAGCTTTGAGCCACGCGCATGAGCTTCAACCCGCGGACGATGGTCTGCGAATCACGAAGCATCAGTTCCGTCAGATCGCCTTGAACCTTACGATTCAACTGATCCACTTCATTGTCGTGTTGGATCATCTGACGCGCGAGATCGGTCTTTTGGTAAACAAACGCGTCCAACGTATCCCGGATCATGCTCTGGCAGATTGCCGCCATGCGCGGAATGTCCACCAAGGGCTTCAACTCCGGCTCCTTGTTCAACTCCACCGCGCGCCGCGCAATGGTGACCGCCCGGTCACCCATCCTTTCCAGGTCCGTGGAAATCTTCATGGCTGTGGTGATCAGCCGCAAATCGCTCGCCTTGGGTTGGCGCAGCGCCAACAACCGAATGCCAAGGCCGTCGATCTCAATTTCAAGTTTATCCAAAAGGTCGTCGTCCCGCTCAACCTTGGTGGCTGCCATATCGTCACGCTCCACCAACGCCCTGATCGCCAACGCGACATTCTGTTCGGTCAGCGACGACATGAGCAGCAGCTTCTCTTTGAGCTGTGCAAGTTCTTGGTCGAAGTGCAGTTCCATGATCAGCCAAATCTCCCTGTAATATAGTCCTCGGTTTGCTTGTTCGCAGGATTCGTAAAAATCTTGGTCGTTGTGTCGAATTCAACCACACGCCCAAGATAAAAAAAAGCCGTAAAGTCGCTGCATCGCGTCGCCTGCTGCATGTTGTGGGTGACGATGATGATCGTGTAATAACGTTTCAGATCCTGGATCAACTCCTCGATCTTCGCCGTGGCCGTCGGATCCAGCGCGCTGCACGGCTCGTCCATCAACACCACGTCCGGCTCCACGGCGATGGTGCGCGCAATGCAGAGGCGCTGCTGCTGGCCGCCGGAAAGCGACAGGGCGGATTCATTCAGCCGGTCCTTGACCTCCTCCCACAACGCCGCCCGCCGCAGGCTGGACTCGACCCGTTCCTCCAGGACTGACTTTTTGTTCCTGCCTTGGACGCGCAACCCGTAGGCGATGTTCTCGAAGATGGATTTCGGGAATGGATTCGATTTCTGAAACACCATGCCAACACGCTTGCGCAATTCGATGACATCCACTTCCGGCGCGCGGATGTTCATGCCGTGCATGACAATCGCCCCTTCGATCCGCTGCTCATCATTGAGGTCGTTCATGCGGTTGAGGCAGCGCAGCAGCGTACTCTTGCCGCAACCGCTCGGCCCAATGAACGCCGTGGTGCGATTGGGCTGGATGGCGAGGTTGATATCAAATAACGCCTGCTTCGGCCAATACCAGAAGTTCAGGCCGCTGATTTCAACAATGGGTTTGCCGTTTGGGTTATCCATGGGTTTGGCGAGCGCGAGCGCGAATCCGGCTGCGAACGATGACGCCCGCAGCATTCAACAAGAACGTAAGCACCAACAATACCAGTACTGTGCCGAACAGAATCGGTTTGGTGCGCTCGATGTCAGGCGACTGCGTGGAAAGCACGAAGACATGGTAGCCAAGGTTCATGAACTGGTCCGAGAGATGACCCGGCAGGTGTGCGAGGTAATAGGCCGCGCCAGTGAACATGATCGGCGCTACCTCGCCCGCCCCGCGACCGACGGCCAGGATGGCGCCGGTAATGACGCCGGGCAGGGCTTGCGGCAGCACAATCTTGAGGATCGTCTCCAGCTTGGTCGCGCCCAGCGCCATGCTCCCCTCGCGCAGGCCTTTCGGCACCGCGCGCAACGCCTCCTCGGTCGCAACAATCACCACCGGCAGCGTCAGCACCGCCATGGTTGCAGCGGCCCAGACCAGAGCGGGTTTGCCGTAGGTCAACTGGCCTCCGCAAAACACCTTGTCAATGCCGCCGCCGAGGAACTGGACAAAGAAGCCGAGACCAAAAAGGCCGAATACGATGGACGGCACGCCGGCGAGGTTGTTAATCGCGCCGCGAATGACGCGCGTCACGGCGCTGGTGGAGCGCGCATACTCGCTAAGGTAAATCGCCGTGATCACGCCAACCGGCAGGACGCCGATGGTCATGAGCACCACCAGCGCCACCGTGCCGAAGATCATCGGAAACACGCCGGCCTTTGCCGCGTCGAACATGCCTTCCTTCGTGCCGCCAAAGACGAAGTGCAGCGACATCTGTGCCGCGCCGTTCCAAGCGAGGTTGCCAAGGATGATGAACACCATCGCGACGATGCTGGCGGTCATCAACCCCGTCGCGGCGGTGAAACCAAACGATTGCCAATCGGTCTTCTTGCGCCGCAGTGGCATGGCGTCAGTGTTTCCCTTCCAGTTGTTGCTTCAACCGGTGCACGACCACGTCGCCGGCGAGATTCGTGACAAACGTCACCGTAAACAGCAGTGCGCCGAGCAGGAACAGGATGCGGTAGTGGTCGCCTCCAAAAACAACCTCGGCCAATTCTGCTGCAATCGAAGCCGTCAGCGTGCGGCAGGAATCAAAGACTGAGGCCGACACGATGGACGCATTGCCGGAAGCCATCAGCACCACCATCGTCTCGCCGATGGCACGGCCGAAACCGAGAACGCACGCCGCGAACACGCCCGGCACCGCCGCCGGCAGCACCACCTGCCACGCCGCTTTCCAAGGCGACGCGCCGAGCGCGAGCGCGGCCTGTGTATAGGCTTTCGGCACGCTGCTGAGCGCGTCTTCGGAGATCGTGAAGACAATCGGAATGACGGTCAGACCCAGCGCAACGCCGGCAACGAAAGCATTCAGGCGAGATTCATAGCCAAACACCGCCTGCATCCCGCTGGCCAGGACGATGAGCGCGAAAAAACCCAGCACCACCGATGGAATGCCGGACAGCAACTCAATGGTTGGTTTGATGATCTCGCGCAAAACCGGCTTGGCGAGTTGTGAAACGTAGATGGCTGCGCCCACGCCGAGCGGAATGGAAAGCAACAGCGCCACCAGCGTCGCCTTCAAGCTGCCAATGATGAGCGGAATCATGTTGAATTTCGGAATCTCGCTCACCGGCTGCCAGATGTATTCGGCCTTGTCGTAGCCGTGCCACCGATAGGGTTCGAGCATCATGCTCCAACTGGTGGTGTTGAAGCGCGCGTCGGGATTGGCGATCTCCTGTAGTTCCTGCCCCTTGAGTTCCACAAGCTGCTTCAACGTGTCGAAATCAAACGTCTTTAGATCGGCGGCCGGCACGCCGAGGTAGGCGGCGAGTTTCTGCTGCGAAAGCTTGGGGATCTCACTGACCGCAATGGGCTTCTGTGCACGCGAATTGTTGGTCCGCCCCATCGCCACCGGCAATGCCTCCCGACCGACGAAGATGAAGATCAGAAAGATCATTAGGATCGCCGACAGCGACACCAAGAAGATGCCGCGTTCGACCAGCCACTCGCCCCAACGCGTCTTGCGGCGGACGATGGCCGCCGCAAGCGAGACGCGTCGGGCCAGCGCGCCGTTTTGCGGCGAACCATATCCGTTATTGATAGGCGCTTGCATTGCCGTGCTGATGTTCACTCTATGCTCCTGAGCGACCTTCGCCGCCTGCCATCAGAAGATCAGAAGGGCTTTGACTTCCTCTACTCATACGAGTCAAAGCCCCTCTTCGATCTTGTGGTCTGTCTCGGAGACCATTACCGCCGTCGTGATGGGGCCACGTCAGATTCTGCTTATCGCAGGTTCTTCGGCAACGGGAAGAAGCCGATGTCTTTGACGACCGCCTGGCCCTCATCACTGAGGCACCAGTTGATATAGGCCGCTACAGCTCCGTTGTCTTTCTTCGGATCCACATAGTTGAACAAGTAACGGGAGATCGGATACTTGCCGGAAAGCACCGATTCCTCGGAAGGAGCAATCGCGTCGCCGCCGTCCACTTTGCTGACGCAGACAGCCTTGACACCCTCGCCATAAGCGACTCCACCATAACCGACGCCGTTCGCATCGCTGGCGATACCTTGGATGACCGCCGCAGTGCCGGGCATCGTCTTGGTCGCCGCCGCGAAGTCCTTGCCCTTGAGCACATGCTCCTTGAAGAACTCGTAGGTGCCGGAGGAGTTCTCGCGGCCGTAGAGCGAAATTGGCGCGTCATTGCCGCCGACCTGTTTCCAATTGGTGATCTTGCCGATGAATATGCCTTCTAACTGTGGGAAGCTCAGCTTCTCTACCGGATTGCCCTTGTTCATATAGACCGAGATGCCGTCCAAGCACATCTTGTATTCGTGCGGGCGAACCCCCTTGGACTTTGCGACGAACGACGCAATCTCTTTGGTCTTCATCGAACGCGAGGCGTTGCAAATGTCGGTGGTGCCATTAAGCAGCGCAGCAATACCGGTGCCGGAGCCTCCGCCGGTCACCTGCACGGCCGTACCGGGATTCTTCTTCATATAGACCTCCGCCCACTTTTGGCCGAGAATCACTAGTGTGTCGGAGCCTTTGACGGTAATGCTGGCCGCGTATGTGGAGGCGGCGGCTGCAAGCGTGGCAGCCACGGCTAATGTCTTTGCAAAACGTGTGTTCATTGTTCTTGTCTCCTTATCAACCTCTCAGATGTTTGTTACGATCAGGTTACGGACTTGTTTCGGTTCAGTTAATCTCTCTGCCGAACTGCGGGGGTGCGCTCGGACGCACCCCCACAGCCGGTCAGGGGAGCGAGTGCGGGTTCCCTTTGTTCAGAACTTGACGACGGTGTCCACTTGGACGCGGAGAATGTCCGCCGGACTGTTGCCGGCAGCAGCGCCGCCGGTGCCGCCGGAAGAACGGCTGATCTTCTCAGTCAGGAATGTCTTCATGCCAAGCGTCCACCAGTCACGGATGTTGTAGGTGGCCATGAAGACGTGGCCTTTGCGGTCCGTGCCGCCACTGGAGCCCCAGTCGGAATCTGTGAACATGTCCCAGGTCGCGTTCGCTTCGAGCCTCTTGTACTGGTAGCCCACCTGCCACTGGCCCTGTTTCTTCGACGCGCCATACGTAATCTGGCCTGTCCAGCCGCGGGTTCCGTAGCCTTTAGACTCCCAGCCGTCGTTCACGTTTTGCAGATACTCGCCGCTGAACGTGATCAGATTGGGCGTGCCAAGGAAGGCTTTCTCGCTGATTGTCCACGCCGTTTCGCCGCGACCGTAGAACACGCGG
>JBAZIR010000136.1:0-13132 GCA_041651735.1 Verrucomicrobiia bacterium | reverse complement strand
TGCCACCACGCGCACGCCGTCGCCGAGTTGTTTGGCGGCGTCGAGCGCGAGCTGCAATTCGCTGCCGCAGGAGATGAGGATCAGGTTCAGCTTGGAACTCTCCTTGAGCGCGATGTAGCCGCCACGCAGCACGCCTTCGCGGCGTTGCGCGACTGGAATCTGGTTGAGCATCGGCACCGCTTGGCGCGTCAGGCAAAGCAGCGTCGGGCCGTTGACGCGTTCCAGCGCGGCGACGAATGCGCCAACCGTCTCCTCCGGGTCCGCCGGGCGGATGACATCGAGGTTGGGCATCACACGCAGGCCGCTGACGGTTTCCACCGGCTGATGCGTCGGGCCGTCCTCGCCGACACCGATGGAGTCGTGCGTGTAAATGTAGATCACCGGCAGCGACGCCAATGCGGCGATGCGCATCGCCGGGCGCGCGTAGTCGGCGAAAACCAGGAACGTTGCGCCCGCCGCGCGAAACACGCCGTGATAAGCGATGCCGTTCAGGATGGCGGCCATGCCGTGTTCGCGAATACCAAAGCGGATATTGCGGCCGGTTGGATTCTCACGCGAAAAATCCTTGCTGGCGGCGATGTAGTTCAACGTGGAACCGAACAGATCGGCGCTGCCGCTGAGCAGCAACGGCATTGCTTCCGCCAGCGGCTGGAGCAGATCACTGCCCGCCTTGCGTGTGGCGATCTTTGCGTCGGCCGGGAATGACGGGAGTTTGCCAATCAAACCGGCCGGCACTGTGTTGTTAAGGCCTCCGTCCAGCAGCGTCGCGAGGGCGGGGTTCGCCGCGCGCCATGCCTGGAAGAGCGAGTTCCATTTCTCATAGCTGGCAGCGAGTTGCTTCTTGTGCCCGGCAAAATAAGCGCGCACGTCGTCGGAAACGTAGAAGTGTTCGTCGGGCAGACCCAGACCCTTGCGCGCGGCGTCGGCGAACTTCGCGCCGCCTTCGCCGTGGGCCTTGCTGGTGCCAGCGACTTCTGGAATGCCTTTGCCAATGAGGGTTTTGGCGATGATGAACTGCGGCTTGCCGCTGCGGGTGTTCCTGGCCTTCGTCACTGCGTCCACGAATGCGCGGATGTCGTGGCCGTTCACAGTCTGCACCTCGAAGCCGTAAGCTTCGTAGCGCTTCGCGGTATCCTCGCTCTGCGTGGCTTTTGCCATCGCGTCGAGGGTGACATCATTGGAATCGTAGATAAGGATCAGGTTGTCCAAGCCGAAATGTCCGGCGAATGCCGATGCCTCGGCCGCGACCCCTTCCTGCAAGCAACCGTCGCCCGCGAGACAGATGACGCGGTGATCAAGGATGGTGTGAGCCGGGGTATTGAACTTCGCTGCGGCCATCTTGGCGGCGAGGGCCATGCCAACGGCGTTGCCCACGCCCTGGCCGAGCGGCCCGCTCGTGGCCTCGACGCCGGGTGTTTCGCGGAACTCCGGGTGACCCGGCGTGCGGCTGTGGAGTTGGCGGAAGTTCTTCAACTCTTGCAACGGCAGGTCATAGCCGGAGAGATGAAGCCATGTGTAAAGGAACATGCTGCCGTGGCCGGCCGAGAGCACGAAACGGTCGCGGTTGATCCACCGTGGCTGGTCGGGGTTGTGCTGGAGCGCGCAACCGTAGAGCGCCGCGCCGATTTCGGCGCAGCCGAGCGGCAGACCGAGATGGCCGGAACTGCAGGCATGCACAGCGTCAATAGCCAACCCGCGTGCCTGCGCTGCGGCGCGAGAAAGGATGTCAATGGGTATAGTCATGGTGTTGAAACTGGCATGGTAGGATTCGGCGTCGTGAAGTCAAGCCGGCGAACCGGCTGAAACGGCAGACGCTTCCTGCTACCAGAATTTCTCCGTGTGGATCTGGCCGGGTTTCTGGGGACTGTGTTCGGCAAAGCCCTCACCGATGAGGATCGAGGTGACGGATTCGATCATGGCGGGGTGGCCACAGAGGAAGATGTGCGTGTTCTCTGGGGTTGGTTGGAAACCCCACGCTGCCTTTATGACGCCGCCTTTCCACAGATCCTGAACGAAACCTGTCGGGCCTTTCCATGGGATGGGTTCGCCTTGCGCCTCATTGATAATGGGCATGTAGGCGAAATTCCGACAGAGACGCTGGAGGGTGAAAAGCTCCGTGCGGTAGCCGAGGTCCCAGGAGTGGTAGGCGCCGTGCAACACGGCGAACTTCCGGGGCTTGTTCATCTCCAGATACGTCCGGAGCATGCTCATGTAGGGCGCGAGACCCGTGCCTGTGGCGATGAAGACAGCGTGTTTATCCTCCGGCACGTCTTTCAGCGTGAACATGCCCGTGCATTTCGGCGACAGCCACAAGCGATCCCCGAGTTCCAACGCAAACAGCCTCGGCGTCAGGCCGCCCGAACGCACCAGCGAGATGTAGAACTCCAGATACTCCTTCTCGACGGATGACGAAGCGATGGAGTAAGCGCGGCGGATGAGCTTTTGCGGATCAGGCGCCTGTAGTTCATCTTCCGCCCCTTCACACCGCACGGCCGATCCTGGCAGTGCCATGACCGTGAACTGGCCCGGCGTAAAATCCGGGAACGTCCAGCCCACCGGCGCGACTCTCAGGATCAGCAGCCCCGGACTGACTTCGGTTCTTTGCGTCACCTGCGCGTTCAAGGTTGTTTCAAGCATGGGTGTATATCCCAGCTTTCCTAGCCGATAGCGCAACGCAGCACAAACAAGTTTTCGCGCCCGGCGGCATGCCGCGCCGTGGTTTGACTGGACGGAGCAATTCCCCAGAACGATGTCGCCGTGACCCGCACGGCTCAAATAACCTTTGCCTGACGGGCCATGCTTCGCGCAGAATGCGCGTGTGAAGCCAATCATCCTGGCAGTCATGTTGGCGGCGACCGCGACGGCGCTCGCGCAGTCGCCGGTGATGGAAAAACAACTCCTGTTCGGCGGCGCGTCCGCGAAAGGCTGGTCGCCGGCGGAATCCACTGTCGAGGTCTCCACGGCGCGCGTGAAGACAGGGCCATCGGCGCTGCACTGGCACGTCACGGTGGACTACTACGCCGGCGAGAAGAAGTATCCCATCGGGTGGCCGCGCGTCAGCCGCGCCATCCCCGAAAGCCCGTCGCGCGACTGGTCGGCGTGGGACTATCTGCACATGTGGATTTACACCGACACAACGCGAGCCGCGTTGCCGAAGGAGGCGGTCGGCCTCGGCATTCATGCGCCTGATAGAGCCACGGCGCTGCACCGTCCGCTGGCGGAGTTGAGAAAAGGGGAGTGGGTCGAGATCACGGTCCCGGTGTCGGCGCTGCCGCAACCCGGCGACGTGCGGAGCCTCCAGTTCCACATCGCCGAGGCGAACTACAAACACGCGGATCAGCTTGACCTGTTCATCGACGACCTCGCGCTGCTCCGTTACGCGCAGCCGACGATCCTGGATTTTGCGGCGGAAACGGCGGTGATGTTTGCTGGCGAACGGGTCATCCCGGTGAAGCTCAAACTCGCTGGCACCCGGCCCGGCCAGCGAACGGAATTGACGTGCGAATTGCGCCGGGACGGCCAGACCGTCGCCCAAGTCACGGCTTCTGTGGAGCGCGGCCCGCAACGCGTCGCGCTCGACCTTGGCGGCAAGAAGTTGTTACCGGGCGACTACGAACTGGCCGCGCGCGTTGCCGGCAATCCGCAACCGGTTACAGCCAAAGTCCGTCTCGTCGAATCTCCGTGGAGGAAATGATCATGCGCCTCACACAATACGCAATACGCATCAGCCCCGTTCTTGCCCTCGCCATCACCGCCCACGCCGCGCCGCTGCTCTACGACATGGGCACGGCCAAGTCCGATGTCTGGACCGGCTTCACGAAAGCAACCCACACCACCGTCTTCGATGCGCAAGCCGGTTTTGGATGGCAGAACAAGGACGGCCTCACCTCATCGGCGCGCGCCTACCGCGAGATGATCGAGAACAAGAGCCGCGGCCGTGAGGAACAGCCGCCCATCTGGACCAACCCGATCACGGAAGACGCCGTCATTGGCGAAAGCGCGAATTCGTTCCTCATCACCGCGCCGTCGGGTGACTGCCACCTCTACGTCGTCTGCGGCACGAGCGATTCGAAGTATCGGGCGCAGTTCTTTGACTTCACCGTGCAGGTCGGTGATCAGACGCAGCGCGTCCGGATTGAAGGCTGCTACCAGTTCCGCACGCTGCGGTTCCGCGCCACTGCTGGCAAGGAGCCGCTGGCCATCAAGTTTGCGCCGCGTAGCAAGTGGGTCGTCAACGCCGCCATGGCGTGGACGGACGCCGACGCGCCGCGCGTCCAGAAGGAGATCATCGCGCCGTTTGAGGAATGGACCTTCCGCATGCCACCGGCGGAGTGGGCGAAGTGGAAGCAGGAAGCGGAGCCGCCGACCGGCCCGATGCCGGCGCTGGGCGCCGCGGACGAGAAACGCGGCTTCGCCGTCTGGTCGCGGCACTATCTCGAATGCATCTATCCCCACACCAACCCGCGCGCCGAAGACCTCAACCCCGAACTGCGGGCATTCGCGACGCCGGGCGAGTTTGAGCCGGTGAACTTCATCGTCCGGCCGTTGCGCGACCTCGCCAACGCGAAGGTCAGCGTGAGCGCCATCGGTCCGGTGCCCGCGAAGAACATCGAAGTGCGCCGCGTTCGCTATATGCTGGCGCGGCCGAATTACACGGTGCTTCATCGCTGCCGCGTCGTGCCCGACGTGCTGGAGCGGTTCAAGGGCGGGGACCTCAAGGCTGGCGAGAATGCGCGTTTCTGGCTGACGATCCGCGTTCCCGACAACGCCCCGGCGGGCGAGTATCGCGGCAACGTCACGTTTACCTGCGCCGGCGGCAAAGCGGTTGTGCCGGTCAAGCTGCGAGTGTTGCCGTTCAAGTTGCGCGAGGATCCGACGAAGATTTTCGGCATCTACTATCATCATCCGCTCGACCGCGCTGCCGAGGCGAAGGACGATGTTTCGCGCGAGTATTGGACGCGCAAAGCCGACTTGGAGCACGCCGACATGGTTGCCCACGGCACGCGCAACGTGGTGCTCTCGCTCTGGTGCCCGGCCGCGGACAAGGACGGGAAGTTCGACCTCAAGTGGGACACGCTGGCCACCAAGGTTGAGATGTGGAAAAAACACGGCTTCGTCGGCCCGATGGTCATGGGCATCAACAGCGGCGGCGTTTACGCCAAATACATGAAGGAGCATCCCGGCTCGCACTTGCACGGCGTGAAGGATCCGCCGGAGGAGTTCAGCCGCGAAATGACAGCGATGGTTCGCGCGATCGAGGCTGGCCGAAAGGAGCGCGGCTGGCCGGAGTTCCTCTATTATCCGGTGGATGAGCCAAGCACGAACCCCGACGCGGTCAACTTCATGGTGAAGGTGTTGAAGGCGTGCAAGGCCGCTGGCGTGCGGACCTACGTGACGGCGAACCCCACGCACGAGCAGTTCGAGCCGATGCGGCCGTTCATTGACGTGTGGAGCACACAGCCGTTTGCTCCGGACCGCGAGACGGTGCTTGCCGACATGAAGGCGCGGAAGGTGGAATATTGGTGCTACCCCAACCACGTCAACGGCGAGAACGACCACACGCCGGTGACCGGCGCGCGAATGACCTACGGCTTCGGTTTCTGGCGCAGCGGATTCCTCACGCTCATCCCGTGGATTTACCAGGCCAGCGGCGGCGACCCGTGGAATTACCTCGACAGCTCCTCGATGGATTTCTTCAACCGCAGCGAGCAGGATGGCGCGCCGATTCCCGTCGCGATGTGGGAGGCGTATCGCGAAGGCTACGACGATTACCGTTACATCCACACGCTGGAGCAACTCATTGCCGAGGCGAAGAAGAGCGGCAAGCCGGCGGCGCAGGATGCCGCAACGAAGGCGGAGCGCGAGTTGAAGTTCGCCTGGGACTCCATCCGCGTGCAGGCGAAATACAAACACGACGATCTCTGGTCGCCCGCCGAATTCGACGTTTACCGATGGCTTGTGGCACAGCAGATTCTCGCCGTGCAAAATGCGCTGTGGTGAGCTTGCGTTGCCCGGTTGCCAATAAGACGGAGGGCAGAAGCGTTGTAGCAGGTGTGCAAAGCGCGCCAATCAGCCAATCGTGGGGGCCATCATGAAGGCCACTCGGTTCTTGCTCGCCGGACTGGCTGCATTACTCTTTCTGCCCGCTGTGACAACTCATGCCCAACAACCTCCATCGCGCCGGCCACAGGGGCCGCGGCCGTTGCCGGAAGGGGTGCGCGCACTGCGCGACATCGAGTATGTTCCCGGCGGCGGCAGGGCGCAGTCGCTTGATCTCTATCTTCTGAAGAGCGACAGACCGTTGCCGCTGGTCATCTGGATTCACGGGGGCGCGTTCCGCTCGGGCGACAAGGCGCAATGTCCCGCGATGGCTCTCACCCGTGGCGGGCACGCTGTGGCGAGCCTCAACTACCGGCTCAGCGGACAGGCGGTTTTTCCGGCGGCCATCGAGGACTGCAAGGCCGCCGTGCGCTGGCTGCGGGCACACGCCAAAGAACACAACCTTGACCCCGATCACTTTGGCGCGTGGGGTTCGTCGTCGGGTGGCCACCTCGTGGCGCTGCTTGGCACCAGCGGCGGCGTGAAACAACTCGAAGGCAGCGGCGGCAATCTTGAATTCAGCAGCCGCGTGCAGGCCGTGTGCGATTGGTTTGGCCCGACCGATTTTACGCAGATGGAGGCGCATGCGCTCACTCCGGGCAAGCCGTTCAACCACGATGCGGCCGATTCGCCCGAGTCGCTCTTCATTGGCGGCCCGGTTCAGGAAAACAAGGACAAGGCTCGCGCCGCCAACCCGATCACCTACGTCACGCCTGACGACCCGCCGTTCCTCATCATGCACGGCGACAAGGACCGGCTCGTGCCGCATCACCAGAGCGTTCTGCTCGATGCCGCGTTGAAGAAAGCCGGTGTCGAGGTCACGTTCCACACCGTCCAGGGCGCTGGCCACGGCTTCAGCGGGCCGGAGATCATGCGGAGGGTCGAGGCGTTCTTCGACAAGCACCTGAAGAAGCCTGCCTCGCCATAAACCCGCGCAGGATTTCGCGCACCAGTTTCCTCTCGGCGTGGTTGGGAATCCTTCGCATGGTGGCGACCATCTTCCGGTTGACGCACGCGCGGCCGGCTTCGGAGAGGATCGTGCGCAATGGGTCGGCTTCCAGTGCGGCGCTGTCCACCACGCGTGTCAGGCCGCGGCGCACGCACGCTATGAGCGTTGCTTCCACCTGCGACTGGCTCCGCTCGCGCACACACACAAACGGCGTGCGGCACGCGATGGCGTCGTTGACCGTGCCGCCGCCGGCGCGCGTGACGAGCAGGTCCACGAACGGGAAGAGTTCCTGCGTTGTGCCACCGGGCACCGGAGCAAAGGCACGGACACGCGGACATCGGCGGGCAATGGCGGGATCGGCTAGGCGTGCGATGGCGACGCGATCGGCGATGCGCTGTGGAATGTAAAATACCACGTTGAGCCGCCGGGCTTCGAGTTCGGCGCTGGCGTCGAGGAAAGCCGGAACGAGCCGTTGCAGCAGCGCATCCCACGCCGGCGTGTCACCGCCTTGGATCATCACAATGCGACCCGGTGCGCTCAGACCGAGATGTTTTCGTGCCCGCCGCTCGTTCCACGAGGCCGTGCCGCCGAGCACGCCGGAGAGCTGTTTCACCACTGCGCGTGGCGCAACGCTCCGCCAGTGAGCGCGGAACAACGGCGGCGAGATGAATTGCGGAAAGAGAAACAGTTTCCGCGTAAACGACTCATCCCGGCGGACGGCGGCGACGAGGTTGCGCCACTGCGTGCGTTGGCGGGGCGTCACCGGCGCATGGGTGTCAGCGAGGATCATCTCCAGCGTTCGCCCCCATGCGTGGTCGAAGATACTGACGCACGGGAGACCGCGCTTGGCGGCCCATCGCACGGCGGCGGGAACACCGAACTCGACGACAAGGTCGAAATCGCCGGAGCGCGCGCCGGTGGCGTAACGGTTGCTGGTGGCGCGGTAGTCACCGATCAGCGCGAGCGTGCCGGGGATGGAGACTGTGCCGGTGGCCGGGTTCTTGTCGAGTTGGATGAGGTTGCAGACCGGCTCGACGTTCACGCGGTTGGCGGTTATGAGGTCGCGGTAGAGGCTGCGGTTGCAGCCGGCGCGCGAACGGTTCCAGATCGTCACGTGGCTGCCGGGCCGTTGCGCGAGCAGTTCCTTCACGACATAGGAGAGCAGCGCGGAGGGACCGAATCCGTCCTCGTTCGGCACGGCAAGGATTCGCAACGCGGGTTTCATCGCCGGTTTCCAGCACTACCAAGAACCGCGCGTCGCCGCCAGCAAATGCGCGGAAAAACTTTGCGGTGTCTGCGCCGGATCGTTATGGTTTCGCCATGAACGGTCGCGAAAGAGTCCTCGCCATGCTGGAAGGCCGGCCCACAGACCGGCTGCCGCTGATGCCCATCACCATGATGTTTGCCGCCGACTGCATTGGCGCACGCTACGGCGACTACGCGCGCGACCATCGCGTCATGGTCGATGCGCAGATTCGCACCGCTGAGAAGTTCGACTTCGATTACGTTTCCAGCATCTCCGACCCCGCGCGCGAGGCGGCCGACTGTGGCGCGCACGTCGAGTATTTCGACAACCAGCCGCCGGCGATCAACGAGAACGACGCGCGGCTCGCCGACAAGACCGAGCTGGCGCGGCTGAAAGCGCCCGACCCGCTCGGCGGCGGCCGGATGCACGACCGCGTCAAGGCTTGCGCGCTGTTCCGCGAGCGCGTTCGTGGCGAAAAGCTCATTGAAGGCTGGGTCGAAGGCCCGTGCGCCGAGGGCTCCGACCTGCGCGGCATCAATACGCTGATGCTCGATTTCTTCGACGACGAGAAATTCATCCGCGACCTGTTTGAGTTCATCGTCGGGATGGAACTGCGCTTCGCCCGCGCGCAAGTCGAGGCGGGCGCGGACATCATTGGCATGGGCGACGCGGCGGCGTCGCTGGTCGGGCCGGAGATTTACAACGAGTTCGTCTGGCCCTACGAGAAGAAGCTCGTGGACGGCCTGCACGCAATGGGCACGCGCGTGCGCCTGCACATCTGCGGCAACACCGGCGCCATCCTCGAAGGCATGGGCAAACTCGGCTGCGAGATTGTGGACCTCGACTCGATGGTGTCGCTTGCCGACGCGCGGCGGAAGATGGGGCCACAGCAGGTGCTGCTCGGCAACATCAACCCTGTGAGCGTCCTTCGCGACGGCACGCCGGAGTCAGTGGCGGCGGCCATTGCTGAGTGTCATTGCCAGGCCAGTCCCCGCTACATCGTCGGCGCCGGCTGCGAAGTCCCCCGCGACACGTCCGAAGCCAACGTCCTGGCCCTGACTCATTACGCCCGGTCGCATTAGAAGCGGCAGCGGCGCCGCGAAGGGTGCTGGAATGATCCGCAACCATAAGACCCGCGTTGTCCTGCTTCCCGGTTTGCACGGGACGCATGACTTGTTTGAGCCGCTTTTGCAGCATTGCCCGCCGGAGTTCGATCCGCTGGTGATCAGCCACCCTCGGGACCGCGAGCTTTCCTATGAGGAGCTTGCAGGCGAGGTTCGGACCCAAATAACGGGGTACTCTCCGATGATTCTCCTCGGCGAATCCTACTCCGGACCGCTGGCGTTGCGGCTGGCGTCGGAGCGGCCCGAGGGTCTCGTGGCCGTTGTTCTCGTGGGTACTTTCGTTCTGCCACCAGGACCGCGCTGGGCGCGCTTCCTGCCGTGGGAACTCATTTTCAGAATGCGAACGCCGATTTACGTATTGCGAGCCTTGGTGGGAGGTTCCCCCGAAGATGTTGCCATGGTGGTCAAGACGGCCGCCATCCTCAAAAACGTATCGGCCAGTGTTTTGGCCACAAGGCTCCGCTCCACGCTCACCGTGGATGCGCGGCCATGGCTTGCCGCGTGCCCGGTGCCGATCCTCTATCTGGCGGGAGCCAAAGACCTCGTGGTCCGACGCCACTGTTTGAAATCCATCCTGCGTCATCGTCCCGACGTCGTGTCCCGAACGTTGCCAACGTCCCACTTCATTTTGCAGCTCGCGCCCGCCGATGCGTGGAAAGCGATCACCGAGTTCCTGCAAGGAGAAACCGGTTAGAGTCATTGAAGAACTCCTCAGAGAAGGCCGGTTGCGAAGTCCCCCGCGACACGCCCGAACTCAACGTTCTCGCCCTGACCCACTACGCCCGGTCGCATTGAACGGCGGGCGCGGCGCGATCAGAGACGGGCCATCGGATCGGACTTCGCTGTTTTTTTGACAGCAGGTAGAGAATCGGGTCAACGATACAAAACCGATCCCGACTATCAATCCTTGCTGGAAGACATTTCCCCTGAAGACAGAACTTCCGGATTGTCGTTTTCGAGATTTGAGATCAGAGCACGCAGTTCCTCCCGGCGCGGTTCGAGTTCCCGGCGCACGGCACGTTGGTTCAGCCAGTAAACGCCCCAAAAGATCAGTGTTATTACCGCGATTATTACTGCGCTTGCGAGCCGGACGTGCCAACCGCCCGCCCAAATGTGCCATGTCACGTGACCGAGAAATGCGGCCATGGCGGCGGCGACCGGGAGCAGATACCACCAGAACACATTTCGCAGCAACCCAATCTGGTGTTCCACTTGTGCCAGCAAACGCTCAAGGCAATCCCGCAGCGGGTTGTCCAACTGAGGCTGTCGCCGTTTCTGGAGTATCCGATCCGTCAACATGAACCCCGCGATCCACAGCACCGCCGGGATCATCAGAAAAAATGTCCACGGCAAATGATCCCTCACGCCAATCCAAAGGATTATCGGCACCATTAGCAGAGCCGTTCCCACTTCTCGCGCATCGCGCCAGAAAATCATCGCTTCAAAATGTTTTTTATTCCTTTTCAGGAGTTGCAACAGCACGGTGGTGTCAATCGTCAATCGGACTGCCGAGGTTTGGGTTTTCCATAGCTTCTTCAATTCATCAGGATTCATGCGCTACTCCTTCATTAACTCCGCCAACTGCTTTCGGACGCGACTCAATTTCACACCCACGTTGCTCTCCGATATGCCAAGCACTTCCGCCATTTCGCGGTAGCTCATATCGTCGAGATAAAGCAGCACCAGAGCGGCGTCAGCCTTGGACAATTGGCGGATGGCCGTGTAGAGGCGCTCAACAACTTCCTTGTCTCGCAGGCGTTGCACATCGGCATTCCCGACCGCGGGAACGTCCTCCACTTCAAGGAGCGGTATTTGCCGGTCTCTTCGCCGCTGTGACTTTCGGTGCGAAGCGAGCGCAGTATTCAACGCCACACGATATACCCATGTGGACGCTTTGGCCTTTCCTTCAAACTGCGGCAGTGAAATCCAGAGTTGAAGCAGGATATCTTGAACCAAGTCCTTTCGGTCCTCATCTGTAAACGTGTAAGCGCGGGCCACTTTGAACACGATGCCACTGTGCTCCTGGAGCCAGGTCTTGAACACTGCTTCTGTATTGTCGCGGTGCATCTCGTGAGTCGTTGTTCTGATTCTATTGGTAGCGGCAGAAGCCGTTTTCTTACAACAAGATCAAGCCAGCCCATGATCGTAGCGGTACCGCTTCAGAATTTCCACCCGGCCTCGCCCGAAAACTGCCGCTGAAACCGGCAAAAAATAGCGACACGGCAGGCCATTCGTTGCCATATTCTCACGCATGAAAGCCGCCCTGAAAAGGTGGCCATAAATTGATCGTTCGTGCGAACGAATACCGCGACCTTGCAGGGCGTGCCGACACCGTTTTTTGTCTCGAAGGAACGCGACGCATCTGGTAATTTTCACATTCTATTGGATAACCGCGTGAATTATCCTTTGTTAAAACGCGTGCTAAATCTACCAGTCGCCGTCGATTGGCTCATGGAAGACGCGAAAGATGACTTTTTTCCTGATCCGCTTGGGTTTAAGGAAATCTCGGTGTTCAAACAGTCGTACTTAACCCAGCGAGAGCACAGATTCCTACAGATTGAATCCGTTACAAGCCGCGTGGAATATGTGCCAAAAGCCAGCGGGATGCTTAGAGAAGCAATTTGGCTTCACCCCAACCACAGGCTTGTTTATCTGGCAGTATTGCATCATCTGTTGCCGAGAATAGACAACCTGGTACTTCGGTGTGTTTACTCCTATCGTCGCGACGCCGAGGATCCCGACGCTTATCCATTCTCGGAACGTATCGACAGATGGAAAAACTTCCACAACGATTTTCGCGCCGCGTGTTTGGACGGTAACATCCAAGCCGTGCTTGTAACGGATATCGCGAGTTTCTACGATCACATCGATATCAACCACCTCTGTGACAAGTTGGAGTCGATGCTTGGAAAGTCCGCCACAGACTCCGATCGTGAAGTCGTCGGTTTTCTCCGAACTTTGCTCCAAACGTGGTCAACGACAGGATTTGGAATACCTCAAAACTTTGATCCTAGCAGCTTCTTTGGCAGCGTGTATTTGCACAATGTTGATGCTGCGATGGAAGGGAACAGATTTAACTATTTTCGCTGGGTCGATGACATCAGAGTATGCGCAAAGAATCGTCAGCAAGCACTACGCGCGTTGCATTTTCTGCAGCAGGAACTGGCTAAAGAAAGACTCTTTCTGGCTAGCGACAAAACGAGAATAATCCTCAAAGGAACACCGGAATTCGACCGGCTTGTTGATGTTGCGGATGATATTCTCATTAGCAATTCCGAAGAAGCAATAGCACGAGGCGAACTGGCCGAACTTAAAGCGATGGCGCAAAAGTGTTTGGAACGGGTGAACTACCATGCCAGTTCCGATGGAGATGATCGGAAATTCCGAGCGTTCTGCAATCGGCTGCTTGACTGCGCGTCGTTCACTGAACTACGAGATTTAATCCGCCCAAAGGTTATCGATTTGGTTTTGCCGCGATTGAACTCTCATGTCGGGCGCTCGGACTATTGGTGCAAAATGCTGACTGCCGACCGCAGCGGCAGGATTCTTGCCGATCTTGAAAAGTTGTTGGTAACGGAAAAGAGCATCTTCGACTGGCAACGCTTTCACATGTGGAAACTTTTGACGACATATGATCCGGGTGCTGGCGGTCTCGAAAGGTTCTTGGCCGAGGCGAAAAGCGTTGCCACAAATCATGTGTCAGATCTAGAGGCA
>JBAZIR010000135.1:0-13137 GCA_041651735.1 Verrucomicrobiia bacterium | reverse complement strand
GTTCCGGTTCCGACCGTGTGTTGCGTGGTGGTTCCTGCCGTGACGGCCCCGTTTTTCTCTCGTCGGCGTCCCGCAGAGGGGTCATGCCGAGCAACGTTCTCAATAACGCCGGGCTTCGTTTGGTGCTGGTGACTGATGCCATCGCTACTTACCAAGCCAGCCTGGTGAAATCTCCCGACGTGCCTGCCGCGCCGGTTGCTTCCACTCCCACCACTCCTCCGCCCTCTACAACCCCGGCTCCCGTGGCAAGTTCGACGACGCCTTCCACCCCTTCGGTGACGACGACAGCGCCTGTTGCGGCTGACGAATGGATGAAAGGGATTCCCCCGAGAGCATTGCCGGGTTATCTACAGGCTCGTAGTGATGCGCAGGCCGGCAAAGGCTTGATAGGCATGCGCTCCTGGCGCGCCATGTGGGGCAACAGGCTGCGCGACCCGGCTCGCGGTTATGTGGAATTGGAATTCGCGGACCTTCTGTTGTCCGATCCGACCAAGACGGATAGCGCGTCGGCTGAAGAACAGAAGAAGAAACAGAATCTCCAGGAAGCAGCGATCATTGTCCGGAGCATTCGTGCCAGAAACGTGACCGACCCGGGTTTGCTGAGCCGCCTGGAAGATACGGCCAAGAAGCTTCCGTAACACCGGTGGCGAAATCAGTGATGCGGGCTGGGCGTGGCGCGAGTTTCCGTTGCTGCTGCTGCGCAATTTTTTTCGGTTTCTGAGCGCCAACCCGCTGAAATTCAGCCTTTAGGCTGCTGTGGCGACAACACAAGCTAAAGCCTGAATTCCAGTGGGTTCCACCGGTGAAACCGGGGATTTCGCTGTCGTGATTCCTTTAGCTTTTCTGCGCTGTTACACGTATCTGGATCCCACTTGGTTGTTGGACCAATAAAACTGGCGGTTGCGTCGTTGTAGAAGGCAACATATCACCGTGACTCAAGCGCCAAGTAACAGCAGTCTCCCATTGCGCCCCGCCGCTTTTACGGGTTGGCCGGCGTGCGTCCTCTTCGTTGTCATCCTGGCGGCCATTGCTGTCAGAAGTTGGCTGCTATTCAGCACATCGCTCGTGCCGGGCATGAACGGCGGCTATTACTTGGTGCAGGCGCGGGCGTTGCTGACGGCGGGGGCGCTGGGGATTCCAGACCTGCCGTTGACGTTCTCGTTACAGGCGGCGCTGGCGAAGCTGACGCAATGGCTGACAGGACGCGACCTCGAATCCAGCATCTTTCTGGTTGTGAAGCTTTTCGACGCGATGGTGCCGCCGCTTGCGGCGTTGCCGGTGTTTCTTCTTGGCCGCGCTTGGAGCGAACGCGCCGGGCGCGGCGCGTGGCTGGCCGTAGCTGCGGCCAGCGTGGTGGCGCTCGGATCGCCCGCACTTTCGATGGTGGGCGACTTCCAGAAGAATTCACTCGGCTTGGTCTGGCTTGCGGGCCTGATCTATGCGCTCTTTGTGTGGAAGAGACATCGCACGGTGGGTTGCGGCATCGGGGTCGTGGCGATGCTGGGGTTGACGGGGCTGACGCATATCGGAGTGTTTGGAACCGCGTTGTTGCTGGTCGCGGCTGTTTTCGCGGCGGGCGTGCTGTTGCCGAGGGACGAGGCAGGTGGGAAGCGTGTGCGCGTGGCGTGGCCGTTGGTGGCGGGTGGACTGGCTGTGGCGGCGTTGGCGGCCGGCCTCGTGTTGTGGAAGTTCGACCCTGCGCGCATTCACCGGCTGGTAAACGCATTTTCAAATCCGACGAGCTTCCTTGGGGGCAGAAGACTCCCGATGCGTTCGCCGACGAGCGGCGCTTTGCCGGGCTTCACTAAAGGTGGTTTGCAGCGGAGTGGCGAACCCATGTTTGGTCCACCGCCAGGCGACAGCCCGATGGGAGCTCCACCACCGGGCGACGGCCCAATGGGTGGTCCGCCACCCGATGAAGGCCCAATGGGAGGTCCTCCGCCGGGTGATAACTCGATGGGCGGCATGCGACCGTCAGTTGGCGGCTTCCTAAACAGCTTCATGCGCGGACCGGGACCGGGAACAGGACCGGGAAGGGGGCCTTTCATGTTTGCGCGATGGATGCCCATGGCTGTTGTTGGCGGTATCACACTATGTGTTTTCGTTCTGGCTTGGTGGAAACGCCGCGTGTTGCCATCGGCGGAGAGTGCGGTCGGCATCGGCTGCGCTGTGACGGCGTTATTGCTGACAGGACCGTGGGTGCAGGGGGACGTCGCAGGGCGCTTCTACCTGAATGCAGTGCTTCCTGCAACGGTTGCCGGTTTGTTTGTGCTGATGCAAGTGCCCAATCTCTGGCTGCGTTCGCTGCTGGCGGTTGTGACCGTGGCGCCGCTGGTGGGGTTCTCGGCACCGATGGTTGCGCGTGGCGGACACCCGATCATCAGCGAAACGGCGTATCGCGAACTGAAAAACCTCGCCGCCCGCATCCCGCATCCGGAGCGTACGTTGATCGTGACGCGGCACGGCGTCGAGTGGTGGACAGCGTGGACGCTCCACACCCGTGTAGCACAGGGACGAGCGGTGCGAACGGATGACTGGCAAAAGTACGACGAGGTACTCTTCCTGCAAAGCAAGGAGCGCGGTCCTGGTTTCGGCCCGCCCGGCGGCGGTCCGGGCCGCGGATTGCGCCAGGCCGATGGTTCTTTCCGCAGCCGTGCGGGGAAAGGTTTCGGAGGCGGTTTTCGGCCATCGGGCCTTCCACAGTTTGGAAAAGGTCCGGGCGGTTTTCAGGGACGAGGCGGTCCGCCGATGATGGACGCGGCGATTCCCGACGATGCAGAGGTTCTGCACGACGGTCCCTGTTTCAAGCTGGCGAAAGTCACCAAGCCGCCCGCGTCCGTTAGCTTGAACAAGCCGGGCGATGCCGACGCCGACCGGCCGTGAAGCGATGATGCAGGAAAGATTGCTGGAAATCCCGGCCCGGATGATGTAGCGAGATGTTTGTCATGAATCGACAATACTCTCCGTACTGGCCGGGCGAGTGTCGCGCGGCTGTTTCCCTCACGTTTGACGACGGCGCGCCGTCGCAACTCAAGATCGCGGTGCCGATGCTTAACGACGCGGATTTACCCTCATCGTTTTACCTCAACCCGCGCAACGACTATTATCTGGAGAAGCTCGCGCCGTGGCGGGAGGTGGCCAAGGCCGGCCACGAAATCGGCAACCACACGATGGGTCACATCTGCGCACGGGCGTTTCGCGACGATCCGACTGCGCCGGGCTTGGAAGGCCTGACGTTGGCCGATATCGAGAAGGATATCATCGAATCGAAACGGCGGCTGCAGCAGATCGCGCCGGCGCAAAAGGAGATGTCGTTCTGTTATCCGTGCTACATGGAGCACGTGGGCCGCGGGCCGACGCGTCAGAGTTATGTGCCCGTGGTGGCGCGGCATCACATCGCCGGCCGTGGCAAGGGCGAGTTCCCGTTTGCGAACCATGCCTCGACGGTGGACCTGCACTACGCGTGGTCATGGCCGGCGGAGCGGATGACGGGGTCGCAGATGGTTGGCTTGGTGGAGGCGTGTATCGCCAAGAGGTGTTGGGGCATCCTGACGTTTCACGGCATCAACGAGGGCAGCCTCGGTGTGGCTGACACCGATTTCCGCGAACTGGTCAACTACTTGAAGGTTAACCATAGCCGCATCTGGACCGCGCCGGTGTACAAGGTGGCGCGACGGATCCTCGACTGGCGCAAGCAGAACAACATCGCCTGAAAACCGCCAGGATCTTTGCGGCTCAGCCGAAAGCTCCTGAAGGACCTTGCCTGGGTTGCCGCGGCGGGGTCTGCTACCCATTCTAATCCGGGCGCAGACATTCGTCTTACTGGATCGACAAGGTTCTGGTAGAGTCAGACTCAATGCTGACGCGTGCCGCCAAGATCAACGCGGTTGAACGGACACCGATCCTGTTCCCAGATCCAACCGTGCCCGTGGTGGCTTACACGCGGCGGATTGGGCCGGTGGGCAGGTTCCATGTGCATGCCGATGAGGACTGGGAACTGTGCTACGTCGCCAGTGGCGCGGCGGATTACCGGCTGGGGACGGAAGAGTTTCAACTTCATGCGGGCGATTTGCTCGTTATCGGTCCTGACGATCCGCATGTCTGCCTGGGCTGGCGGGGAGAACGATTCGTGGCGATTTTCCGGCGCACGCTGTTGCGGGAGACGGGGTTGGCAGTGCGTTGCGGCCGGGCGGTCGGACTGGAGGTGGCCGGTGTGCGCGTCCCGTCGCGAACGCAGGTGGTGCCTTGGCGTCGGACTGCGGTGGAGTATTTGCTGGACCGGCTCCAACAGGAATCCTTCGGCGGCCAGAGGGCGAAACTCTCCATGTGCGCGGCCTTGCTCGCGCAACTCTTGCTTGAGCTCGCACGCAGCGAAAGCGAACGCCACAGGACGCCGGATGTGTCTGCTGACAGCTCGGCGAAAAAGCTCATCGAACGCTTGGGTGCGACAGTGCGAGAGGCGTTGTCTCATCCGTGGACGCTGGCTGAGCTGGTGAAGCGCAGCGGCTACAGCAGCACGCAACTGAGCGTGTTGTTCCGCAGGGCGACCGGCCTGAGCCCATTCCAGTGGATTTCACAAGAGCGCGTTCACCGCGCGTGTCAGCTTCTGGCGCACGCGGACACAACCGTGATGCAAATCGCGGACGAGGTGGGGTTCGGAACGCGATCGCAGTTCCATCGGGTCTTCCGCCGTGTCACAGGCACCACTCCGGAGCGTTACCGTTCAGCGCTGCGGCACGAAACGCAACCGTAACAACTGCGACGTTCGCCGTAATCGCTGCGACACCCTCTTTGACTCGCAAGAGTATAAGGAGGCTGGCGGTATCAACAACGACGACCGAAATCGAAAGAGTGCGACCATGAACACAAATCTCACAAGCACGAATCTTCTGTGGACCCGACGGAATTTCATCAAGACCAGCAGCGCGTTGCTGGCCGCCAGCGCCGTTCCCGCGGTGATGGCCAAGGGTTCCGGTGATGCCAGCGCCCCGGCCGCCTTGGGCGGCGCCAAAGCCCACGCGCAGCCCTGGCCCTCCTGGCCGCAATGGGACCCGCAGAACGACGCCGCGGTGACAAAGGTGCTGCACGGTCGGGTCTGGTCGCGCGATAGACTGGTCAAGGAGTTTGAGGGAAAATGGGCCGCCGCCATGGGCGCGAAACATTGTCTGGCTGTGGTGAACGGCACCAACGCGTTGAGTGCGTCGTTCATGGTGTTGGACATCAATCCTGGCGACGAGGTCATCTGCGCGCCCTACACCTTCAGCGCGAGCCTGCTGGGCGTGCTGTATAAAGGCGCCATGCCCGTCTTTGCGGACATTGACCCGCTCACGTATCAAATGGACCCCGCCCAGATTGAAGCGAAGATCACTCCGCGGACCAAGGCCATCCTGCCGGTGCACATTTGCGGCTATCCCTCCGACATGGAGCGCATCATGGAGATTGCACGCAAGCACAAGCTCTTTGTGGTGGAAGATGCGTGCCAGGCGCACATGTCCGAGATCAACCACAAGAAGATGGGCACGTTCGGCACCACGGGCTGCTTCAGTTTCCAGACCTCGAAAGTCATGCCGATCGGAGAGGGAGGCGCGATTGTGACCGATGACCCCGCCTTGAAAGACAAGCTCTACTCGTATCACAACTACGGATTCAAAACCAACATCGCCCCCGGTTCGGTGGACAACATCGCCGCATTCATTCTGGGGAACAAGATCCGCATGGCGGAGTATCAAGCGGCCATTGGGTTGTGCCAGTTGAAGATGCTGGAGGAGCAGACCAAGATTCGCAATGAGAACGCCCGTTACCTGACTCCGAAGCTGGCGGCCATCCCGGGCATCACTCCCGTCAAGCCGTACCCGAACGTCACCCAGTTGTCCTATTACATGTATCCGTTCATTTACGATGAGGCGCAGTTCAAGGGCTTGCCCCGCGCCGCATTTCTCAAGGCGTTGTCGGCGGAGGGAGTCCCGGCTGGCAGCGGGTATCCCAACTGTCCGATCTACACGCAGGAGTTCATCCACCAGATGTTCCAGTCGGAAGTCTATAAGAAGTTCTATTCCAGCGCCGAACTGAACTTTGACACTTACAAGGAGAAGAACCACTGCCCGAATTTGATCAAGACCTTCCACACCTCGGTCTGGCTCAGTTCGCAGGGCATCCTTCTCGGCTCGAAGTCCGACATGGACGACATTGTTCACGCGGTCGAGAAGATACAGAAGAGCGCGGACAAACTGAAAAAGGCGTAGAAAAAAGGCTTTCGTTTGAGCTTGCCTCAGCGCGCGCGCATGCTAGCGTGCGCGCTGTCGCCTGCGAATTCGAAAGAACAAACGATGACGCAACCCATCAGCACCCGGAATACACTCCCATGAAAACCATCATCACTTCCCTCATCGTATTGACTGCCGCAATCCCGCTCTTGTCCGCCGCCGAAACGCGCGACCCGTTTTTGCCGGCGAAGAAGCTGACAGCGCACATGATCAGCTCCAGCTTCCCTGAAGGCCACGACACCTACAACGGCATGGGCACCGGCAGCAACGGGTGCATCTACTACGTCCTCAGCACCGAGCCGCACAATATCGGCGGTCGGATGTTTGTCTATGACCCGAAGACCGAACAGGCCAAGTTCGTCGCTGACCTCACCGAGGCGTGCGGCGAGAAGGGCAAGAACACCGTTGTCCAGGGCAAGAGCCATGTGAACTTCGTCGAGGCCAACGGCAAACTCTACTTTGCCACGCACATTGGCTACTACAGCAATGTGGACGGCATGGAGAAGATGGGCATCCCGCCCGCCGGCTGGAAATCGTATCCCGGCGGCCACCTGCTTGCCTATGACATGAAGAGTGGCACGTTTGAAGACCTTGCAATGGCGCCGGACGGCGAAGGCGTCATCACCTTCAACATGGACACCAAGCGCGGCCGCATGTTCGCCATCACCTGGCCCGCTGGCCAGTTCTTTCGCTTTGACATGGCCACCAAGAACATGAAGAACTTCGGCAAACAATGCCGCGAGGGCGAGAATGGCAAAGGCGCGGCCTACAGCACCGTCTGCCGCTCCATCGCCGTCGATCCCGAAGACGGCTCGGCTTACTACAGCACCGGCGACGGCGAGATCTTCCGCTACCGCGCCGACACGGACAACATCGAGAAGATCGCCGACGAGGACTTGAAGAAGGACTACTTCGGCATCTACGACTCCACCAATCCCGGCCACATGGGCTACAACTGGCGGCAGACCTTCTACCGGCCCAAGGACAAGATGATCTACGGCGTCCACGGCAATTCCGGCTACCTCTTCCGCTTCGACACGCGCACCAAACGCATCGAGGTTCTTGACCGCATCACCTCCGACGTTTCCAAGCGCAGCGGCATGTTCGACCAGTTCAGCTACGGCTACCTCGGGTTTGCCCTCGGCCCCGATGGCAACACGATCTACTACCTCACCGGTGGGCCAATCTACAAAGATGGCAAGCGACTCAAGGGCAAGGACCGTATTGCCATGGGCGCGGCGAAGGGGCTCGAAGACCTTCACCTCGTCACCTATCATATCCCGACCGGCCGCTGCAAAGACCAGGGCGCGATCTATTATCCCAACGGCGAGCGTCCGCTCTACGTCAACTCGATCGCCGTCGGCCTTGACGGCAGCGTTTATTCGCTCGCGCGTGTTCCAGACAAGAGCCGCGTTCGCGCCGACCTGTTCTGCGTAAAGGGACCGTTCAAGCCGTAAGATTGGACACGGTCTGCAGCCAGCGATTTCGTTGCGGGATTGTCGCCACGGCGTGGCGGCCTGCCGTTTACTGTCTGCTGCTCGACAATCGAAAAGGACGGACGACTTTATGAAACATTGCCTGCCGATTCTCCTGCTGTGCTGTTGCACTGCGTTCGCTGCCGATTTTCAAGCCGGCGTCGCCAAGGTCAAGATCACGCCGCCGACACCGTTCTGGATGTCCGGCTATTCCTCGCGCACCAACCAGTCGATGGGCGTCTTCCAGGACCTCTGGGCGCGGGCGCTGGCTCTGCGCGATCCGCAAGGTCACCGCGTTGTCATTGTTACGTGCGACCTGATCGGGCTGCACCATTGCGTTTCGGATGACGTCTTCGCGCGCGCGAAGAAGCAGTTCAAACTCAACCGCTCTGACGTGCTATTGTGCTGTTCGCACGCGCACAGCGGTCCCGTCGTCGGCCTGAACCTGAACGTGATGTTCGATTTCTCCGCCGAGGACAAGCAACGCGTGTTGGAATACAGCGCCCGTTTGACGGACAATCTGGTCAACGTCATCGGCGACGCGTTGAAGGACCTTGCACCCGCGAGACTCGCCACCGGCCACGGCTCGGCCGCTTTCGCCATCAATCGCCGCCAGCGCGCGGGCGACAAGGTCGCTCTCGGTGTCAATCCCACCGGCCCGGTGGACCATGATGTCCCGGTGCTGAAGGTAACCTCGCCCGATGGCAAGCTGCGCACCATCCTGTTTGGCTACGCCTGCCATAACACAACCATCGGTGGCAAGGGAGACAGGCTTCCGGACTTCTACAAGATTCACGGCGACTACGCCGGCCAGGCTGAAGCCGAACTGGAAAAATTGCATCCGGGCGCGACGGCCATGTTCACCATTCTTTGTGGCGCCGACCAGAATCCAAATCCGCGTGGCTCGCTCGATCTGGCCGTCGAACACGGCAAGGCGCTGGCTGCTGAAGTTGAGCGCGTGCTCGGCGCCGACCTGCGTCCCGTACACCCGCCGATACGCACAGCCTTCCAGTCGATCCAGTTGGACTTTGCCGCCCACACGCGGCAAACGTTCGAAGAGGAACTCAAGAAAGCAGGGGATCCGAAAAAGCCCAACAAGTTCCTCCGTCGGCGGGCCGAAATGATGTTGGCCGCCTACGACCAGAACCATCCCATCCGCCAGACGCCCTACCCAGTGCAGGCGATCCGGCTTGGCAATGACCTGACCATGATCGCGCTGGGCGGCGAAGTGGTGGTGGATTATCAGTTGCGCTGCAAGCGCGAGTTTCCCAATGCGAACCTGATGACCATCGGTTACGCCAACGACGTGATGTGCTACATCCCCTCCCTGCGCATCCTGAAAGAAGGCGGCTACGAAGCGGATTTCAGCATGATTTACTACGGCCAGCCTGGTCCCTTCGCCGAGAACGTCGAGGAAACCGTCATCAAAGCCATCCATCAGGTGTTGGCAAAAGTCGGCGAAGGCAAGTAATCGAAGGCCGGCGACGGTCGGCTATGTCGTTGTCAGTTGCGCGGAAGTTTCAGCTTTCCGTCCGTTATCGAGTCTTGGCGGGCAGCGTGGCTGGTCCCGGTGGCGGCACGTCGCAGGCGATGCGGAATCCGAGATTGGCTTGTGTCTTCATGGGGCCTTTGCTGGTGCGATAGGCACATCGGGCATTCTGAAGGGATTCGTTGTAGGCACCGCCGCGGATCACACGCTCGGCGCCTTTCGACGGACCGGGCGGGTCTGTTTTCGGCGACCTGACGTAGTAGTTGGCGTCGTAGTAATCGGCGCACCATTCGTACACATTGCCGAGCATATCGAAGAGACCAAACCTATTCGGCGCCAGCGTTGCCACTGGATGCGTGCGGCTGTTGCTGACGCTGCCAACCCATGCCGCTTTGAACAGGTTCGCATCATTCTCGCCGCTGTAGAACTTGCCGTCGCTGCCGGCGCGGCAGGCGTATTCCCATTCGGCCTCTGTCGGCAGCCGGTAGGCGCGGCTATCCATGAAGCTCAGCCGCCGGCAAAACTCCACCGCGTCATTCCACGTCACGTGCTCCACCGGCAGGTTCGCGCCCTTGTAGTAGCTCGGATTCCTTCTCATTACGGCGGCAAATTGCGTCTGCGTCACTTCGGTGGCGCCCATGTAGAACGATTGGGAGATGGTGACATGATGGAGTGTCTCTTCCGAGTAACGCCAGCTTTCGCTTTTCGGACTGCCCATGTCGAACTCGCCCGCGGGAATCAGCACCATGCGAATCTTGGCGGCGTTGACGAACGACGGTTGTCCGGCTGCCGGTTTCTTGGCTGGCGCTGGTGTGGCGGTAGACGCGGTCGGTGATGGTGGCGGAGGGGTTTGGGCGAGCGCGGTGCCAACACAGATGGCAGCAAGAACAAGGTCTCGCAGAATGGCTCGCAGGTTCATGTTGGTTCTAGTTATCAGGCCGCAGCGGCGGCTGCAAGCGAACGGTGTGGATCTGAGGACGCAGCGACGCAGAGGACGCGAAGAAACACAAGATACCCGGTGTCTCACTACATCCTCTGTATCTCTTCGTCCTTTGTCCCAGACGCGACTTTTTTTTGGGGCTTTTTCCCATGAAACCTGTCTAACTACCCGTGAGAAACCGGAGGTTCACCATGCGCTCAATTACCCGCCTGCTTGTCGCCGTTCTTCTCCCCACCGCTGCATTTGCCAAGGAAGCTCCTCGACCCTCCAGTGCTGAGCTGGTTGTGCGCGAGGTTCGCTACACGGCCACGCTTGCCGAGAAAGAAGCGCGCTTTGCTGTGGAACTCGACGCCGAGGCGAGCGGTCGCGGCGCGGCGTGCGCCACGCTATTCGAGGGTGATGTGGCCGTGCTGCCGTCAAAACTTCCTGAAAACCTGCGCCTGGCCCGCGCAGGCAATCAGTACCATCTCGTGGCGGCCAAGGCGGGCCGGTTCAAAATCAAGCTCGACCTCGTCGCAAAGATCACGCGAGCCGAGCCGTGGAACCAGGTTTCATTCACCGGCCCGGTTGCGGCCATCGCGCCCATTACCGCGCAAGCCGCCGGCGACGGCATCGAACTGCAACTGCTCAGCGGCACCGTTACCGAGCCGCAGCCGAAAGGCGGCGCGGCAAAAGTGTGCGGACTGCTCGGCGCTGACCGTGCGGTGTCGTTGCGCTGGCAGAGCAAGGCCGCCGAGGCTGCGCGCAAGGCGCTCGTGACCTGTGAGACGACCGCCGCCGCCCACATCACACCGGCAGTTGTGAAGTTCACCACGCGGCTCAACTACGAGATTGTCCAAGGCAACGTCCCGAAGCTCACTGTGACGTTGCCGGCCGCGCAGGCACTCACGCGGCTCCAGGGCGAACAGGTTCGCGACTGGCAGATCAAGACCGAGGGAGGCCGTCAACTGCTTACGGTCGAGCCGCTCAAGCCGCTGGAAAAGAGCTACACGCTTACGCTTTACAGCGAGCAGCCGATCGAGGCCGCTTCTGCCGCCGCGCAACTCGCGCCGCCGCAGCCGCAGGAGGTTGCGCGCGAGACCGGCTCGCTGACGCTTTCGGCGGAGGACATGCTGGTGGAAACCGACACCGCCACGGGCCTGCGGCAGGTGAACGCTCCCGGCGGCGCGCTCGCGGCCTACCAGTTCTATGGCCGGCCCGCGACGCTCGCGCTCAAACTGCGCCGCATCGAGCCGGTGATCACCACCGCCACGCACGTCACTGCGCGGTTGGAGGAAACACGGCTGCTCGTTACCCACGTGATTACGCTGACCGTCGAGAAGACCGGCATTTACTCGCTCGAACTCGCGCCACTCGGCAGCTTTCTTGTCGCGGACGTGCACGGCGAGAGTATCGAGGACTGGAAGGCCGCGGGAGGCAAACTCACCATCAGTTTTTCGGGCCGCGTCCTTGGCACGCGCGCGCTCGATGTGCAGCTCGAACTGGCGCAAAAGACCGTGCCGGAGCAGATCGCGCTTGTGCCGTTGCGCGCCGCCGGCGCGACGAAGGAGACTGCGCAGCTCGCCGCCGCCGTCGCCCCCGGTTTCCGGCTCAAGACCGCAAAACTTACCGGCTTGCGCGAGGTGCCCGTGGCCTCGCTGCGGGAGTCGGATTTCAAAACTGGAACTGCAGCCGCCGCCGTCATTTCCAGGGAGAAAGAAGAGCTTGATAGAAAACTCGACACGATTCGTCTTCCGAAAATTGAGTTTAGGGAATCCAACATCGTCGATGTCATCAAGTTTCTGAACGAGCAAAGTCGTGTGATTGACGAACAACAAAGCGGCGGCAACGGCGTGAATATCGTCTTTGGCGGTAGTTTGGGAGCCACTGGTTCGAAGGCTGATTCGGGAGCGGGCACGCCTGCAATTACCTTGAACCTGATGGATGTGCCGTTACGCGATGCGCTGCGTTATGTGACCGATATCGCCGGTTTGAAATTCGTCTTGGATAAACATGCCGTCCTCATTGAGCCTCTCTCTTATCAGCCGCCCGGGGCCATGCTAATGCGCGAGTTCCAAGTGCCGACCGGCGTCTTCACCAAGATTTTCGCAGACGGCCCGCCAGGAACGGCCCCGGGCGGTGGCAAGAGCGTGTCGAGCGAAGACATCAAGAAATTCTTCACGGATGCGGGGGTGAAGTTTGACATGGGCGCTTCGGTTACTTATCAGGCGGAGACCGGCCGGCTTTTCGTATCCAATGATCAGTCCAATCTGGATACCATCGAAGGCATCCTGAACACCTTGCGGGGGGAAAAGGTCACCCGTCACTTTCAGACGAATCTCGTGCTCGCCTACACTGCCGACCAGCCGGACTGGCAGCTCACGCTTGGCGTCGAGCGGCTTGCGCCGCGGTTGCTGGTGGACATCTTCAACCTCGTCACCGTTGGCGACGGTCTCGTTGGCGGCAGCGCCACGGTCCGCTACGCCATTTTCAATCAAGGCGTGCAGGAGTTCCGGCTCCGGTTGCCGTCGCACTGGAAGAACGTCGAGTTCACCGGCTCCGGCATCCGCCGCAAGGACCAGAGCAAGGACGATCAAGGCGAGGTCTGGACGCTCTCGTTGCAGGAGAAGGCGTGGGGCGGCTACACGTTGGTCATCACCTACGACGAGGCGTTCGATCCGCACAAAGCCACGCTCGCCGTCGGCGGCATGCACGCCCTCGATGTGGAACGTGAGACTGGCACCGTTGCCATCACCAGCGCGGCGAGCCTGCAACTGCACGAAAAAACCGCCAGCGGGCCGTTGCGCCGGGTGGACGAGGCCGAGTTGGCCGAGAACGACCGCGCGCTCATCTCGCGGCCGGTGCTGCTGGCCTATCGTTACCCATCCGGCGAGCCGTATGAACTGTCCGTCGAGGTGGTTCGCCACGAGTTGTTGGGTGTGCTCGACGCGGTGGCTGACCGCACACAATTGACGACGGTGCTGACCGACA
>JBAZIR010000134.1:0-13212 GCA_041651735.1 Verrucomicrobiia bacterium | reverse complement strand
GGTAGTCGCTTGCGTGTCTGGCGCGAACCCGTTCCTCGGCAATAGACCACACCCTGGCCACGAGACCAAGAGTCTTCTGTAGTAGAATAGGTTTCGCCATACTTTCCTCTCCTCGCCAACTGGCTGTGAACCTCGCCGAGTTTCGCGGCGTAGTGTTCGATCGCCTTGTTGGCCTTCTGGCTCTTTACCGTTTTGTCGGCTTTGACTTTCGGCTGCGACTCTTCCGTCTTGCTGGAAGCGCTTTCTTCAGTCTCTCGACCTCTGTTTCGAGTTTTGATACCTTCTGCTTCAACGCAGAGTGATCTTGGAGTGTCATGTTCAGGACATAGGCTTCGACGGTGGGGGCGTGTTCCTCAATCAGGGTGTTGTTTTGGTCGAAGCGTCTTATCTCAACGTCTGCGTGGCCGGAATGGTCGAAACGATGACGGGAGAACCGGTCTCTCAGACTTGTCCACGCGGAACTGATCAAGGGAAGTAGGGCAATCAAGGAGGCAACAGAACCGATTGCGCCCAAGATCTCCAAGCCGGTCTCGTGTTCGACCAAGATCGCTCGGTTCTGGCGATTGTCCTTAACGAGCCATGCCTGTCCACCGAAGTCTCCATCCAACCGCTTAACAGCGAGACCTAAATTCCGTCCTAAGAAATCGTCCACGAAGTGCGTGTACTCTGAGCCATTGACACAGTCGTCACGGTATTTCACAGAGACAATTCCTTGGACATCCGCTGAGTTCAATTGTGGCTGTGCGCTTTTGAACCGGCGGGCAAATGTGTCAGTTCTATAGTCCATCCTGTTCTCCTTCATCGCCTTGGCCAACGCTCCACCTCAACCTCGCCGGTGGATCGCAGCGGAACTGGCTTAGTGTTGGAGGCGGTTGTTGGGCATTCATGGAAACATCTCGCGCACCGACACAAAGGGGTTTCCCGTCTCCGCAGCTCTCCTGGCCTTCGCGTCTATCACCGCGACAAAGGACAGGCGTCGCCGGAGCATCTCGCTCATGTCGAATCCGTCCATACAGACAACCCTTTTGCCGCGTCCGAAAGCTTGGATCCCATCCTCGGCGAACCCGCTGTTGCTGACAAAGAGTCCTCTGGACCAATCGGCCTTTTCGCCAAGCTTGCCTTGGAAGGTATGCAGGTCTGCCGCCCCGACCTTTGGGTTCTGCCATTTCGCCTCCAGAAGATAGACCTCGTGGTGCAGAACGAAACTGCCGTCAATCTGCTCTCCGGTCAGCCGAAATGATGCACGCGCGGAGAGTCGGTAGGCATTGAACAACTCTTTCAAGAACGTTTCGTATGCGTAGCCGCGTGTCTGGGCGGGTAGCGCCGTGATGCGCAGTAGTTCCGATATGAGTTTCTCGGAGGTCCCTGAGTCAACCGCGACCTCTTGTTCGTTTGTCGGCTCCGCTCGGAGCGGATCGCCCCCGCCACATTTGCTCACGATCCTTCGTATCAACTCCCGGGCGGACTCGCTCATCGGCGCGTGGGAGTAAATATCCCATCCGTCAAAAAGCCCCTGAAAGCACACTCGCAATTGCTGATCTGTCGCCTCTTGCCAGAAAGCACGCATCCTGTTGGCTTTTGAACCTGAGCCTAACGCGTATCGCGCGTCGTATATCGCCACGCCGACGACCTCGCGGAAGAATTCCTCAAAGGTGCGATTCGAGAAGTCCAGAACGTAGCCGCCATCCATGCGCAGCTCGCGCGCCAGCTTTTGCTTCTCAATATGTGTCAGGCTGTTCATCTACATGCCCAACAGTATTATTGAACGAGCTTCAACTCTGGTTTATGCCGCATTACATTTTTTGGCACGGCGGCATGGTAAGAAAACAGCACCGTCTTAACAAGCGCGGAAACGACTTGCTTTGGAAGCAATTAGGCACGGTGGTTTGGCTTAGGAAGTATCCGGCACCAATCGTGATCCTCGTGGCGGGAATAGCTGGTGTGGCACTGTCATGCTCACACCGCGAAATGCTTCGCGACCTTGCGCACGGCTTCGGCGGCACCGAGGATGTATTCCTCGGTCATGCCTTCGTGGATGGTGAAGCGGATGCCGTTCTGGAGGATGGCCTCGACTTCGGGCGTCTGGTGCTTCGTGAAGTCCATCGTCGTCAGGCCCATCTCACGCACGGGCCAGCGGCCGGCAAAGAAGGCGTGGTTCTGGAACACCGGCTCGCGATGCAGCGGCACCCCGATGTAACCGGCGGAGCAGGAGACGCCCTCGGCCGCGAGGGCCTTGACGAACTCGGCGCGTTTGCAGCGGAACGACTCCGGCTTGAAACGCATGAAGTAGAACCAATAGACGCAGCGGTCCTCGGGATGCACGGTGTGAGGCAGGATGCCGGGGATGCCGGCGATCTTCTCGGTGAGCAGGTTGCCGAGCTTGGCGCGCTTGCTGGCGACGCCTTCGAGCCGCTCCAGTTGCGCCGCGAACACGGCGGCCGACGGCTCGTTCATGCGGTAATTGGTGGCGAACATGTGGAACCCGCCGCCCTTGACGCGATCCCCGCCCTTGTCGCCGCACCTCTGGAGCAACGGGCCAAACCGCTCGTCGCTGGAGGCGACCACGCCGCCGTCGCCGGCGGTGATGTGCTTGGTGTTCTGGAGCGACCAGCAGGCGATGTGGCCGACGGCGCCGATGGGCTGGCCGCGATATTTCGCTCCCCACGCCTGGCAGCAATCCTCGATGAGGACCAGCTTGTGCTTGTCGGCGATGGCCTTCAGCGCGTTCATGTCGCACGGGTTGCCGCAGAGATGCACCGCGATGATGGCCTTGGTCTTGGGCGTGATGCGGCGCTCGACGTCGGCGGGGTCGAGGTTGTAGGTGGTGGCGCCGAGGTCGGCAAAGACGGGCACGCCTTGCTGGTAGATGACGCCGATGACGGTGCCAATGTCCGTGATGGGTGAGGTGATGACCTCGTCGCCCGGCCCGATGCCCGCCGCGGTAACAGCGATGTGGATCGCCGCGGTGCCGGAGGTGCAGGTCTGGGCGTATTTGAACGGATGGATTTTCCTGAATCGCTCCAGCGCCAGCGTGGTCTGCGGCCCTTTCCAATAGAAGAGCGTGTCCTGTTCGAGCATGGCGTTGAGCCGCTCGCGCTCGAGGTCGCCCCAGCGCCGGACGGACGACGGGGCTTTCTTGACGGCCTTTTTGCCGCCGAGCATCGCGAGCTTCGACGCGTCGGCGGATTCGGCAGCGGTGGATGTCGCGCCGGTGGCGCCGCTGGCGAGCAGCGCGGCGGACGTGGCAGTGATGAATTCCCGGCGGGAAACAGATGGCTGTGGGTTTTTCATGGGCGTCTCCTCGTTTGGTTAACTCTTCTTCGCAAGCAGCCGCCGCGCGTTGTTGCAGCGGATGGCCTGCAGTTGTTCTTCGTTGAGCGGTGATTCCTTGAGCTTCAGCAGAGCGGACTCGAAATAGAACAGCGGCGCGTGCGAGCCGAACAGCACGCGGTTCAGCGGCACTTTCTCCAGCAGGCTGGCGACGCCGCCGACGCTTTCGAGCATGGCGATGTCCACATGCACTTCGCCAGCCTTCACGAGATCGAGCAACGGCTGGCCCCGCAGGACCGTTGATGAGTTCAGCAACTCCAGCCGCAAACCGGGCGTTTTTCGGACGACATCGGCCAGCGGCTTGACGACCGGGGGTTCCACCTGAAGCAGCGGATGCATCATGCGCCGGTCTTCCATGACGAACACGAGCTGAACGACCATGCCGCGCTCCGTCGCGAGTCGCAGCAGTTTTGCGAAAGCGGGGTCGTCGAGTTTGTAGCCGTGATAGCCCGGATGCAGCCGGATGCCCGGCATGTGATGCTCCTCCGCGCAGCGGCGCAGGTCGTCCTCCCAGTCGGCGAACCTCGGATTCACCGAGCCGAACGGAACCAGCAGGCCGCCGCCGTGACGGCGGCACTCGTCCGCGAGCCGCGCGTTCACCGTGGCGATGTCGCGGTGCAACAGGCCGTCGAAACTGCCCGCCCACGCCTGTGTCACGCCATTGGCGCGAAGCTTCGCGACGAGAGCGGCGGTGTCGTCAAGCGCCAGCCGGCGCAACGGCCAGCGCGAAAGATAGACGTTGGTGTCCGTAAGGCCGGACGCCGTGGCGTCCGCAGACTCCGCGACGCTCGCACGGCCAAGCGATGCCGCGCCGGCTGCCACCGCAACGACTTTGAGAAAATCGCGGCGGTCGAGGGAATCGGTTGATGGCTTCCGGCTCACAGTTTGATTCCCTTCTCGCTCAGGATGGGGCGCAGCAGGTGCTTGAGATTCCCGGCAAAGATGAGCCGCCGGGTTGCGTCCGAAATTTCCGCGCCATAGACCTTCGCCAGTTGCGATGCGAAACTGCGCCCGCCCGCGTCGCTGCCGTAGAGGACGCGCTCCGCGCCCAACTCCCGCACCGCCATCTCGGTGAAGCCGGCGGTCGGGTCGCCGCCGTCAATGTCGGCGTAAATGTTCGGATGGGGACGAATGGCGCGGAGACCGCGTTCCCAGTCGCCACCGCAATGGGCGCAGATAAGCGTGGCCTTCGGATGCCGCGCGGCCAGTTCCGCCATGTCCATCGGCGTGGATTCGCCGGGCAGGTTGCCGGTGATCTTGTCCCAGCAGTGCTGCAGGACGGGGGCCTTCAGTTCCGCGGCGCGGGCGATGATCGGATCGAGTTTCGGATCATTGCAGTGCAGCGCGACCCAGAGTTTCACGCCCACCATCGGCCCGTCGCGGACGCAGCGGTTGAGTTCGTCGAGGCTGGCCTGTGTCTGTTTCGGATTGAGATAGACGAAACCGAACGCGCGGTTGGGGAAACGCTTCACCGCCCGGAGCACGTCGTCGTTCTGTTGCCGCATGTCTTCGGGGGAGGGGTCGTAATTCCACTTCATCCCCAGGAACACACAAAGCCGCGCGATGCCCATGCGGTCGGCGTATTCGAGCAGACGTTCCAACTTCTCCTCCGACGTGTTGCCCGGCACGCCGGCGAGGTGAGTATGCACGTCCCAGATTTCGTGGTTCATTTAAGTTCCGGACGTTTCGGTCCTTTTCACCACTCAGGATTCTATGCCGTAACCGCATCGCGCGTGTCGCAGCTCTTACGGCGGAAGTCGCAATTATTACGGCTCCTCCATCCACCTACGGGCGTGCTGGCAACCTGGACGGCACACTGGCGGGGCGCGAAAGCACGTCCTCAAACATGAATTCCACTATTCGTTTTGGGTCGGACTGCGATGGGCGCCGTTCTACTCTGTTCAGAGGGAAATGCAAGCTTGCGAATACGGTGGCCGCGGACTGCGATCGGAAACTCTTGCGCTGCGGCAACAGTTGCGGGGCGCGATGCCCTCCTGACGAAACGGTTACGGAGATGCCGGCCGGCTCACTTTGTTTTCTTCGGCATCAGCCGCAACGCGTGGTCATCGGCGACGAGATTCAAGCCCCCGATGTCCGCGACATAACTCAACACATCCAGCAGCGGGATGTTACGCAAGCTGAGTGTGATCGCAGGCGGCTTCACGCCCGGCGGTATTTGCAGGATGATGTTTATGCCCTTTTTCTCCGGGTCCAATGTGCAGCTCGCGTCCCTCAAATACTCCACAACGTCCGCCAGCGACGCCTCTCGAAATTCGATTTTCGGCAGCACGATCCGCTTCGCCTTTGCCGCGGCGGCGCCGACCGGGGCGGCGAGGCGTGGTGTCCCGGCTGGCGGCGTCTTGGCCGGACTCAGCACGAGAGCATTTTCATCCGCGGTCATTTTCAAGCCGGCGATTTCCGCCGTGTATCGGACCGCGTCGAGCAGAGGAACCTCGCGGAGGTTGAGCGTGATCGCAGGCGGCTTCGCGCCCGCCGGTATTCGCAGGATGATGTTGACGCCCTTTTTCTCCGGGTCCAATGCGCAGCTCGCGTCCTTCAAATACTCCACAACGGATGACAACGGCGCTTCCGCAAACTCCATTCTCGGCACCACGATTCGCTTCGCCTTTTCCGCGGCGGCGCCAACCGGGGCGGCGGGACGCGGTGTCCCGGCTGCCGGCGCTTTAGCCGGACTCAGCACGAGAGCGTTTTGATCCGCAGTCATCGTCAAGCCGGCGACTGCCGCCGTGTATCTGACCGCGTCGAGCAGAGGAACCTCGCGGAGGTTAAGCGTGATCGCAGGCGGCTTCGCGCCCGGCGGCATTTGCAGGATGATGTTGACGCCTTTCTTCTCCGGGTCAAACGCACGGCTCGCGTCCTCAAGGAAATCCACGACGGTTGCCAGTGACGCTTCTTGAAATTCCAAGCGCGGCACCATGATCCGCCTCGCCTTCTCTTCGGCGGTATCGGGTTTCGCCGGCGGCGACAGTTTCCCGCCAGCGTCATTGACCAGCGACGCCGTCAACATCAGCAGCAGCGCCCGACCTTTCGCATCATTCTGGACGCCGCCAGCCGCCAGCGTATGGCCGGACGCAAGCGTGACGGTGGTCGTAATGTTGCGTTCACGGAACGATTGTTCCGTGAACGGCTCCTTTGCGTCGGGCAGCAGTTGGCGGATGGTCAGCGTTGATGACAAAAGGATCAGCCCGTTCTTCTGCACCTTCGGCAGCACATCAAGCGTGATGCCGTCAAAGACCGTTTTGGATCCGTCCTTGCCGATCCGCAATTCACGACCCACTTCAACCCTGGCTCGCTGTCCCGAGAGGGTGGTCACGCGCGGTGCGCATAGCATGTCCGCCTCTTTCATCGCGGATATTTTTTTGACGATTTCCTGTGTTTCCGCCGGGTTGGACAGCGTTGCCTTGCCATTCTTGTCCGGCAAGAGCGCTGAGGCCTGGCTGGCAGGAAGCTCGATGATCTTCGCTTCCACCATGATTTGCTGTTTCGGCTCGTTTGGGTCCGGCTTGTCCTGCACCTGCGCCAGCGCGCTGGCCGCGACCAGCGCCACGGCCGCCGCCATGCCAACCGCCAACGCACCACGACCTAACGGCGCCCGGTTGCGCTGCTCGTCCACGATGGCCCGCACGCGCGCTTCCAACGTGGATGGCTGTGCCATCGCCAGCGCATGGCAAGTGGACAGACGATGGCCATCGAGACCGCGCACCGTTTGCACGATCAAGTTCGCGTAATCCGAAGCGCTCGCGCCGCTGCGGAGCACCAGGTCATCGCACGCCTGCTCTTGCGCCACGCGCAACCGCCTCGCCGCCATCCAGACCAGAGGGTTCATCCAATAAACCGCACACGCCACCTGTGCGAGCAGTCGCGCGAGACAATCCCGCCGCCGGACATGACCAAACTCATGGCGCAATGTTGCCGCCAGTCGTTGTTCAGGCCACGCGAGGGCAGTGTCAGGCAGCAACACCACGGGCCGCCAGACGCCCCATGCCATCGGAACGCGGCACGCCGGGCCGCGCCGCATCTCGATCCCGTTCGCCAACCCGCAGTCGGCAGCCACCGCGCGCGCCAACGTCCGGGCCTGCTCGTCGGCGAGCGGCTCGCTGTGCCGCCGCAGCCACCGCAGCCGCTGGCCGCCGACAAGACGATAGCCAAGGATTGCCGCCACGCCAGCCAGCCAAACGAATACCAGCGTCGTGCGCCACAGCGGCAGACCCTTGGAACGCGCTGGAACCGCGACCAGTGTCTCTGCGGCAACGGAATCCACGGATGCCACGGGTGCGGAACTGGGTGGCAGAACCCCCTGCGCCGTCTTTGTGGTCAGTTCGACCCTCCAGAGCGGCGCAGCCAGCTTCGTCAGCGGCAAAGCGAGCAGCGCGGCCAGCGCCAATGCCCAGACCATGTGGCGCGAGGCGGCGGAAGCGCTCCGCCACAAACCGCTCGCCAAACCGGCAAACGCCAGAACGGCTGCGCTTTTGAGCAGCAGTTCACAGAGGACGGGGAAGATACTCTCGGTGTTCATGAATTCATCTCCTGTTTACCCCTGGCTTTCTTGATGACGTCTTTAATCCGTTTCAGTTCGTCGGGCGAAAGCTGCTCGTCGTCCACGAGCGCGGCAACGGCATTGGCCAGCGAACCTTCGAAGAACGTTTCCACGACACGCTGGAGCGCCGAACGGCGCGCCTTCTCGCGCGACTCGACGGGCAGATAAACGTAACGCGGCCCATCTTCACGATGCTTGAGGAAGCCCTTCTCTTCGAGAATGCGCAGCAGCGCGCGCACCGCGGAGTAACTCGGCGCGTCGGGCATCGCCGTGCTCACATCCGCCGCCGTCGCCTCGCTTCGGGCGTGGATGATGTCCATGATCTGCCGTTCCCGGCGGCTGAGGTCGCGAGGCTTGGGTTTCATATGCTAAAATATTAGCACACATCACCCGGCAAGCAAGAACTAAATGCTAAAATTTTAGCACACGACCATCGGCAGTCCGTGGAAACATGCCACCGGGACGAAACCAGATCTGGCGGTCGAGGAAGTCCATCACAAACTCTATTCCGAAGCGGCGGCAGCCGTGGGGAGTGGCAAGGATCTGCCAACGGTGCCAATCCACGTGTGCGAAGTCTGCGGCCACACCGTCGTCGGCGAAGCGCCCGACAAGTGCCCGATCTGTGGCGCGCGAAAAGAGGAATTCGTCGAAGTGAAGTAAGCCCTGGCGACATTCAGATCAAACACCAAAGAGGGCGCAAACCCGGCAGAGAATGTCCAGGCGCTGCGGCACTTCTCGACTGCAGGCAGGACGATGAGTGCGCGTGACATCATCCGGTCCTCTTATGTTGTCTTCGGTTCCGGCGTCGGAAGATCGAAGTAGAACCGCGTGCATCGTTCCGGCTGGCTTTCCACAGCCAGGTGCCCGCCGTGATCCCGGATGACGGCGGCGCTCATTGACAGACCCGAACCGGAGTGTTTGCTGCGGTCCTTGCTGGTGAAAAACGGATCGAACACTTGCTGGGCGATTTCCGGTGGGATGCCGATGCCGTGGTCCTCCACCGTGACCCGCAGCCACTTTGCTCCCTCCTTTTCGACCTGCCGGGCGTTGATCGCAACCACCTTGTTCGCATCCGCCCCGGGATACCTTGCATTTAACGCCTCGTGTGCGTTGGTCAGCAGGCTCATCAAGACTTGCTGGATCTGCTGCTCACTGCATGAAACCTCGGGCAGGTTTTTGGGCACGTCCACTTGGATCGTGATCTGGTCGTTGCGAAAGGAGCTGGCAACCAGCGGCAACACCGCGTTCACGATGTCTGCCATGCGGGCGGGACCATGCGTCTCCGCCTTCGGTTGGGCAAGCCCGATCAATTGCTGGACGATCCTCGCAACCCGGTTGCTTTCGCGGCCAATCGCTGCGGCAAACTTTTGCAGCGGGCTGTCCGTTGGCAACTTGTCCTGGATCAATTGCGCGTAGTTCATGATGCCAAAGATGGGGTTGTTGATCTCGTGCCCCACGCCGCCGGCCAGCGTGCCGATGGCTGCCATCTTTTGTTGCTCGTGCAGGCGCAATTCAAGCTGCCGTTGCTTCTCCTCCGACCGCTTGAGTTCAGTGACGTCACGGATCGTCGCCTGAAGCCCTGTCTTTCCATCCAACTCCACGCGAGTCAACAACACCGTCGCGGGGAACACCTCCCCATCGAGCCGCTGGTGATCCCACTCGAAGAAATGACTGCCCTGTTCCATCGCCGTCCCGAGCATCCTCTTCGCCTTGTCCTTGGACAACTCCCCGTCCGGCTGCCGCTCCGGCGAAAGATCCCAAGGGCCGAGGGAGATGAACTCTTTCTCGTCCTTGGCTCTGAACAGCGCGATCGTCGCGGCGTTTGCGCTCGTGAACTTCCAGTCGGGTGGGAACGTGGTCATGATGGCGTCGCGCGAGGATTCGAATAACACCCGGTATTTTGCCTCGCTCTTCGCCATCGTCTCCGCAACTTTCTTCCGCTCGGTGATGTCACGGATGATGCCGATGGCGGCCCAGTACCTGCCGACTCGGACGCCAGACAACGACAGTTCCATCGGAAACTCCGAGCCGTCCTTGCGCCGCGCGGCCAGTTCGAGCGTCTTGCCGATTGCCCCGCCTTCACCTGTCTCGCACCACTTGGGGAATGCTTTGCGATGGGCGGACAGAAAGCGCGCGGGAGCGATCAGGTTGTGAAGGTTCTGGCCAAGGACTTCCGCGGACGAATACCCGAGGAGCCTCTTCGCCGCCGCATTCCAGAACGTCGTCTTCCCCTCGTGGTCAATCATCAGGATGGCGTCTTGGGCACCCGCGCTCAAGCCACGAAACCTCTCTTCGCTTTCACGGAGGGCATCCTCGACCAGCTTGCGCTCGGCGATCTCCTTGGACAGCTCCGCCGTGCGCTCCCGCACCCGCTGCTCCAACTGGTCGTGCGCCTGTTGCAGGGATTGCTCGGCCTCCATGCGATGGCTCGTCTCCCGAGTCACACGCGAGGTCGAGAACACGGCGATGGCCAGGGTGATCAGGCTGGCCAGGATGACCCAGATCAGAAACTGCTGTTGGGCAGCGGCAAAATCGCGATCAGCCAGCCGGGCAACGCGGTTCATCTCGTTGTTTTCGTGCTGGACGAAGTCGGTCGAGGCGGCGAAATAGGCCACGAGGCGCGGCAGCGTGGTCTGCACCATGATGGCATGGGCCTCGTCGCGCTTGCGCTCGTCAAGCAGCTTCGTGAGGGCTTGCTTGTAACTCTCGACGTAGGGCGTCCGTGCGGTTTCGACCGCGGCCAGAAGTTGCTTTTCCTTCTCTGAATTCAGCTTCCTCTCGATGGCCCGATACAACGCCGTGATTCGGTTGCTGTTTTGCACACGGAGCGTGAGCAACCGGTTGATTTCCTCCCGGTCTTCCAGCAGAAACACTTGCATGGTAATCCGGTTGTTCAGGGCGGTGTGATACCGCGCTTCGGCAGCCAACTGCACTTTCGCCCACTTGTCTTCGACGATGGACTGCATCTGCTGATGCAACCGGCTCAACTGGCTCACTCCCTGCCAGCCGACACAGACGAGCACCGCCACCAGCAGGCCAAACGCCGCGCCCAACCGAAACCTGATATCTCGCGGTTTCACAGCGGGTCTTCTCCTTTCAGCGGCAGGTCCATGTGGAAGCGGGTATAGCGACTCGTTTCCGTTTCCAGAAACAATTTCCCGCCGTGCTCTTCAACAAGGCCGTGACTGATGGAAAGTCCCAAGCCCGTTCCCTTGCCGGTCGGCTTGGTCGTGTAAAAGGGATCAAAAATGCGGTCGCGGATTTCCGCGGGGATTCCATTGCCGTGGTCTTCTACGGTCGTTCGAATCCACGGCTTGCCGCTCTTCTCGAACAAACGGGCGCTGATGCGGATGATCTTGTCCTCGTGGTACGCCGGGTATTTTTCGTTCAGCGCGTCCCGCGCGTTCGTCAGCAGGTTCATCAGCACTTGTTCTATCTGCTGGCTGCGGCATTCCATCTGGGGCAGTCCCTCCGGAACCTCCACCACCAGATTGATCTGGTCGTGTCGTATCACCGCCTGGATGAGGGTGAGAGTCGCGTCGATGATATCGTTCAGATTCGCAGGACTGCGGTCCTGCTTGCCCTGCCGCGCAAAGGCCAGCAGGTTGCGGACAATCAGCGACACCCGGTCGGTTTCCTTCATGATCTTGGCGGCATACCCCCGCACGGGGTGGTCCGCGGGCAACTGGTCGGTGATCAACTGCGCGTAGTTCATGATCCCGTTGACGGGATTGTTGATCTCGTGGGCGATGCCGCCGGCCAGCGTGCCAATGGCCTCCAGTTTCTGCGATTGGCGCAATTGGGATTCGAGCTCGAGTTCATGGGTTACATCAAGCTTGAGAGCGATGTAGTTGACGATTCGGCCCGTCCCATCCCGCACGGGCGAGATGGTGGCATTTTCTTCGAAGAAGGTGCCGTCCTTCTTCTTGTTGATGAAATGGCCGTGCCAGACTTCGCCACGTTTGAGCGTGTCCCACATCTGCCGGTAGAATGCGGCGTCTTGCTTGCCGCTCTTGAGGATGCGCGGGTTTTGCCCGATGGCTTCCTGCCGCGTGTATCCGGTGATTCGTCCGAAAGTGGGGTTGACGTAGAAAATCGTGCCTTGCACATCGGTAATGACGATGGTCTCTTCCGCCTGTTCCAAGGCCGTAACGAGGCGCATCTGTGATTCGATGGCCTGTTTGCGCTCAGTGATATCGTGGCTGACCCCCACAATGCCGACAAACTCACCGGACGAGTCGAACATCCCGCTGTAGCTGACATCACACCATACCGTCCAGCCGTCCTTGTGAATGAAATTCAGTTCGAGAATCTCGGGCGCGCGTTCGCCGGCCTGCATCTTGGGAATGATTTCGTCCAACTTCTTGCGGGCCAGTGTGGCAGATGCAGCCACCAGCAACTGCTCCTGGTCAAGCGACAGGATCTCTTCCGGGGAGTAGCCGAGCAGTCGTTGAACCGAGGGACTTACGTAGTTAAGCCGGCCCGATGTGTCCAAGGCCCAGATCACGTCGCTCGCGTTGTCGGCCAGCAAGCGGAAGTGTTGTTCGCTCTCGCGCAACGCTTTTTCCATCAGCTTGCGCTCAGAGATGTCGCTCACCGTGCCCATCAGCCGGATGCGCTCGCCTTCCTTATTGCGGCTGACGCGTCCTTGGATCGCAATCCAATGCGGCTCCTGCCCCGTCCGGGCAATCCGGCATTCGAGACTGAGCCGGTCGGTGGACAATGCCTGCGCAAAACTGCGTTTGACCCGTTCAAGATCCTCAGGCACGACGTTCTTCAAGAAGATCTCGTAATTCCATTCGGACGGCGGAGAGTTGTAGCCAAAAATCTGATCGCACCGCGGCGTCCGCCAGGACGCGCCGCTGACCACATCGAACTCCCAGGCGCCCGTTTGGCCGGCCTCCAACGCCAGCCGGAGCCGTTCCGCGCCGAGACGCAACTGCTGGTCCATCCGGACCAGTTGCTTCTGCTCCTGCGCTTCCTTTAAAGCCCGCCGCACCGCCGGCCCCAAGCGGTTGAGCCTCTGCTTCAGCACGTAATCCGTGGCGCCGTCACGCAAGGCTTCAATGGCAATTTCTTCGCCGAGGGTGCCCGAAACCAGGACGAAGGGCACCTCGGGACGTTCCTTGTGCGCGAGCTTCAGGGCGGAGAGACCATCGTAGGTGGGCAACGCGTAGTCGGCCAAAATGAGATCGAGCGCGGGCGACTTCAGGCCGGCGGTGAAATCCGCCTCCGTCCAGACCCGTTTCATATCGAACGCGATGCCCTCCCTCTTTAACTCACGCACCACCAGTTCGGCTTCTGTGGCGCGGTCTTCGAGGTGG
>JBAZIR010000133.1:0-13269 GCA_041651735.1 Verrucomicrobiia bacterium | reverse complement strand
TGTTCCCACGCGAGCCGTGGATAATCTGACGGCCCATTTCACAGATCGGGCCACCTACCGCTTCCGCGGCAACAACAACTGCGGGACCTACTCGCTCGACCAGATGCTGGACAAGATCGAATGGGCCTCCAAGGTCGGACTGAACACGTTCTTCCACGAGTTCCTCCTGCCGCGCGATCTCTACAACAATTACTACAAACGGAACTACCCCAGCCTGAAGGACCCTGAGCCACGCTCCGACGAGGAGATTCGCGCCTACCACGAATTGAGCATTCGCGAGATCAAACGGCGGGGGATGTTCTACCACGCGGCCGGACACGGCTGGACCAGCGTTGTGCTGGGCCTGCCGGAATCGGAATCCGATCACGGCGCGAGGCCGGCCGTGCCGCCGGGCAAAGAGCGGTTCTTGGCGCTGGTCAAGGGCAAGCGGGACCTGAGTCGCGGGCCGACCTTCACCGACCTTTGCTATGGCAACCCGGAGGTGCGTCAGCGCATCGTGCAGTGTGTGGCCGACTACGCCACGCGGCATCCGGAGGTGGACTATCTCCACTTCTGGACCGACGACGCGATGAACATGACCTGCGAGTGTCCGCTCTGCCGCGACACGCGCTTGAGCGATCTCTATGTGGAGATTCTCAACGGGATTGACGCCGAGCTTTCCCGGCGCAACAACCCGATCAAGATCGTGTTCCTGATCTATCAGGATCTCATCTGGCCGCCGGAGAAACAGCGGCTCAACAATCCCCAGCGTTTCGTGGAAATGTTTGCGCCGATCTCGCGCCGTTACGACAAGCCCTACGACCTCACAGCCACCGGTGACGACCTGCCTCCCTACCGGCTCAATCAGAACCAAAGGCCGACGGACGAACACGCCAGCATGACTGTCCTGCGAAGCTGGCAGAAGGTCTTCCAAGGGGAGGCATTCGTCTTCGATTACCACATGACGTGGCATCACTACCGCGACCCGGGATATTGCGGTTTCACGAAGGTCATGGCCGAGGACATTCGCCGGTTGCCGAAGATGGGAATGGACGGGTTCGTGAGCTGCCAGGTGCTCCGCTCCTATTTCCCGCACGGCTACCCGATGTATCTCCACGCCCGGATGCTCTGGAACCCGGCCGCCAGCACCGACAAATTGGCCCGTGAATATTTCGCCGGGGCATTTGGCGAAGGCTCCGAGCAGGTTCGGCGATATATGACCACGCTTTCGGACTTGTTTGCGCCACTCTACCTGGACCGCGATATGCTGTTTGTGAAAGATGAGGCCGCCAGACAAGCGGCGCTGACGAAACTGGCGAAGGTCTCGCAGACCGTGGCCGACTTCCAGCCGATCATCGCGAGTCATTCATCCACCGGCAACCCGGCGCACCAACAATCGTGGAAACTCCTGTCGCTGCATGCGGATATGACGTTGAAACTTGCTGCTGCTGTGCAGGCGAAGATCGAGAAAAAACAGAAGGAAGCCGACGCGTTTTGGAAGCAGTTGGTCGAACAGGTCGCCGCGCACGAGACGGAAACCGATGACGTGCTCGATATAGTCTGGTTCATGAGAGGTTATCAGGGGTGGTGGGGTCGCCTGTTCGCACTCGTGCCGACGCAAGCCAAACCGGCACAAGCGGCTCGATGACCTCCAACCCAAACTCAATCGGGAAACCACACCATGTTCACACGACATAAAGACATAACCCTCATCCTTGCTGTCCTGCTGCTGGCTCCGTTGGCAAGGGCTGTTGACTATCCGGGCCCACCGCCCGGCCCTGCGCGTGCCGCCTGCTCGGCGACGGACGCGACGCTTGAGAACGACGCCATCGCCATGCGGTGGATTTTCGACGGCGGCCGGTTGAAGCCCGGGCGATTATCGCACAAGCAGTCCTCCACAAGCTTTTTGTTCCAAGGCAGCGATTGCTTCCAACTGGTCCTGGGCCAGACGCCCGACCCGCGAACACGCATTCTCAAGGCTTCCGAACTCAAGCTCACGCAGCCGCCGAAGATCAAGCGGTTGCAGCCGGAACCCAATGCGGTGCGGCTGGGCGAGCGTTTCGGCGGCTGGGAATTGTCGGCGCGATTAACCTCGACCGCGCCCGGCTTCGAGGTGCTTTGGCGCGCGGTGCTGCGCGACGGCGCCAATTACATCCGTCAGGAGATCACACTCCGTCCTCTGCGTGAGCCGGTCGAGCTGGTGGAAGTTATGTTGTTGGAGATGCGCGTGCCGCAAGCGGAGGTGATGGGGAGGGTGGATGGTTCGCCGGCCGTCAGCGACAAGATGTTCTTAGGCGTCGAGCATCCAGCTTCCAGCAGCAAATTGATGGACCCGGATATTGTGAGATGCGCTTACCCATGCAACGACGCAGTCACACCAGCAGAACCCCTGACGCTGAGTTCAGTCGTCGGTGTTGTTCCACCTGGCCAGCGACGCCGTGGTTTTCTGCATTACTTGGAGCGCGAGAGGGCGCATCCGTTCCGGCTTTTCCTGCATCACAATAACGGCGAGCAACTCGGGCTGGATTACTGGAAGATGATCTCACAGAAGAAGACGGCACAAGCTGCCGGGTTTCGCGCCGGCCAGGAACAGCGCTGGCGCGAACTGATGGAGCGCGTCGGCCGTGAACTGGTCGAACGGCGCGGCGTCCAACTCGACGCTTTTGTGCACGACTACGAATGGGACGACGAAAACCTTGTCTGGCAATTCCACAATGGATTTCCGAACGGCTTCAAGCCGCTCATCGAAGTTGCGGCAAAATTCAGGTCCCACATGGGCATCTGGTTCTCACCATGGGGCGGCTACCCCTGCAAGGCGGCGCGCGTGAAGTGCGGACGGCAGCAGGGTCTTGAAACGAACCAAGGCGGCCTGTCACTGGCCGGACCACGCTACTACGCGCGGTTCCGGGCCGCATGCATGAACCTGCTGCGTGATCACGATGTGAAATACTACAAGTTCGACGGCTTTGCCGGGTCCAACAGCCCCGCAGGAGCAGGGGAGTATCGCAGTGACGTCGAAGCGCTCTGGCGTTTGCTGGCTGAATTGCGGGAGGCCGATCCCAAGGTGTTCATCAATCCTTCATCCGGGACATGGGCATCTCCGTTCTGGCTGTTGCGTGCGGACTCGATCTGGCGCGGCGGCGGCGACACGGGCATCGCCGGCGCGAAAGGCTCTGAGCGGCAGCAGTGGATCACGTATCGGGATTTCGAGGTGCACAACCGCGTGCTCGTCAACGGCCCGCTCTATCCGATTTCCTCCCTGATGATTCACGGCATCATGATCAACGGTGGCGGTCGCGTGAAGACCTTCGACGAGCGGGACATGCTCGACGAGATTCGCTCGTTCTTCGCATCGGGGGCGAACGTGCAGGAACTCTACATCTCGCCTGAATTGATGACCACCGCGGCCTGGGACACTCTGGCCGAGACCGCGAAATGGTCTCGCGCAAACGCCGATGTGCTGGCCGATACGCATTGGGTCGGCGGCGATCCGGGGAAAGCGGAAGTTTACGGTTGGGCCTCATGGTCGAAACGGAAGGGCATCCTGTCGCTTCGCAACCCGTCGGATCAACCTGCGACCATCGTGCTCGACATCGCCGAAGCGTTCGAACTGCCAGATGGCGCGGCGCGGACCTACGCGCTCCGAAACGCCTGGAAAACAGGGAAGGCTGGCGCGTCGATCCGGGCAACGGCGGGCCAACGCCACTCGTTCAACTTGAAACCGTTCGAAGTGCTGACCTTCGATGCGACACCGGAGTGACAACCATGCAACGATTGAAGGACAAGGTAGCAATCATCACGGGCGCGGGGCGGGGCATCGGTTTCGCTGCTGCGCAGGCGTTTGTTCGTGAAGGCGCGAAGGTCGTCGCCGCCGAGATCAACGAAGAACTGGGGCGTGGCGCTGAGAAGAAGCTCCGCGCCGCCGGGGGCGAGGCTGTGTTCGTGCGCACGGATTGCTCGAATAGCGCTGATGTGCGGCATCTCATGGACCGCGCCGAGAAGCTCTACGGTGGCCTGCATGTGCTCTACAACAACGCCTCGGTCTTTCTCAACAAACTGGACGGTCCGGTCAGCGATCTGGCTGAGGAAACCTGGGCGAAGGTGTTGGCCATCAATCTCAACAGCGTCTTCCTCTGCTGCAAATATGGCATCCCGCTGGTGATTCGGAGCGGAGGCGGATCGGTCATCAACACCGGTTCAAGCGCCAGTGTGATGGGCATTCCCGGCTGCGATGCCTACACGGCCACCAAGGGCGCGACCGTGGCCCTGACGCGTTCGATGGCAGTAGAGTTCGGTCCACGAAAGGTGCGCGTGAACTGCATCTGCCCGGCAGGCATTGAGACCGAGATGGTCAAGGCCAGCAACCTTGACAACCCGAACTTCGATGCGGCCTACTTCTTCAAACGCGCTCCACTGGGCCGGTTCGGCACGCCGGAAGAGGTCGCCAATCTGGCGCTGTTCCTCGCCTCCGACGAGTCGTCCTACCTGAACGGGGCGATTATCCGGGCCGACGGCGGAATTACCGTGGCACCGATTTCCTAGAGCTGGCGACGGCTGTGCCGGGTGACGAACAACGATGCAACTGCACCTGATTGACTGGATCATTATTCTGGGTTCGCTGGGGATATGTTTCGCGCCGGCGCTGTTCCTCGGCAAACGCGCGGGCAAGGATACGACGCAATTCTTCGTCTCGGGCCGATCCGTGCCGTGGTGGCTCGCGGGGCTCTCGATGGTGGCCACAACGTTCTCCAGCGACACGCCCAATCTCGTGACGGACATTGTCCGCCGCCAGGGCATCGCCGGCAACTGGTGTTGGTGGGCGTTCGCGCTCACAGGAATGGCCACTGTGTTCTTCTACGCACAACTCTGGCGGCGTTCCGGCGTGATGACGGACCTTGAGTTTTACGAGATGCGTTATTCCGGCAAGGCCGCCGCCGGGCTGCGCGGTTTTCGGGCGGTGTATCTGGGCCTGTTTTTCAATTGTCTCATCATGGCGAACTGCAACCTTGCCGCGTGCAAGATTGCCAATGTGCTCTTTGGTATCGGCCGCTGGGAGACGTTGCTGCTTCTGGGCCTGCTGAACGTCGTCATGGCGGCGCACTCCGGGCTTTGGGGAGTGCTGGTCATCGACATGATTCAGTTCTTCCTGAAGATGACAGCCGTGGTTGCCGCGGCATATTTTGCGCTGCAACTGCCACAGGTCGGAGGACTGAGCGGACTGGTTGAAAAAGTCTCGGCGCTGCACGGCCCTGGCGGCATTAACTATCTGGCGATGTTGCCGGACTTCACCAATCAGTGGGACATCGCGGTGGCGGTGTTCATCATGCCGATCGCGGTGCAATGGTGGGCGGTCTGGTATCCGGGCTCGGAACCGGGCGGCGGCAGCTTCATCGCTCAACGGATGCTCGCGTCGAAATCGGAGCGTGATTCGCTCGGCGCGGTGTTGTTCTTCAGCTTCGCCCACTACGTGCTGCGGCCGTGGCCGTGGCTCATTGTTGCGCTGGCGTCGTTGATCGTTTATCCGGAACTGGGCGACATCCAGCGCGCCTTTCCGCACGTGGATCCGGCATTGGTCAACCACGACATTGCCTACCCGGCGATGTTGAAATTCCTGCCCGTCGGCTTTATCGGTTTGATGGTTGGCGGACTCATCGCTGCCAATTCCAGCACGGTCCTGACGCTTCTGAACTGGGGCGCGAGCTACCTCGTCCATGATTTCTACCGACGCTTTCTCCGGCCCGGCGCGGGCGAAAGGCACTATGTCTTCGCCGGCCGCATCGCCACGGCGCTGATCTTCATCGGGTCGGCGCTTCTGACGGTGGTTCTGGATTCGGCGAAAGACACGTTTGATATCATCCTACAGGTGGGTGCCGGCACCGGGTTGCTGTATCTGGTCCGTTGGTTCTGGTGGCGCGTCAACGCCTGGTGCGAGGTCGTGGCGATGGTTGTTTCGTTTGTCATCTCTGCCGCGTTTCTCCTGCTGCACAAGAGCGGCGCACTCCATTTCTCAACGCACGTTCAATTGATGCTGACAGTCGCGGTGACCACTGTGTGCTGGCTGGTGACTGCCTATGCGGCACCAGCGACTGATCGGGCGACGCTCGTCGCGTTCTACAAGAAGGTCCGGCCGTTCGGTCCGGGCTGGGAGGGAATCCGGCGTGAGGCAGGGATTCCGAAGGACGACACGAGCGCGCACGGCCAGAGCATTCCGTTGGGTCTCCTGGGATGGGTCGCAGGCTGTACGAGCATCTGGTCGGCGTTGTTTGCCATCGGCAATTTTCTCTACGGTCGGATGGCCAGTATGGTCATGCTGCTGCTCGTGTTTGTTTTCAGTAGCGTGGTCTTGCTGTGGGTCGTCAACCGTCTGTGGAAAGGAAGCCCCGTCGAAGCCGTCAGTGCTCCCGCACCCAGTGGACCCCGTCCATAGCCTCGCAGTTCGCGAAGAGAACGTGTGCCACGCAGCGGCGTGGCAGAATCCCTCCCAGTGTTTCGTGATTGTCCGCTCGACGCGCGCGGCGTAGCCTGCTGCTCGTGCGTGATGAAGCCGGCAGCGTTTCCCTTCGCGACGGCGCGATGTTCTCCGAACTGCGCATCGCCCGGGATTGGAGCGCCGTGATTGTGAAGAAGACCGAGCCAAGGTGAGCAAGAAGGTGTGAATGACATGAACAACCATCGGAACTTGTTGTGCAAGTGTGTGAGTGTGGCGTTTTTTTGGACGCTGGCTTGCATGGTGCCGGCGCTCACAGCCGCGCAGCCTCCGAGCCGGGATTGGCAGAAGGTGGTTGTGCCCAGCGTGCGGGACGCGGCGCGGAAGTTTGCGAATCCACCGGCTGAATACGGTCTGACGATGTGGTGGTTCTGGAATGGGGAGATGAGCGAGGCCAACATCCGGCGCGACCTCGCCGATTTGAAGGCGCACAACGTCCACGCGGTGATGCTGTGGTGTTACAACGGGCTGACGAATCTGGAGTATCTCTCCCCGGCGTGGTTCGAACGCGTGAAGTTCGCGGTGCAGGAAGCGCGGCGCGCTGGCGTGCGCGTCTGGATCGCGGATGAGGGCTGTTATCCGAGCGGGTTCATCGGCGGCAAGGTCACGCGAGATCGGCCGTCGCAGCGCATGCAGATTCTCACGGCGCAGAAAACACCGGGTGGTCAGATTGAGGTGAAGCCGCAATTCCGCACTCCGGCGACGCGCTACATCCACACGCCCGGTTTCAGAAAGGATGAGACCTGCTCGCTGTTCGACGCGTTGGACCCGGCGGCCACCGGCGATTTCCTGAAGGATGTGCACGAGCAGTATCGGCGGCATATCGGCGACGAGTTCGGCCGCACGGTGCTCGGGTTCATGGGCGATGAACCTTCGTTCCCGGGCGTTCCTTACACGGCGGGCATCTTCGAGGAGTTCGAGCGGCGCAAAGGCTATGACGTGCGTCCGCATCTGCCGAAACTGTTTGCGAAGGAGCCCAGCGAGGAAGACCGGCGGATTCGCGCGGACTACTGGGATGTGTGGAGCGATCGTTATCGCGACAGTTTCTTCAAACCGCAGGCGGACTGGTGCGCGCAGCACGGCTTGGAACTTCAGATGCACATTTGCGGCGAGGAGGACATGAAGACGCTCGTGACGTTGAACGGCGACTACTTCAAGTGCATGCGGCCGGTGCAGGTGCCGGGCGTGGACGCCATCTGGCGGCAAGTCTGGCCCGACAAAGTGGCGGATTACGCGAAGCTCGCCTCGTCTGCCGCGCACGTTTGGGGCCGGCCGCGGGCGTTCAGCGAGGGGTATGCCGTCTATGGCCGCGGACTGAGCGTTGAACAAGCCAAGTGGGTGCTCGACCATCATCTCGCGCGCGGCATCAACTTGTTCCAGACCATGTCGTATCTCTCCTCGCGCGAGACGTTCCGTCCATACTTCTGTCCGCCGGACCTGAACCTCAGTCCGCAATGGCCGGAGTTCGCTCAGTTGCACGCCTACGCCAACCGGCTGTCCTATTTGCTTTCAGTGGGCCAACCGGCGGCTGCCATCGCGGTCTACTATCCAACGACGAGCGGGTGGCTGGGCGACTTCTCCGCCGACACTGCGACGCTGGCAATCGCGCAGCGGCTCCTGGAGAACCAGCGCGATTTCGACTTCGTGGATGAACAGGCATTGCAGTCGGGGCTCAAGCTCGAATCGGCGGCGTTGGTGAATCAGAGCGGCCAGCGCTATCGTGCTGTCATCGTTCCACCCGTGAAGGTCATTTCGGAGACGGCGCTCGCGCGGCTGGAGGCGTTTGCCAAGACGGGCGGCAAGGTCATCTTCGTGGGGAAGTGGCCGGAACTCGTCTCGGGCAAGACCTACCTGCACGCCGCCAGAGGACCGGCTCAATTGGCTTGGGCCACACTGGTGACAGACAACGAGTTGCTCGGTCGCGCTCCTGATTTGTTGCCGGCGTTCGATTTGAAACTGGAACAACGGCCTGCGGGCGCGGCTTGTCCCGCGGTGAAGCATGTTCACCGTCATCTGGCTGATGGCGAGGTGTATTTCCTCTTCAACGAATCCGACCGCGCACTTGATCTGGCCGTCGTGCTGAAAGGAGCGGGCGCGCCGGAGTATTGGGACGCCGTCACGGGCAAGAGGGCGCGAGCGGCTGCGTGGAGCCGGCAGGGTGATGGTGTCCGCCTGTCACTGACGCTCGAACCGTATGAAGCACGAACGATTGTGTTGGGACCATCCACTTCACAAGCGAAGGGGGTCTGTCCCATGCTGAAACAAACCAGCGACAGCATCCCAATCGAAGGCGATTGGAAGCTGACGATTGCCGCGAAAGAATTCACGGGTCCCTTGAAGACATGGGCTGAATACGGCGAGCCAGGCTACTGTGGCACGGCGCGCTACACGAAAGAGTTCAACGTGCCGCCCGGCTTTGCGAAAACAAAACAGAAACTGTATCTCGACCTTGGAGACGTGAAATATTCGGCACGGGTTTGTTTGAATGGAAAAGACCTCGGCGCGCTCGCATGGAGGCCCTTCCGCTGGCCGGTCGGCGGCGCAGTTCGAGCGGGTGCCAATGTCCTGGAGATCGAGATCACGAACACAGCGGCCAACGAACTGGCCGGAAACCCGGAGCGGCTTGCGGAATTGGAGAAAAAGGGCTGGCTGCGAAACTCCTACGTGAAACGATACCTTCCCTTTGACAAGGAGATGGTGCCCTCCGGTTTGCTTGGGCCGGTGCGCCTGGTCTGCTATGAAGTGCTGGACAAGTGATCGAAAGATGAAAAGCTCGCATCGTTGCTTCCTGACGTTGCTTTCTGGTGTCGCGTTGAGTGGCGCGTTGTTTGCCGCACAGGCTGCGGACGTGGCCAATGAGTTTGAGAATGCCGGCTTCGAGGACGCCGCCGCCGCCAAACTCACTGCGTGGAAACCTTATCGGCAGGGATTTGCGCTCGACAGCGAGAATCTGCACGGAGGCAAGCGGTCCATGCGGTGCGAATCCACAAAGCCGACCCAGGCATGCGGGGCGGGGCAGATCATCCACTGTAGTCGTCCCGACAAGCGACCGATCATCGTGGGTGGTTGGAGCAGGGCTGAGAACGTCGGCGCGGGCGGCGATTATTGCGTTTACCTGGACGTCATCTACGAAGACGGCTCGCCGTGGTGGGGCAAGACCAGCGGCTGGTCGCGCGGCACGCACGATTGGGAATACACGGCACAGGTCTATTGGCCTGAGAAGCCAGTCCGCGAGATTCGCGCGTATGTTTTTCTGCGCCGCACGACAGGCAAAGCGTGGTTCGACGACGTCTTTGTGCATCGGGGCGGGCTGCATGTGCTTCATCCCCGCACCGCGTCCGACTTTCCGCGCACGCTTCACGGGCAGCGCATCCGCGCGCAATTGACCGCGAGCGCGGACTGGCGTTGCGTGCTGCTGGACGCTGACGGCAAGGAACTGGACGCGTGCAGCGGGCGCGGCAATGCAGTCTCTTGGGACTGGACCGGCCGTGCGGACGTTCGTCCGGCGCGGCTTTGCATCACGGCGAAGAATTCACGCGGCGAGCAGACCGAGCTGCGCCTGCCGGTTGCCGGGCCGCCGGCGCGGGGCGCAAATCCTGTCCGCAGCGGCTATGCAGTTTGGTGGCAGAACGCGATGCAGAAGGTATATCCGACCGAGTTCCCACCCGCGGGCGGCAGCGGCGAGACCGCGATCTCGCTCGCCCGCAACGAGCGCGAGGGATTCCAGCTTGCCATCACGCCTGCCGACGGTGAGCGGCTCCGCAACGTCGAGGTGTCAGTGGGCAAATTCGTCAACGAATGCGGCGACGAGTTTCCGCGCGATTGCATCGAGCAGCATCTGGTGGGCTATGTCTATGTGGACACTCCGTCGAGTCATCCCAACGCGCCCGCCTTGCCGAACTGGTGTCCGGAGGTGCTGCTGCCCGCCCGGCCTTTCGAGGTGATCGGCGGACGGACGCAGACGGTGTGGCTCAACTTCCACGCGCGCGAAGAACTGCGCGCGGGAACCTATCGGGGCAAGGTGACGGTCCGCCCCGCGGAGATGACAGCGGTCGAGTTGCCGGTGAGTGTGCGGGTGCATGGCTTCGCGCTGCCCCGCGTGCCGCGCATGAAGACGGCGTTCGCGATCATGGACGGCTGGACACGCGCTGCGTATGACGACCTCACGCCTGAGTTGCGCCGCCGCGGCATGGATTTGATGCTCTCGCATCGTCTCAATCCCGACGACATCTCCCGCACCGAGCCGCCGGCCATCAACGATCTGCTCTACGCCCGCGAACACGGGATGAATACGTTCAACATCCTCAACCTCGTGCCGAAACCCAAGGGCAACCCGATGTGGACCTGTTACGTGCGATTGCAGGACTATCGGCCCGATTTTACGCAGGAGCTTGCTGCGCGGCTGGACGACTACATGAAGGAACTGCGCCGGCACGGCCTGTCGAAGATGGCGTATTTCTACGGCTTCGACGAGCGCGGGCAGGAATACGACGAGTTGATCAAAGGCATCTGCAAGTTCCTGAAGGAACGCTACCCGGAGGTGAGCACGTTCACGACAGCGGGCTACATGTATGACAAGCGCCGCCAGACACCGCCCGATTACCAGGACTGCATGGACTGGTATTGCCCGCTGACGCCGAAGTATGACCGCGAGCTTTCGCGGCGGCTGCGGTCGCAAGGCAAGCAGGTCTGGTGGTATGTCTGCTGCGGTCCGCATCATCCCCATGCCAACTTCGCCTCGGTGGACTATCCCTCCATCGAAGGCAGGTTGCTGGGCTGGATGACGTTCGGTTACGAGGCCGACGGTTTGCTCTACTGGCACGTCAACTACTGGCACCCCAACCGCATCATCACGGCTGCTGATCCGTATCTGGACTGGAAATCCCCCTGCATTGCGGGGATGACCGGCGACGGATGCCTGATGTATCCCACACCCGAAGGCCCGGTGAGTTCGATCCGCTTGGAGAACATCCGTGACGGGCTTGAAGACTACGATTATCTGGCGATGCTGGCCGATGCGAAGGGGCGCGCCGCCGCCGAGGCGTTCGTGTCGCGGCTGGTGAAGAGCCAGACCGAATTCTCGCGCGACCCCGCCGCGCTCTATCGCGTCAGGGAAGAGATCGCAGCCCAACTCGAAGCCGCACCACGATAAAATCCGAAGCAGAAACCAGGAGAACCTCAATGAAGACATCCAACATGACCCGGCGTGAATTCGCGCGCATGGCTGCGCTTGGCGCTGTCGGCATCAGCAGCGCGCTCACCGCCCAAGCCGCCGCTTCCGCATCGCCCTTGAAGATCACCGTCATCGGCGATTCCTCGTGCATCCCCGATGTACGCCACGAAGTGGCGTGTTTGCTGATCAACGGCAAGCATCTCGTGGACACGGGTTGGTGCGCGGCGCTGAAGATGCGCGAGTATGGGTTCGATCCTCTGGCGCTGGAATCCATCATTCTGACGCACTTCCACCAGGACCATTACCTCGGCCTGCCGCAACTGCTGTTCTTCGTGGGTCTGCGGAAACGCCCCGGTTCGCCGCTGAATATCGCCGGCCCCAGCGAGAACCTCCAACGCGTTGTCGAGGCCGTGGACGTGTTCCTACAGGTTCCTCGCTTCCCGGAACTGGCAGTGAACCGTAAGCTGATTCCGCTCACTGCGGGCGACAAGTTCGAAGTGCCGGACGTGCGCTTTGAGACGTTCGCCGCCAATCACCTCTCGGGGAAGAACAAGATTGAGCAGGCGCTGGTTTATAAGATTACCGACAAAGCCAGTGGCGCGTGCGCGGTCTACACTGGCGACACCCACCCCCATCCGCCCATCGCGGAGTTTGCCAAGGGCGCGTCGCTGCTGATTCACGATGGCAGCCACACTTCCGCCAAGGGCGCCGCGCAGATCGCGAAACAAGCCGGCGTCGAAAGACTGGTGCTCATCCACTACTCGCAAAACCGGGCCGAGAAGATTCTCGCCGAGGCGAAAGCCATCTTCCCCAACACCGAGCTTGCGAAGGAAGGGCAGACCTTGGAAGTTGGCAAGGCCGGTGCAACTCAGTGAGAGTGGCAGCCGCTCTCGACAACGATTTGGAGAAAAACACATGTACGCAGAACTTGCACCCATGAACTCGTTTCCTCTTCAACCCCGCCTGAGACACTGGCGGCTTGTATTGACGGTTGCGATGGTCGTCTTGGGCCACGCGACTCTTTCTGCCGCCGAAAAGAAAATCTACATCGTGACGGATTTGGAAGGAGCCAGCGGCGTTTACAAGTTCACGCAGACGCGTAATTGCCAGGAGACGGACTTGGGCCGGCAAGCGATGGAATATCTCATGGGTGACATCGCAGCCGTCGTTCGCGGCCTGCGCGAAGGCGGCGCCACCGAGATCATCGTCAGCGATGGTCACGGCTCACAGGCGTTTGTCCCGCACCTGATGGCGCCGGGGGCAAAATACATCACCGGCCTGCCACGTTCCGGTGGCGGAGTCGACGAATCCTTCGTCGGGTTGGTCCAGTTGGGATGCCACGCCATGATGGGCACGCCCGACGGCGTGCTCAATCACACCCAATCCTCAAAAACCGAAAATCGCTATTGGTATAACGGCGTCGAATCGGGTGAGCTGGCGCAATCCGCGGCCATCGCCGGTCACTACGGCGTGCCGACGATCATGGTGACCGGCGACGAGGCAGCCTGTCGGGAAGCACGGCAGTTCTTTGGTGACGGTTGCGTGACTGTGGCGGTGAAGCGCGGTCTCTCCCGCGAGGCCGCCATGCTCTATCCCTTTGCTGAGACCCGCCAGGCTCTCTACAAGGGAG
>JBAZIR010000132.1:0-13279 GCA_041651735.1 Verrucomicrobiia bacterium | reverse complement strand
TCCAGCGCATGCAAGACATCCTTGTGCTGGACCATGATCCAGCGTGCCTTCTCGGGTTGTGGCAGCGTGGCAACCCCGCCCACATCCGTGACCTGCTCCTTCAACATCTCGTTCTCATCGGTCAAGAGCCGCACGAATGCGCCGGCAATCGGCTTGCCGGTGGCATACGAGAAAACATAGACGCACAGCGCACCTTGTTCGCGCTTCCAGAGAAAGCCGAGATCAGTGATCTGCACCAGCGCTTGCGAGCCGATTTGCCGAGGCGCGCCGCTTGCATCCGTGTCCAGTTCCGCCGCGATGAATACCGCGCCCTGTTTGCGGTCGCGAAGCACGTCGGACCAATTCAGTTCGAGCCGCTCGGCAACGTCAATCGGCTTGTCGATGTGAAAAGTGTTCGTGAAGACCGTCCTGCCGGGAATGACGTTGAAGTCAACTTTGGAATAAGGCTCCAGTTCGTAATCCGCATCATTAGCATGTTTGAAATAGCTCCGGTAACCGCGCAGCGCATGGATGAGCGTGTCGGCATCCAGCAGCTTCGCGCGGACGTGCACAAAAGGGGCATTGACGGCGATCAGATCAAACTGCCGTCTGCCCACGCTAAGCTGGTCAGTTGTAAATGCAGGAAAATAGAGCCGCGGCGGAATGGCCTCAAAGCTCACGTTGGTCTGCCAGGTCGCAGCGAGTGCAAACGACCCGTCTGCCGGAAAGCCTGCCTTTACCGACACCGCATAATTGTTGGTAAGCGAGAAACTGCCGCTCAACTCCAGCCGGTTGCCATGAACGACCGCATCGAGATCGGCGGGCGTGGGGACGACCGTAACCCAGTTTGCAAAATTGGAGCAGGTGACAACCGGCGCAATGTCCTTCGAGAACTCGATGGAAACGGTTTTGCCGGCGCCGATCACGTTGTCGCTCAACGCGCCTCGAACAACGAATGGCTGCACCGTGCCAATGGGAATCTCGACAGAGGTCCCGAGACGGAGCGGGGTTTCAGTTGATGGCAGGCATTGGGCCAGAACAAGCCGCCAGTTCTCGCCGACAGGCAGCGGGCTCATCGGTTTAACAACGATGCAGTTCGGTTTGGGTGCAACAATTTCTTCGTTGCCGCGCCTTTCGTGTCTGCCGGGAGATGAAGCCGGTCTTGATCGTGCTGCAGGGAATCGCTGCTTCCATGTGCCCTCAAACACATTGTCCCATTCATAGAGCGACATGTAATCGTCTGCGGCCGCCTGACGGACCACAGCCTGCACGGACCGCCCCCTCCCATCGCGGAACTCCATGAAGGGCGCGATGCCGGCAGCGCTCACATCGGCATTGAAACTGAGCTGCATCTCGACGCGCGACGGGGCGTTGGTGCGGTTAAAATGACGCGGACAAAACGCCGTCATCGCGAACTGCGGCGTGTCCAGCGTGCGGTCAAGCCGCGCCGATAGTGGTTGATGATCGGCGCGTTGGAGTCCACGCCGCAGCGTGAAGCGGTATGCCGTCCCAAGCACAGTTGGCTCGGCGGGGGTGAACACGCCGCTGTGCTGGCTCAGCCAGACGAACTTGCCCGCAAGCGGTGGCGTGACGATCAGCGGCGACTCCCGCGCCGGCAGACCGACGTCGCCGGCAGCGATGACCGCATCATCGAATCGCAGCTCGAACGTGCTGGTCGGCAACAGTTCCCGGCTGTTGATGATGAGCCGAACGCCGTCTTCGACACCTGGCTCATGGGGACGCCCACAGGCAGCGAGAAAGACTGCGAACAGCGCCAGAAACCAGGAAATCGGGAGGAACTTTGGAAACGACAAGGGGGAAAACATAAACGCACCAGTATTCCGGCCGCATATGACCGGATTGATTTTTCAAGTCACTTAAAAAATTAGTCAGCACCCAAGGTTGATGTTGACTGATCGCTTGCGTTTTGTCCATCCCAGCGCAGCCATGGCGCATGACGCTGTCTTGATTATGTCGGGCATTAGAGAGAGAATGAATGGGTGATCATTCCAAGCACGGGAGAAGTTGGATTCACCGATGGTCTTCGGATTGTGGCGCATTCACTGGTTCAACCGTTGGTGGTGGCGCCGTCCCAGCCAGTCTCCTCTCGCGCTTTGCCCGTTCGGGGATGGAATCAGCATTGCCTTGGCGAACACCCTTCGAGCTTCGGACAATTCACCGTCGAGGTTTCCACAGGACCGGGGCAGCGAACTGAAGCGGTGTACCTGAGCCACGCTCATTCTTTTTATAATGCTGCCACGCCGGAAGATTCCGAGCGGCGCGCTTTTCATGAAGGCGTTATCGCTTCCGACCTGCACGGTCAACTGGAGTTCCCGTGGGGTTGCGTCTTCTGCCGCCTCGACCCACAGGCAAATCGCGACTGGCTTGTTGTGATCTACAGTCCCTTCTGCAACGTGCCACTGCATCAGCGCGAGGTTTACAGGATTCTGTTCGCCCACGAAAAACCACCACAAGACTGAGCAGGTCAGGGTGAACATACGCGTCGCGTGAGGTCAGCACACCGGACGCCCCGATTCCTATTCACATCCACCTGCTCGCCATCCCTCTTCCGTTCGCGGCATCACTTCCGGTATCAGAGTCCAGTCACGCAAACGGAACCGAAACCTCAGCCAGCGAACATTCACTCGGTCTTACCTCACATCCCCAGCCTCCAAGGGAATGGCCTTCCTGGCAATTGAATCGAACGACGGCGGAAGGGTGTGAGGGACTTCTGCATTATTGATGATGAGGACCACTCTGTGAGACGGCCTTCTTGGACAGCAGTTTCACCAAATCTTTGTCGCCCGCTAACTCCGCAATGGCCAAAGGTGTCTCGCCGTCCTTCGTCTTCGCGTTGACATCAGCGCCCTTGGCCAACAGCAATTTCGCTACGGCTTTGCGGCCATCCTTTGCGTGCTGATGTAAAGGCGTCCACTCGTTCTGTGCCGCCACATGTAAAGGTGTCCAGCCGTCCGTGCCCTTGGCATTGACATCGGCTCCCTTGGCCAGCAGCAGTTCCACCACATCTTTGTGGCCGGTATTTGTCGCCTCGTGCAAAGGCGTTTCGCCGAACTTGTCTTTGGCATTGACCTCGGCTCCCTTGGCCAGCAACACCTTCACCACGCCTTTGTGACCATAATACGCCGCCAAATGCAAAGGCATCCCGCCGTCCTCGTCCTTGGCATGGACATCGGCCCCCTTGGCCAACAGCAATTCCACCACGTCCTTGTGGCCGCTACACGCCGCATAATGCAAAGGTGTTAAGCCGTTCTTGCTTTTTGGGAAGACCAGTTCGGGATGGTCTTTCAGCATTGCCTTGACCTCCTCCAAAGCACCAATAGTCACAATTTCATGAATCGTGTATTCGGCCTTGTGGGCCAGCAGCAGCTGGGCCATATCATTGCGGCCCCGAGATATCGCTCCGCTCAAAGGGGTGCTGTTGTCGTTTCTCTTGGCATTGACGTCGGCTCCCTTAGCCAACAGCAATTCAACAACGTCTTTGCGGCCCCAACACACCGCATAGTACAAAGGCGTCCCGCCTATTCCTTCCTTGGCATTGACGTCGGCTCCCTTAGCCAACAGCAATTCAACAACGTCTTTGCGGCCCCAAGCCACCGCATAGTGCAAAGGCGTGCAGCCGTCCCTGTCCTTGGCATTGACCTCAGCCTTCTTGGCCAGCAACAACTCCACCATGCTTCTGCGAGCCTTCAACGCTGCCTCGTGCAATGGCGTCATGCCATCTTTGCCTCTGCTGAGAACCATATCTGGATTGGCTTCGAGCAATAGCTTAACCTTCTCCAAATCGCCTCTTGCGACTGCCTCATGAATCTCATCGCCAAAGGCGAGGTTGCTCCAAACCATCACCCCCAATAGCAGGAACAGGTGTCGGCTCATGCTCTTCATTCCTCCTGCGCTCCTTCTGTGTTTGCGAGATTCTGTATCTCCACTTCCGGTTGGTCGAGAATAATCTCCTCCCGTTCGCGGTATCACTTTCAGTATCATAAGAGGGTGGTATCGGGAATTGCCCCCAGCAAAACCCCGCGCACTTGTTTCCAGTCACGCGGGCTGAAATTGGAGGCAGGGAGTTACAATTTTGGGACGACGGCGTAGTAGTGCGGTGTTGAGAGCGATTCGCGCAGGGGATGTTTACGCTTGTGTGGAGTTTGCGCCGAACGATAATGCCGCGCAGACTACGGATGAACACAACCACGGCAACGATCGAGCCAGCGCAACACTTCGGATGCGCAGGTCAGCGCGGCTTTGGCAATAGATGAGGAGGTGAACAGAGAGATGAAGCCACATACTTTCGCCATTGGTGCAGTCGTCTTGGGGGCAATCGGCCTCGTCCTCCCGAATCTCGTTTTAACAGCCAATAGCCAGTCAGACGGCTCAAGCCGAAGTAATGATATCCGGGTCAACAGCTCTGGATTGCGGACTAATCGCGACTGCCAGGGGGCTCAAGAGAATGGGCCACGAAGCGTGCCCAAGATTGAGAAGCCACCTGCTGGCGTCCAAACCATTTGGCTTTTCTACAAGCCCACTCAATACTTGCAGATCCAGGAGTTCAAAATCCACGTCTTCGGAACAGCAACGGTCAGCGAATGGATGATGCGGGAATCCTATGTTTTAATCCACAATATGGTTGCCGCTCTTAAGCGGGATGAAGACCGGCGTAAATTCGCTGGACATCAAGCTTTTCTCATCACGGATGCTGATCCGGATCTGACACAGATTGGAGCTGTTCCAGGACACCGGAATACCGGAGGGCGGGGATTCAGTCTATTTAATGAAGTCCTAGTTTGTGCAAAGGCGGTGGACACAATCAGGCCCAATGCCCCACCTGCCTATCGAGGCTGGAATACACCCGTTCACGAATTCGGACATGCCATTGAACATACTTTGAAATTGGAATCGCGCAGCGACAAGCTCTTTTCCAAGAATACGCCAAATTACAATTCTAAAGTCGCTCGTGAGTATTTTGCCTGGGCGACAGGGAAGTGGTTTGCCAGTGATCGTGTTGGCAGCCCTGGACGCAAGGCATTGCCCAAATGGGAATACGACTATCTCGCGACGATCTTCTCCGAAGATAACGAATGGGTTCCCAATCAAGCCCCAAGGCCATAATGCATTATGCCGTCAATCCAGTAGCATGAATTGATCCCCAAGCATGAGGCAGTCCGGATTCTGTGCCAAATCAGGCAAGTCCGACGCACTGACCTTTAAGCCACTCCTCCATTTCCAGCCGACGGAAATGACTGGTATATTCCAAAAGCAGCCGGAAAGTGGTTAGATTCATTGACAATAGGGCTGTGGTATGTTTTAGATTCTCTCGGAATACGATCCCAAAGTGCACTCATTGGAACCAGTGAAAACCTTGCAGGTGTCCAAGAGCCTCGTGCTCACCTTGTTCGCACTTTTCGCCGCTGCCATTCTTGGAGCCCCAGCGAAGGCGAATGTTCTTGCCTCTTACGACTTCGACGACATCACGAGCGCTTCAATCTCCACAACGCAATACGAAACCGGAAATCGTTTGGTTTACGGCGCCACCTTCGGAAGTTGGGACAGGTCGGGTTTTAATGCGATCCACGCCATTCAACTCAGCGGCTCGGATTGGGGTGGCGCCGGCAACTACGCCGTCATGATCTACGGCGACAACGTGATCACCCTGAACTCCGGGTTTGCGGCCAACGACCTCGATGTCACCTACTACGCCAGTTACGATCTCGGCCCGACCGTGTACTCTGATCCCAGTCAGGCAACGCAAGCCGGAGACACTTTCCGTTTCAGTTTGCTCCGGGATGATGACACCGTCCTCGCCTCCAACGATGTGACGCCAGGCGCTTGGAGCGGCGAGCAAACATTCAGCAGGGAATATTTCTCCTACACGGGCGATGGGAGCGGCCTTCTTCGCATACAGCTTGAGAGCGGCAACACGCTGACTCGCTTCGCCGGTGCTATCGACAACGTGTCCTTCTGGGACAGCATTCCTTCCGTTCCCGAGCCGTCGTCCTTTGTCTGCCTCGGATTTGGTGGCTTGTTCTTGATGATGGCGGCCGTCCGTCGCCGTCGGGTTGCCTAAGAGTTATTTTTGGCAACACCCCGACTCCATCTCCGGAGCCGGGTTTCTCGTTGATATCACTTCCGGTATAACACTCTTGGTTTGCAAAGATCTGACCACAGAAGAAAGCCCGCGTAACTGTTTCCAGTCACGCGGGCTGAGATTGAGTGAAATCATGCCCCCGACCATCCGAACTCTGATGGTAGAAGGCAACGGTGTGGGCGGTGTCCGGCTGAGGTGAAACTTCTTCGTCATGCGCTCACGAGAACTGCCGGCGATGATGCTCAACATGGACCAATGACGCTGTCTTGATTGTGTTGAACGTCAGAGAGAGAATAAACGGGTGATCATCCCAAGCACAGGAGAAGTTGGATTCACCGATGGTCTTCGGATTGCGGCGCATTCACTGATTCAACCGTTGGTGGTGGCGCCGTTCCAATCAGTCTCCTCTCGCGCTTTGCCTGTTCCGGGATGGAATCAGCATTGCCTTGGCGAACACCCTTCGAGCTTCGGACAATTCACCGTCGAGGTTTCCACGGGACCGGGGCAGCGAATTGAAGCCTTGTACCTGAGCCACGCCCATTCTTTTTACGATGCCGCCACGCCGGAAGATTCCGAGCGGCGCACTTTTCATGAGGGCGTTATTGCTTCCGACCTGCACGGTCAGCAGGAGTTCCCGTGGGGTTGCGTCTTCTGCCGCCTCGACCCACAGGCAAATCGCGACTGGCTCGTTGTTATCTACAGTCCCTTCTGCAACGTGCCACTGCATCAGCGCGAGGTTTACAGGATTCTGTTCGCCCACGAAAAACCGCCACAAGACTGAGCAGGTCAGGGTGAACATACGCGTCGCGCGAGGTCGGCACACCAGACGCCCCAATTCTTATTCACATCCACCTGCTCGCCATCCCCCTTCCGTTCGCGGTATCACTTTCTGTATCACAAGAGGGTGGTGCTGGAATTTAGTCCCAAGCAAAAACCCGCGTAACTGTTTCCAGTTACGCGGGCTGAGATTGGAGGCGGGGGTCGGAATTGAACCGACGCATAAGAGTTTTGCAGACTCCTGCCTTACCACTTGGCTACCCCGCCTGCGGGGTGCCGCAACCGTCGCGGCGCAAAATCGCGAAGATAATACAGATCGAACCTCCGAATGCAACAGCGGAAGCAAATTCCTGAAATCTGCCGCCGAGTCCGGGCCGCGTTCAGGTTATCGGGCCGCCGCGACGACCTGAAAACGCGGGTCGCTCTGCCGTTCCTTCAGAATGGCGAGGATTTTCTCTACGCCGGCATTCGCCGTGACGCCGTAGCGCTGGCGGAGCACTTCGTTGTCGCTGGCCCACTCGACGAACTTGTCAGGCCAGCCCACGCGCGCGATGGGTGTCGGGATGCGCTGATCTGCCAGATGTTCGATCACGGCCGCGCCAAAGCCGGCAAGCACGTTATGGTCCTCAAACGTCAGCAATGCCTTGCATTGGCATGCGTACCGCTCGATGCACTCGGTATCGAGAGGCTTGGCAAAACGCGCGTTGACAAGCGCGACGCTGAGGCCCGTCTCAGCCAGTTGACGCGCGGCGTCCTGCGCCATCGGCAACATCGAGCCGTAGCTGAAGATGGCGACGTCGTGACCGTGCTGCAACACCTCGGCCTTGCCGACCTGGAGAATCTGCGGATGTTCCTTGATCGGCACGCCCATCGCCGGGCCGCGCGGATAGCGGATGAACACCGGCTGGTTCAACGTCAGCGCCGTGGCGAACATGTCCTGGAACTCATCCTCGTCCTTCGGCTGCATCAACACGTTGTTTGGCACGGTGCGGCCGTAGGCGATGTCGAACAGGCCGTGGTGCGTCGGCCCATCACCGGCGCTGAGGCCCGATCGGTCCAGACAGAAGATGACCGGCATCCCCTGAAGCGCCACGTCATGGATGATCATGTCGTAGGCACGTTGGAGGAACGTTGAGTAAATCGCCACGACCGGCCGGAAACCCATGGTTGCCATGCCTGCCGCGAAAATCACCGCGTGTTCCTCGGCGATGCCGACGTCGAAGTAACGGTCCGGCATTTTGTCACGCAGCTTGTTCAGGCCGGTGCCGCTCGGCATCGCGCCGGTGATACCGACCAGTTTCGAGTGCGTCTGGCAGAACTTCAGCATGAGGTTGCCGAACACGTCCTGCCAGGCTGGCACGCTGACCGTGGTCGTCCTGCTCTTGCCGGTCGCCGGGTCGTAGGGTGCGCAGCCGTGGTATTTTTCCGGGTTGTCCAAAGCGAAACCGGCGCCCTTGCCCTTGATCGTGCGGATGTGCAGCAACATCGGCTCTTCCGATTGCTTGCAGAATTCCAGATTGGCAATGAGGGCTTTCAGGTCGTGGCCATCAATCGGTCCGAGGTAACGCAGTCCCAATTCCTCGAAGATGACGCTGGGAAACAACATGCTCTTGGCGGCTTCCTCGGCCTTGCGTTCCAGCGTGATCAGGCGGTCGCCGAACGGCACTTTCTTCAGGAAGCTGTTGAAGTCCTTGTGCATCCGGTCGTAGGTCGGATTGGTGACGATGCGGTTCAGATACTGCGAGATGGCGCCGACGCTCTTGTCAATGGACCGCTCGTTGTCGTTGAGGATGACGATGAGGCGCTTGGTGGTCTGCTTGATGTTGTTCATCGCCTCGTAGGTGACGCCGCAGGTCAATGCCGCGTCGCCAATCAGCGCTACCACGTGTTCGTCCGTGCCCGCCTTGTCGCGGGCCGCGGCCATGCCGAGCGCCGCTGACAGCGCCGTGCCGGCGTGCCCCGCGCCGAACGAATCGTGCGGGCCTTCGCTGCGCACCATGAAACCGCACAGCCCGTCCGTCTGCCGGATCGTCGGCAACCGGTCGGCGCGGCCCGTCAACATCTTGTGGACGTAACATTGGTGCGTCACGTCCATCAGAAGGCGGTCTTTCGGGCTGCTAAAAACCTTGTGAAATGCGATCGTCGCCTCCACCACGCCGAGATTGGGGCCGAGATGACCGCCGGTGTCGGCGAGCGTGTTGATGAGCGTGTCGCGGATTTCCTGCGCCAGCTCCGTCAATTGCTCGATGTTCAGCTTCTTGACATCGCTGGGCGAATGGATGGTATCCAAGTGCTTTCCCATAAAATTCCCAGAGCCGCCCCTCGGCTAGAACAGCTTTCCTTCCTTATCCTTGACCCCGCCTGTCCGGCCGGATTCTGCGCCCGATTCCTGCTCAAACGCCTCCGTCGTCACCGTGCCGTCCTTCTTCCTGGCCAGAATCTCGATCTTCTTCTCGGCTTCCTCCAGCTTCTGCGCGCAAAACCGCATCAGCCGGGTGCCTTCCTCGAACCTGCCGACCACTTCCTCCAACGGCAGCTCCGCCGACTCCATCTCAGCGACGATCTTCTCCAGCCGCTCCAGCGCCTGTTCGAATTTCAGGCCCTCGGCGGCGTGATCGCCTGCCGGTGTTGCCGACTGCGTCTCGCCAGACTTCTTGCGTGTTGTTGCCATAAGGAAAATCCTAGGAAGAATAGCACCATGGCGTGTTGACGTCGAGCAGAACGTAGGGGGCGGAACATGCTGGGATTCATGAGGAAACGTCAACGTCGAATCTTGTCTTGGCCGGAGGAATCCGAGTGTGCCAATCTACTGTCCTCTTATGCGGACGATTATTCGCGTGGTGTGTTGGATGCTATTGGCAACGTGCGGCGGCGTGCGGGCTGACGATTGGCCGTGCTTCATGGGGCCGACGCATGATGGTGTTTCGGCGGAGACAAACCTGGTGACGAGCTGGCCGGAGAATGGGTTGCCGTTGGTTTGGAAGATGGATGTGGGAGCTTCCTACAGTGCGCCGTCGGTGGTGAAGGGCGCCATGTTTTTGTTTCACCGAGTCCGTGACGAGGAGGTGCTGGAGTGCCTGGACGCCGTCACCGGCGAGCGGCGGTGGAAGGCCGCGTATCCCACTGGCTACGTGGATCGTTACGGTTACAACGGCGGCCCGCGTTGCACGCCGTTGTTGGCGGGCGACCAGGTGTTCACCCTCGGCGCGGCCGGGAAACTCTGTTGCTTCAACGTGAAAACCGGCGCGGTGATCTGGCAGCGCCAGCTCAACGAGGAACTGAACGTGCCGCAGAACTTCTTCGGCGTCGGCAGCTCGCCGTTGCTCGAAGGCGGGCGGCTGATTATAAACGCCGGCGGCCCCAACGGCGCGGGTGTTGTTGCGCTCGACTGCGCCACCGGGAAAACCGTCTGGCAGGCCACCGACGAAGGCGCAAGCTACGCGTCGCCAATGTGCGCCACCATCGGCGGCCAGCGGTTCGCATTCGTCTTCGGGCGCGGGGGGCTCCTGGCGCTCGACCCGGCGGACGGGAAGGTCTTCTGGCGGTTCCCGTTTCGCTCGAAGCTCCACGAGTCCGTCAACGCCGCCTCGCCGGTCATCGCGGGGGACTGTGTATTCGTGTCGGCGTCGTATCGCACCGGCGGCGCGTTGCTGCGCTGTCGCAAGGACGGTTACGATGTGGTCTGGCGCGATGAAGTGATGTCCAACCACTGGGCCACCTCCATCCTTCGTGACGGTTATCTCTACGGCTTCAACGGCCGGCACGAGGAAGGCACGACACTGCGTTGCGTGAAAGTGGCGACGGGAAAGCTGATGTGGGAACAACCGAAGCTCACGCGTTGCTCGATGATCTACGCCAACGGCCACTTCATCGTTCTCACCGAATGGGGCCGGCTGATGCTCGCGCGCCTGAAGCCGCAAGGCTGCGAAATCATTTGCAGCGCCCAGGTTCTCAACCCGGAGCGGCCCAGTTACATCGCGCCCGTGCTGTCCGATGGCTTCCTTTACGTCCGCAACGAACGACAACTGCTTTGCTTCGACTTCCGCGCGAATGGGAAAAAGAATTGACCCGAAGATCAGGAGATACCTTCATGCAAACCCGCCGCCAGTTCCTTCAACACACCGCCAGCATCGCTGCGCTGGCCGCACTTCCGTTTCCGTCGCGTGCTGCCGACACCGGCATCAGCCTCGGTTTCAGCCTCTACGGCATGAAGACGGTGCCGCTGGACGAAGCCTTGCGCGCATGCGCGGAGATTGGCTACCGCAACGTCGAGTTGACCCTCACCCCCGGTTTCCCGACCGAACCGAAGCTATTGTCCGCCGATGCGCGCAAGAACCTCCGCGCCCGGCTCGCAGCGTTGCGGCTGGAGGTTTCCGCGCTGATGCTCAACATGAGCCTGACGGCGGACGACGCGGCGCACGCGAAGAATCTCGACGCCCTCAAGGACGCGGCGCAACTGGCCCGCGATCTTTCGCCACAGCTGCCGCTGATTGCCGAGACCGTGCTCGGCGGCAAACCGGCGCAGTGGGACGACATCAAGGGCCGCATGGTCGAGCGCCTGCAATCGTGGGCTGCCGTTGCCAAGGAGGGTGGGCTCACGCTGGCGATCAAGGCGCACGTCGGCAACGCGGTCAATTCGCCGGAGCGTTTGCTTTGGCTCCTGAAAAAGGTCAACAGCCCGGCGGTCAAAGTTGGTTACGACTTCAGCCACTTCCAACTGGCAGGCGTTTCGCTTGCCGACAGCATGAAGGCGTTGTTGCCGCAGACGCGGTTCATCCACCTGAAGGACGCCGCTGGCGACGCGAAGAAATTCCAGTTCCTCCTTCCCGGCGAGGGCAGCACGGATTACGTCGCCTACTTCAAGCTGCTTAAGCAACTCGGCTACAACGGCGCGGCTGTCGTCGAGGTGAGTGGACAGATCTTCAACAAGCCCGGCTACGATCCGATCGCCGCAGCGAAGAAATGTTTCGCGACTCTCTCCGCAGCGCTGGCTCGTGCTTGACGCTGGCGGTTACTGCTCCGTCCAAACCTCCAGCAATCCGACCGGCGGCGATTCCTTGGCGACAAACAGGTGCCCCAAGGTGCTCGTGACCTCGATGACGATTTCATTCCGGCCCACGCGCGCCGCGCCACTCACGTCGAATCGGAACGGCGGCCACGCGCGAAGGCCTAGGTTCTTGCCGTTCCAAATCACGCGCACGGGATAACCGCCGCTGTTCACGCCCAGTTGCTTCGGAACTGATTGGAGATTCACTTCGGTCTGATAGTGTCCCGTGCCGCAAAAAGCGGGGAATCCTTGTGATCGCCAATCACCCGGTTTGATCGTCTTCGGTGGCGCGATCAAACGTCCCTGTTCATCCACCGCGAAGCCACCCCACAAGATCAGCGCCGGCAGAAACTTCAGTGCCTTCGGCTCGGTCGTGTCCACCTCTATGCGATTCTCGCCGACACGCAGGAGCTTGGCGACCGGCACGCGCCAGTAACTCAGGTCGAATTGCCGGTCGGCGGGCGCGGAATTCAGGTTCACGGCAGTGCCGTTGATGCGCAGACCGCGCACGAGCTGGCATTGCACGGACAGTTCCGCTGTGCGCGGCAGGTCCACGATATTCAGAACCGGCTGATCGAGCCGGAGCGAATTCAAACCCCTGGCCTTGAACGTCCAGTTGGCTTCCAGATTCTGACGGGTTGCGGCCACGGCGGGAACAGCATTGCCCGGCTCCAGTCGCGCGCGAATGGCCTCGCGCGCCGCGGAGACGAACTTTTCCGTCATGGCCTTCAGCGTTTCCGAACGCGTCGGCGCGGGTCCAGCGGCGGCCCAGAGTTCTTCGTCTGAGGGCCACGGGATGCCCAGCGGTTTCGCCACGCGGGCGCGCTCGGCGGCCTCGGCCACATATTCCGTGTAAACCTTCGCGCCGTCGCGGAACCACGGCTGCTGCGGCCCGAAGACGCCGCAATACTCGCGTTTGAAAACACCGCCTTTGAGATCGAACGGGCAGATCGCCAGGATGTAGCGGTCCACGCCGCACGCGGCGCACAAGTCCACCATCTTCCGCATGGTTTCCATGCTCATGCTCGGTGGACCCAACGCATAGACCTCCACCATGCGTTCGCGGGCGACAAGCTCTGCGATAGCGGCCAGCGTCAACGCCTCGCATTTGGCCGGGTCCGTGCGCGTGCTGATCTCGTCGATGCCGGGAATACCCAGCGCGGCAAGTTGTTGCCGCAAGCTGCCGTTGTAGGCGACCTGTGAACCAAAACTGTGTTCGCCGAGGAAGTGGCCGCTGAACGCGATCTTGTGCGCCTCGCACCAGCGCGCGATGGGCGCGACCCACGCGTCATGGAAAACGCGCGTATAGGCTGCCCAGTAATCGCGCCACAGCGGTGAATGCGCGACATCTCCGGCGCGCGCGATGCGTTGTCGGA
>JBAZIR010000131.1:0-13315 GCA_041651735.1 Verrucomicrobiia bacterium | reverse complement strand
CTCGGCATGGCAGCCACTTCCAGCAGCTATCGGTTTTGGAGCCCGAAAACTGTGGTGAATCAGATTGAGAAACTGGTCACTCGATACGGCGTTTATAACATCAAGCTGGCCGACGAACTTTTCGTGCTCAATCCGCGCCACGTTCACGGCGTTTGCGATTTGATCATCGAACGCGGGTTAAAGGTCAACATTTGGGCCTATGCTCGTGTTGACAGCGTGCGCGACGACGCAACCATCGCCAAACTCAAACGCGCCGGTGTCAACTGGCTGTGCTTTGGCATCGAGTCGGCCAACGAGCGCGTCCGCGACGAAGCGCGCAAGGGTTATTCCCAGAATCAACTCTTCAAGATCATTGGGGGTGTGCGCGCTGCAGGCATCAGCGTTATTGGCAACTACATGTTCGGTTTGCCGGAAGATGATGTGCAGACCATGCAGGAGACTCTGGACACGGCGCTGGCGCTCAACTGCGAGTTCTCGAACTTCTACTCCGCGATGGCCTATCCTGGCTCTCAACTTTACAAGACTGCCGTCGAACACAACTGGCCGCTGCCGAAGAACTGGAGCGGCTACTCCCAGCACGCGACGGATACGCTGCCGCTGTCGACCAACCATATCTCTGGCGCTGACGTGTTGCGCTTCCGCGACCACGCCTTTCAAGCTTATTTCCACGATCCCAAGTACCTACAGATGATCGAAAGCAAGTTCGGACCGGAAACGGTGAACCACATCCGTGAGATGGCTTCGCACAAACTCGTCCGCAAACACGCCTGATTCCTCCCTCTACCACTGTGAAAACAACTCTCCTTTTACCAACCCTCAATGAACTCGAATGCATGAAGATCATCATGCCTCAGATCAAGAAGGAATGGTGCGACCAGATTCTCATCGTGGACGGCGACTCCACGGATGGCACCGCCGAGTGGGCGCGTGAAAACGGCTATGAAGTCTATGTGCAGAAAAAGAAAGGGCTGCGCATGGCCTTTATCGAAGGCTGGCCGCTCATCAGGGGCGACATCGTTATTACCTTCAGCCCCGATGGCAGTTCCCTGCCCGAACTGATACCTCCTCTCATCGAAAAAATGCGGGAGGGTCACGACATGGTAATTGTTTCCCGCTATCTGCCCCCGGCGAAAAGCCAGGATGATTCCTTCCTCACCGGCTTTGGCAATTGGTTCTTCACTTGGACCATCAACTTGTTGCACGGTGGCCACCTTACCGACGCGATGGTGATGTTTCGCGCCTACCGAACAAATCTGTTTCACGAGCTGGAACTGGACAAGGACAGGGCCTACACCACGCCCGAACGGCTTTTCTGCACGATTCTCGGCTGCGAGCCATTGCTTTCCGTGCGCGCGCTCAAGCGGCACGTCAAGGTTGCAGAAATCCCCGGCGATGAACCGTTGCGACTGGGCGGAGAAGCCAAATTGCAGATGTGGCGGTGGGGTGCTGGTTACTTGTTCCAAGTCATTCGCGAGGTCTTTTGCTGGCGTTGACGAATGGGTGAAACGTTTTGTGCATGGTTGTGGCAACTCAGACTCCTGACAACCATTTCATTATGGAACGCCAGCATAAACACGGCATCGGCAAGATCATCCTGACGTTGCCAGCCGGCGACATCGCGGCGGGCGAGGAGTCTTTGCGGGCTGCACAATGCGAGTTGCTCGAACGACACAACGCCTAGCCTCAACGGCCAAAATCATTTTGAAAACAACACTGCTCATTCCCACGCTCAACGAGATCAACGGCATGAAAGCCATCATGCCGCAGATCAAACGGGAATGGTGCGACCAGATTCTCATCCTCGACGGCAATTCCATCGACGGCACCGCCGAGTGGGCGCGGCAGAACGGCTACGAGGTCTATGTGCAGAAGCAGCGCGGCCTGCGTCAAGGTTACCTGGAGGTCTGGCCGCTCATCAAAGGCGACGTCGTTATCACCTTCAGCCCCGACGGCAACTCCATCGCCGAGTTGATCCCGCCGCTGATCGAGAAAATGCGCGAGGGCTACGACATGGTGATCGTCTCGCGCTACCTGCCGCCGGCAAAAAGTCAGGACGATTCTTGGCTGACCGGTTTTGGCAACTGGCTTTTCACCACCGTCATCAATGTCTTGCATGGCGGTCACCTGACCGACTCGATGGTCATGTATCGCGCCTACAAGACGGGCCTCGTGAGCACGCTCGACCTCGATAAAGACATCTCGCATTCCACACCGGAACGGTTGTTTCACACACGGATCAGCTGGGAGCCGTTACTCTCCGTGCGTGCGATCAAACGGCGGTTGAAGATCGGCGAAATACCCGGCGACGAACCGCCCCGCATCGGCGGTAAGGCCAAGCTCCAGGTCGTCCGCTGGGGGGCCGCCTACATGTTTCAGGTCTTCCGAGAAGTGTTCTGGTGGAAATAGTGCCTTGCAGCCCTGGCTATCCACCTTGTCAGGGGGAAACTGGAGAAAAGGTCGTGCCGTTACCGGTGGTCATCTTGAAAATAACCCCTTGGGAAATCTCTGCAAAAGGGGTTGTTTTTGAGATGGGCGATCGGATCGGCAAAGAAAACGGCGGATATAGGATTGGCACCGTCAAGTTCATCGGGTCTTTCATTTTCGTTCGTGTTTCGGCCGATCCACCAGTGAGTGTTCTATGCGTTTCGCATTTCCAGGATTCCCGCCATCCGTTTGAGATTGTAAGCCACCGCCTTGAGCGTCAGTTCCAATTGGTTCTTGGCTAATCCCAAATAGCGCACCCTCCGGTAGTGCTGCCACTGCTTCAGATGCGCAAAGATGCGCTCAATGGCGCGGCGCACAAGGCCCTTGCGATGATTATTCTCCCGATCGGTGGCCGTGAGATGGATGTGGTGCGCTTCCTTTTTCAAAATCTCGTTTTGGATGCCCCGCGCCTGTAGCCAAGCTTGGTTGGCCTTGGTGTCGTAGGCTTTGTCGGCGTAGAGGGCCTCGGTGTCGGCGGGGGCCACTCGTGCGAAGACCTCGCCGTCATAGGCGCGGGCCGTGCTGATGACGGCGGTACGGATTAACTGATGCTCGCCATCGCTACTGACGTGGGCCTTGTACCCGTAGAAACTCTGATTGTATTTACGGGTGTAACTGGCGTCGGCGTCCGGCGCGCGGCCTTCACGCGCGACTGGGACGTCGGGACGCTTGCGACTGGATTCCACCAGCGTCGCATCCACCATCGTGACACGCTTGACGATATAACCGCGTGCTTCCAGTTGGACGTTGAGCAAGCCCAGCAGTTGCTCGTGCAAGCCACACTCGATGAGCCGTTGGCGAAACCGGCAAATCGTCGTTTCGTCCGGCACGGTCTCGTGCGCGTCGAGTTGCACAAACTTCTGGAAGCTGAGCCGGTCTTTGATTTGTTCTTCGGCTTGGGGATCGCTCAAACCATAGAGATGCTGCAGAATCATGACACGCAGCAGCACGGCGACACGACAGGCAGGGCGTCCGCCCTTGCTGTAGGTGGCGGCGACGCGTTCCTCGGCGGGCAAGAAATCCACTTCGCGCGCGATGGTCTCCAGGACCCGGTTGGCACTGCCGCGTTGCTGAACAGCCAGATCAAAAAAGGTGGGTTGGTTCTCGCGTTGGGATTGCATGACTATTCAGATCGTTTCACCGTTCCCAATGTTCAAATAACTTTTGCAGAGATTTCCGTGAGGGTTGCCGGCCGCATCCGTCCTGAACGAGACCACTGGCTCCAGTCGCACGCCCCGCTGAACCAGTTCCCTGAGCAAGAAATGTTGTAGTTGAACCCACATTTCCCGGATGAGCTTCACAAGCCGCAGGCAGCGAGTTATAGTTTAACCCCATAAACTAAGGCTTTCGTCGCTGTTGCAGTAACGAAACACGGAGAATCCAATGGGTGACGGTAAGAAACGGGCTCTGCGAGTTTATTTTGAAGGGCGTTTGAAGTTGGAATTTCATGGCGCAAACATCACCTCCGATGCGGGCCTACTGGTGTACCAGGAACTGGATGAGGCACTGGAACTAACCGTCAGAAGTGGTGCTCTGTTGGATGATTGGCGCACAGGGAAGAACACACAACACTCGCTGATAGCGTTGCTGCGGCAGTCAATCTTTAGCCGTCTGGCTGGATACGAAGACACCAATGATGCCGAACGGCTCGCGGTTGATCCCACCATGCGACAGGTCGTTGACGGGCGAGCCACGAGCGCACGGCGGCCTCCACCAGCCAAATGGGGCGATTCGAGACCGAAGTGTTGACGCAGCCGAGGAACCTGGCAGAGTTGACGCGGTTGTCGGGGATATGGATTGAGGAGTTGCGGGAACGCCAACCCATGCGGGAACTCATTCTGGACATGGACAGCTCGGTCAGTAAAACCTACGGCCAACAAGAAGGCACGGCCTACAACGGGCATTTCGACTGTACCTGCTATCACCCGTTGTTCTGCTTCAATCAGTTCGGTGATGTGGAGCGTACTCTGTTGCGTGAAGGCAATGTCCATAGCGCCAAAGATTGGCTGGCAATGCTGGTGCCGGTGGTGGCCCGCTATCGCAGCCAGAAGTTGCCGCGCTACTTCCGGGTGGATGCGGCCTTTGCCAACCCGGAGGTGTATGAGTTCTTGGAAACCGAAGGTGATAGATACGCCATCCGTCTGCCAGCGAACGATGTGTTGCAGCGGGAGATCGAACCACTATTGACTCGTCCTGTGGGACGACCGTCGAACACACCTGTGGTCTGGTATGCGGACTTCCAGTATCAGGCGCAGAGTTGGGAACGTGCCCGCCGCGTGGTGGCCAAGGTGGAATGGCACAAAGGCGAACTTTTCCCCCGCGTCGGGTTCATCGCAACCAATCTGACCCGGCCAGCCAAACGAGTAGTGCGGTTCTACAACCAGCGTGGCACAGCTGAGCAGTGGATCAAGGAAGGCAAGAACGCAGTGAAGTGGACACGGTTGTCCTGTCACGACTTTGCAGACAACCAAGTGCGGTTGCAGCTATTCGTGTTGGCGTACAATCTGGGCAACTTTCTGCGGCAGGCAGTGCTACCCCGAGCGGTGCGGCATTGGACGCTGACGACGTTGCGGGAGAAGCTGATCAAGATCGGAGCGAAGGTGGTGCGCCATGCCCGGCAGGTGATCTTCCAGATGGCAGAAGTGGCAATCCCACGGGAATTGTTCCGAGCGATCCTGGAGCGGATTGGGCGACTGCGGTTACCCACACCGTTGGCGGGTTGATGAGGCCGCCACGTGCAAATCACAGGAAGAAGTGCAGAAGGCAGCGCCTTGTTTGCGTTTGGCTAAAAATCGTTGTCGCAGGCAATGGAGAGCCGAAGCCACGGCTCCCGGAATCAGGAAGCCGGTGTTGGAGCCGAGAAAAGGCTTGAGGGCACCGTCCGAAAGGACAAAAATGCTAGTCAACAAAACTGAATGGCCCGCGCTGGTCGTGGGCCGTAGGTCATATGGGAAATGTCAGCTACAGCTTCAATTCACCGAAGTGCTGAAAACTTGAATGCCAATCCAATTTCTGTTAGGTGACCAGTGTAATGAACAATAGTAGCCACGACCCGAATACGACATTCAGGTGCCGCTATGTTGAGTTAAGCGATTCCAAGAACGATAAACAGATATGAGACTTGCCCTGATTTTTCCGGCGTGGTGTGAAGAATTTGGCGCGCTTTCTCGCATTGCAAAGAAGATTGCGGCATTCCCGCCACTGAATCTCGGCATCGTGGGAGCAATGGCCGAACAGGCCGGATGGGAAGTCCTGCTGATTGATGCCGAAGTTGAGAAATGCAGCGTCGCAGAAATTATGCGACGCGTTCGCGATTTCGCACCGGACTTGATTGGCATGACAGCAACCACGCCGTTTTTCCATCGTGTTGCAGCGCTGGCGGAACAGTTGAAAGCGGAATTCGGCACCCCAATCATCGTAGGCGGTCAACACGTGTCCATCGTTCGTAGCGACGCGATGCTTCCATGCTTCGATTATCTGATGATCGGCGAATGCGAACGTGTTCTGGTCGAGTTCCTGCAACGCTTCTCAAAAGGAGAAAGGCTCATCAACCTTCCTGGCGTGATGATGAAGCACGATGGTTGCATTACATTCACCCCGCCGTTACCCCCCATCGAAAATCTTGATGACACAACAACGCCGGCCAGACACCTCTTCCGCAACGATCTGTATTTCGTCGGAACGCTTCAAGGCAATAAATGCTTCACATCCATGCAGATGAGTCGCGGCTGTCCCTTCCGTTGTGTCTATTGCGCAAGTGAACTCCACGGCAAACAAGTTCGCCGGCACAGCCTCCCGCGCATGATCCAAGAGCTTAAGCATATCGTCAATGTCTTGGGAATCCATCACATCCATTTTATGGACGACACGCTGACGCTTGACCGCGTGTTCATCCTCAACCTTTGCTACGAGATCGAGAAAAACGGGCTACAGTTCACATTCGAGGGTTCCACACGTGCCAATCTGTGGGACGAAGAACTGGCGACGCGGCTCAAGACATGCGGACTCATACGCATAAGTTTTGGACTTGAAACGGCGGTGCCGGAAATTCTGAAACTGATCAAGAAAGACATTCCCCTGGATGCCTACATTGCAGCCAACCGAATCAACAACAAGCTTGGCGTCGAAACAATCAACTCCGTCATGCTCGGATTACCGGGCGACACGCGCGAAACCATCAAGCATACAGTGGACTTTCTCTGCCGTGCCAAAGATGTCGATCACGCCACCTACGGAATTGCAATGCCATATCCGGGCACCGAGTTGCGCACGATGGCAGAGCGTGGTGAACACGGGCTGAAGCTCATCGAGAAAGACTTCAGCAAGCTCCAGCGGTATGGCGCGGCTGTTATGGAAGTCAACGGTCTGTCGCCATCGGATTTGATCAAGTTACAAAAGGAAGGTCTGCGCCGGATCTACTCTTGCTGGTGGCGGTGGCTGCCCATGATACGGAGACATGGAATCATGCCTTTGATTCCGCCAATGTGGGACGCAATTAAATCGAAGTTGAATCTGTGAGCATGAGCCTGCACCGTGCAAAGGGAAACTGGTATTAACACAGAACAACACGCTTTGTGTCGCCGCGTTCTATCCGAAACGCTGCTCGCATTAATTGTCGCTGTTGGCGCGTTTGTGTTTTTGTTCCTTCTTCAAGACGGACTTACGGGTGGACTACATTGGGAGAACTACGACCACGCTTTCTTCGCAGGATTTGTTGATTCTGGCCGCGCACCGGCGCAGGACGTGTGGAAGGCGATGAACCAGTATCCTGCTTCAATGGCGGCCGGATGCGCGGTCGTATCCGCTCTGAACCTGGGTTGGGGAGCCTCAGGCATCGTGTTCCTGAATTGTCTGCTTGCTGTGTGGACGGTCACTTTTACTTATATTCTAGCACGGTCCTGTTTTGGGCGAGCAGCCGGCATTGCGGCGGCGGTGTTGCTGTTGGGTTGCCCCGTATTCATAACCCACGCGCTTTGTGGCAACTACGTGGCAACCATAAACGAGGCGGCAGCGGTTCCTTGTGTCTTGCTGTTCGTGCTGGCGCACAAGATAAGGAGTCCGCTCTGCCTCCTGGGAACCGCATATCTGCTGTCGTGGTCATACCTGTTGGCGTATGTAAGTTTTCCGGTTCTGATGATAGCGTTCGTCTTCGCTCTTCTGGCGGCAATAGTTCTCGAGCGCCAGATTCTTCTGGGCGTCCGCTGGTATCTTGCAGCCATCGCTGCCCTTGCCGTCTCGGTTTTTATCAACGATGCACTGCTATCGGTCTGCTACTGCGGGCAAGATCCGCTGTTCGTCATACGAGGCATCGAGTCACAGAGCACCGGAGTACTTGGGCCGATAAGACAGCTTTTTGGAAAAAGCAGCGTGGCAGGTCAGACAGACAGCCTGAACAACGTTGTGAATATGGTCGTCGAGACTTTTGTTGCAGCCAGTCCGGCATATAAGACGTTTGTGCCATCCATTCCTGCAGCGACTTGGCCACTTGACCACCTCGGCGCAAACCTCCCGGGCACGCCCGCACTTTACCTTCCCACGACGATTCTGTTGGTTGCTGGACTGATTCGCATGTTCGTTGTCAGAAGGTTCGACTTGATGGCGATCGGACTGGTTTGGCTTGTGTTGTTGCTCATCATCAGCCTGGTTCTTTCGTTTCAAACACGAAGACTTGTGATCGCAACGCCATTCATAGCTACAACAGCGTCATTCGGCCTGTCGTGGTTGATCCTGCAACTTCCCAAAAACTGGCCCCGCGCGAAACAGAGCCTGACCGTGCTGCTTCCGATAGCCGTCCTGGCATATGCAGCACACGATATCGGAACGCGATTCAGCCAGCATTTGCGGACACTGCAATACAGCTGCAACGCCGAGGTTGGACGATTTATCTCCAAAAATCTGGACGCAACGAAAGACGTGTTGGTGCTTTTAGATAAGTCGGTGATGTTCCCCTCGGCATTGTATTGCGAAACCGGCTTCCGCCCATACCGGTTTACCGTGATGAGCGAGTTCTACTTCCCCGTGCTACTCGCATCCGATGACGGCAACCTAACGCCGTTGACAAAGGAAACCTATGAGTGTCATCTGCGCTATCTTCCCTATTTCCTCAGATACTGCAACATGAAGTTCCCTTCAGGGCCGTTCGATTTGGCTCCACCTGCGCGGCAACCGGCATGGGAACAGTTCCTTGCGCTTCTGCGCTCCGAGTCCCAAAAGGGACATCAACTTTATCTTCTGGCATCACTGGCTGAGGAAAATAGCCTCGAAGCCGGCTCCCAATATCTATATCAGTTTCTGCTAGCCGAACTGGAGCGTAGAAATGTTGGCATGTATCAGGTCGCCAGCTTCGGACAGCAACCCAGTGGCCGTCCTCATGCCATGTTGCTCAAACTGGCGCTGCCCCCAAAGTGAAGGGCGCGGTGATCTGAATACCCGCCCTCCCCCGCATGCCTGTAGCAATGAAACACGGGTTCGGTCCCCTCTGCCAAACCGACACCAATTCCCTGTGAGTGGTCAGCTTGGTGCATCCGCATTGAAAGCTCCCCGCTTCGATGCATTGATTTCCTGCCAGAGTGGCGAGCAAGTACACGCGGTCACCCGGTCGCATTGCTCGGTGAAAAAGTCCACTGAAAGCCGACCAAGCGGCGTTCTTCTGCGCATTGGGTAAATCAAAAGGCTTTGTGGGCATCGCCAGGTTACAGTATCGGTAGATGCGGCGAATGTGTCTCATCGTGCAAGTGTAGAACTCGTCAGCCGGCGGTGTGAGATTCCCTTGGTCGCTGGCTAGCAGCACCGGGAAATAATACTCGCTCATGATGGCCACCCGACAAGGGCGAAAGCCTGTTTCCGTAAAGAGCGCTGTCGGAAACATTATTGATTTGTCCGTCAGCACAAGAATGTCCCGTTCTGGCTCAAAATGCTGGCGTAGCCAGGCTCCAACTTCCCTGTAAACGTCAAACTGGAGCGTCTTCAAGTATGAGGCAAACCGCACGTCCACGTCCCAGAAGGCTTTTGCCAACAGCGCGCCGCACAGCAAGACGCTGGCAACTCCGGAAGCATATTTGCCCATGCGACCGCTTAGTTTTTGCAGCCCACCGAAACCCCAAGCCGCCGTAACGCAGATGAAAGGCATCGCCAACACCACTCGCCGACCATGGTAGGACAGGCACAGTGCCACCAATCCGAATACCGTCAGCCAGACCAACGCAACTGCCAACAGATCCAGCCGCCGCGCCCGCATGGTCCGGATAAGCCCTGCCAGCATCAGCACCGCCACTGGCCAGTAAAGCGCCGGCGTCCCCGGCAAGGTCGCACCGAGCATATCCACAGGAAGCACCGCTGCCGGCACATCAGGCACAAATGACTTGTAGCCCGGACTGGCTGCCCAAAAACACTCCCTCAGGAAGGTCATGCAGTTATTGGCAACCGTTTCGGCGCCTGACAACCTGTACGCCACGGATTCCCCTCCAGCCAGGCCCAGCATCTTCAGAATGCCCACCTGAAATTTTTCCACTCCACGAATGGCAAACAGCGGATCCTGATGGCAGTAGAACACGGATAGCAGGACACCATTTGCCAAAACGGACGCCGCGAACACCAATATCCAAAAGGCATACAGACGACCTCCAAGAAGCGAGCCTCTAAACCAAAACAGCCCGACGCACAACATGCCAAGCAACACAATCGCCACAACCGGGAAGCTGACATACCCGCCGAAATAACACCAAGAAAGCATGTAAGCGGAACCCGCCAGGAGCCACCTTGATTGAGTCCGATGCGCCGCCAAAAAACAGGCAAGGAAAGCAACCGCTGTCAGAGTGTTCAAAAGGGGTGCCAAGTTCCCCGAACGCGCATGCGTCAAGAACCCCGGGGAACTTAGCAGCAATATGCATGCAACGAAAGACAACCCCCGGCTCAGACACACTCTGGCCAGCCCATAGGTCAGTAAGACCGTGCCGAAGGCCAGAAGTCCGATCAGAACAGCGATGCCCTGCGTGTGCAAGCCGATACCAAGAAGACGGCGCGCAAGCGAAGCCAGCACACAGTGAAAAACCATGCCCGAGTGCCCCTCGAGTTCCCTCCACAGTTCGTTCGCAGAAACCAAGCCGCTGCCAATCAAGCCGGCGATAAATGAAAAGTCATAATGTTCCCAGTGCAGTCCGCCAGGAACATCACCGATGCCCCAAAACAACATGACGGCCGCCAGCATCGCCAGGAATCCAATTACCAACACTTCATCTTTCCAGACAAAAGCGGTTGCAGTCTTTGGCTCCAAGTCAGTTTGTGCCATCAGTCTTCCTGAGGGGAAGTTTATCGGCCCGCCTCCCTGACATAAAGAGGTTTTCCATCTGCTACGTGTAAATCGCCGACGATGGCCGACGCATTGCAGCCTGGGACACCGTGGCCGCCACCACTTTGGCCGTCATCGAGGGGAATCGCGGTTGATCTCGAAGGCAAAGAACAGCACTCGTCCGTCATACGCATAGACGAAGGCCGGTTTGATATTTCCGTGCGCCGCGATGAACGGACGGTAATCGTTCTTGAAAGTCTGGGTTTGTGGGTCGCCCATGAGCACGGGAGAAAAAACGAATACGAGTCTTCGGAACCGCGAGAGCTGCGTCTGCTCCCATGCCTTTACCTGCTCGACTGTGGAGCGGGTGTCGAAATAGTTGCTCCAATACATGAATCGGAACGGCCGGTCGAAGAAGTAGAACATACCAAAAGTCCGGCCAAACATGATCGGATCTCCATAAACTACCAGGGTGTCGTCCGGACTACAGTGGTCCTTGATCCACTGAGAGAGCACGCCCCTGCCTCGTTCGCGGTCAACCTCGAACTCAGCCTGCTTGTGATGGAGGTAATTCTCGAAGTAGCTGTGATGGGTTGTGCAGATGGTGATGCAGAAGGCCGCGCCGATGGCCAGCGCATAGCCATACGCCGCACGCGCGTTCAACCGCAGAAGGTCATTACCAAGTCCCACAATGCCCCGTGAGGCCAGAATGGCCAGCGCCGGCAAACCCAGGAGCGCGTAGCGGTGAGCATAGGTCATGGCGGCTCCCAACAACCCGAACACGGCCACCAACCAGAGCATCACGATCTTGTCCGAGGCACTTCGGTTCTTGATGGCATAGAGCGCACCGATCACGATGAAGACACTGAACAATGGAGGAATGGCCGGGCTGCCTTCCAAACACTTGTCCACGTGATCGGGCGTCGCCGAGTCCACGAAAAAACACCGAAAGGCATAGGCGAGCTTTTCTGGGAACGTGAGCTTCTCGAGCACAGGCACGCCGCCAAGGGAGAATCGGTTGAACATGTCATCGAACATCGTTGCGTGAATCTCTCGAAAACTGCAGTGCGCCCACGCTGCATAACCGCCGGAGACCACAAGAATCGTGGCAATGGTAACAGTCGCCGCAAGAACGCCGTCCATGAAGAATGTCTTCAAGGGTCGTTGCCGCATGACCAGCATAACCAGTGCCAGCAGCAAGAACCCCACCACGTGTGACAGCCAACCGGTGAGATAGAGCAGCCCCAAACACGCCGCCGCCACGCCCAGCGCCCAGCGCCGGCCTGTCGTGGAGTAAACCCGCAAACTGCACGCCATGCCGCAAAGCAGAAACATGGATGGCATCCAAGACGCCTGAGGTGCTTTGGCGTGAATCAGCAAAATCAGGCTGCCCGTCATGCAGAGAATGGCCGCGATAGCGTGCCAGCCGTCAAAAGCCTTCCAAGCCAGCCAAGCCATCAACAGTATCGCCGCCGTGGCGAAGAAAGTTGAATACAGAGTCACTGCCTCTGTTGAAACGCCAAAGAGTTTGACGAACGGAGCGTAACAAAAACCCAGTAGCGGCGCCTGGCACGCGAAGAATTCATACTGGAACCGTTTACCAACGTAGGCATAGGACCATTGGGGGTCTTCATGTTTCATGTCGGCCCACACCGGGTCGTTCTGCATATACTCATGCAGAGAAACGTTCTTCTCCCTGACTTTGAACACGTGCGCAACCGCCAGCGGCTTGTCCAAAGATTCGCACCCGATGTCTTTGTAGGCGAAGATGTCCGCGAAGAACATCCATGCGAACAGTGTCAAGGTGACCGCGAACGCCAGCGCACCAGCCCATCGCCACCTTCTGGACTCCCGCAGGGGAAGGATGGAATCAGCATTATTCACGGCGGAAAGACCGGACAACTTCGCGACTGAGAACAAGACCGAGCAACAGATAAGCCAGCGCAGCCAGTCCCCAAGCCACGGGCACGCCAACGTCGGCAGGGATCATCAGGACCGTGAGCAAGGCCGCCGCAAGACATGCCAGCATCGCCAGCGCCATGACTTGCGCCGTGCTCCAGGCGTGAGGCCGGCCCAGCCACATCCACAAACACAGGTCTGTCGATACCCCGTCCGGTTTGGCGGGTTCCGTTGCCGGCCTTCCACCGTTTTTCTCCTCCGGATGGCTGCTGTGATTGTTCTGGCTCATCGCGCGCGCAGACCTTAGCAGGGACAGACTGCCAAATTCAAATCCTACGGTAGCGTGATTTCGCACTACAGCCGCACCCGGACTCGAAATCCGCCATCGCTGTTGGATGTGTCTTTTTCGCTGCCGGCTGCATTCTTGACAGTCAGGCTCCGTAACTCTAGCGTCGCGTTACAGTTTGACTCACACCATGCGAATTCGGTTTCTCGGCTCCGGCACGTCGCAAGGCGTGCCGATGATTGCTTGCGATTGCGCGGTCTGCTCCTCGACCGACCCGCGCAACAAGCGGTTTCGACCCAGTATCATGGTTGAGACCGCCGACACTCACTTCGTGGCGGACACCACGCCGGATTTTCGCA
>JBAZIR010000130.1:0-13378 GCA_041651735.1 Verrucomicrobiia bacterium | reverse complement strand
GAGGGGAAGCCGGAGCGCACTTCCACGGATTCGATCGGCTGCCCGATGTCGATCTGCGGACGCGCATAGCTTGGCGTGCGGTTCTTGATCGCAATGCGGATGCGACCGCTTTCCTGCTCCACAGGCATGAGCGCCACGGATTCGCTTTCTGCGACCACGGTGATCGGTGTTGAGACACGTTGCAGCGTCTGCGCGCAGGCTTTGATGAAGCTCTGGGAAACCTTGCGATACGTCAGGTGATCCCAGTAGCCCTTGGGGTCGGTGAGACTCATGAAGTCGCCGAGTGCCGGCTCTTCGCCATCTCTGGCCATTTTCAACAGCACCGCCGGCTTCGCGCCATACACGCCGCACCACATTTCATTCGGCGGATACACGTCGCTGAACTCAACGTCGGCCTTTGGCAGCGAGTTCACCTTGCGCCCCACTAGCACGACGGGACCGCCCCGATAGCGCATCACGTTGGCGAGTTCATCCGCGGGGAAAAGATGCGCGTTGGGCACCAGCAGCGCGCCGCGAGCTTTCTGCAGGAACGCCACATCCACGGTGGACTGCACCGAGGCTCCCTCCGCCATGAGATGAAAAAGCAGGTGGTGCGTATTCCAAGTGCGCGTCTTCAGGAAGTCGCCCATTTGCGCGTGAAAGGCCGCGTCCGACCACACGACAGTCGCGCCGCATGTGCGCAACGGCAACGACGAGAAGGCCCGCTCCCAGCGCTCTTCCAACCAGCGCCATTCATCGCGCTTCAGGCCATCGCCGAGACAGGCCAGGAAACCGTCCGCACTGGGTCGCAGTCTGCCATCGGGCTTCGTGTGGAAGACATTCGCCAGCGAGTAGATCTCGCGTTCGAGCACCGTGGGAATGTGGTGGATGGCGTCCCATTGCTCGACGACGTCATGCACGTTGTGCAGGAAAATGAGCCGCGTGTCCGGGACGCAGGCGCGCATCAGCATGAGCATGGCCAGAAAGTCATCATGCCGGTCCTGACCCGCGAGACGAGGATCCATGGCCAAACCCGCCGCCACGGTTTCCACAATGATGCCGTCCACGCCTGTGGCCGCGATGCGCTGATAATCAATGCCGTAGCGATATAGCGCCTCGAAGGGCGCGCGGCCCCACGCTGAGTTGATCACCGCCTTTTTCTTTGCGCCGTGCAGCGCCGTGACCATCGTTTTCCAGAAGCGAGCCCAGCGCATGGCATGGAACTCACTCCATTCAGCCCGTTTGTTTTTCAGAATCCAGTCCGCGCGGGCCGTCAGCTTTGGCACATCGAAGACACATCTCCGAGTGACCACGTCCGGCAACCGCAGGCCGGACGTGACGGCAAACTGGTCTATCATATCATCCGAAAACGACACCTCATGCAGAGGCCCTGAAAGCGGCCCCCAACCATCCGCGCCATGCCAGCCATCGAATTCATAGTCGCGGAGCGTTTTCACCATCTGCTGCGCGAAGTAGTCCTCGAAGAACGAACCATCGCCCAGCCGGGAAAGACAGTTCAGCGCCCACGCAAAGCCACTGCTCTTCCGCACATGCAGCACCTCGCGGTGATCGCTGATCCATTCGCGATGCGTCTTGTCGCGGTGGTATTTCGCAAACGTGCTCAGATACACCTGAACCCCGCGCCCGCGCAGCCCGCGGTTCAACGAGCGCAACTGATGGTTGGTCCACGCCTGACGTTTTCGCTCTTGATTGAACTCGTGTCCATCGCGCGAGCAATACTCCGCCGGTAACGGAGTCTCCTTCTCGATGCCGGGATGCGAGAGGACGAAGTCGGGCGAGCCGATGAGCAAGCAGACCGCAGTCGGCAGAAAACCCGTCGTGCTGAGATACTGGCCCACGCCGAAGTCTGGTTGTTGATTGTCAAACGCGATCAACTCGGTCCAGATCCAGCGCTCATGCGGACGGGGCGCGGCGGCGCTCAGCCGGGTATCGAGAGCGGGTGCAGAAGCAGCATTGGCAGACACGCCACCGCCAAGCGCCAGCACGAGCAAACTGACGGCGACGCCTAACGATATGGTTGGCAGGTGTAGTTGACGCATAAGAGGTTGTGGGCCCCCGCAGGATATTCGACAGTCCTTTCTTCATCGGAGCGGACATGCCCGCGTTGAGGATGTGTCTCAGAGCCCATTGAGCTTTCTCAAGTTGGCGATCGTTTCCATCCAACAACCCGGATCACCGCCGAGGGGATCGGTTTTGACGAGGCCGCCGCCGGCAGCAATCTGCGACTCCAGTTCGGTCAGCGCCTTGGCCAGTTGGGCGCGAGTGGCGGTCTCCTCGCGCACTCGCAATTGAACGGACAACGCCATGCACTTGGAGAAATGAGTCCCCACGAGCAGGCAGCGTGCAAACCAACGGATATCCTCATCATCGCTCATCGCGGCAGCCCGCCGGGCATGGGCCAGCGCCTGCTCCGTGGTCGCCAAGCGCCGCAACCAACGGGCATGTTCATCTTCCCAGCGGAACCCCTTGGGCGTTGATGCGGATTGAAGCCTGGCCACCTCCTTTGTCACCGTCCACCACACGCGGCTGACAGGACCTTCACCAGTCTCACCGGCTGTCATGTAGGCATCGAACATCGCGCGACCGGCGATTTCGCCCCAGAGGTGGCGGCAGATTTGATCGAAAAACCTGCCCGGTCCAAAAAGGGCCGCCGGCCGGTATTTCCCCGCAGCCATGCGGCGGAAGAGAGTCTGCGCTGACGCTTCGTCGGGCGGATCCTCGCGATAACCGGCCAGGCTGCCAGCCCAGAGTTGTTCGGCATTGAGAATCTGGACTGGTTCCTCATGCACACCGCCGTTGGACAGGCACACGGCCTCGGCGCCGTCGTAGAAATGCGCCATCGCGCCGGAGATGTTGGCCAGGTCATCGCTCAGGTAATGGTCACCGCCACCGAACGCGATGACGTAGATGCCGTGTCCCGCGCCGACCCGGTCGAGAGCGGCTCGAAGATGAGCGATCTTCTTGCCGCCGCCCGGACGGTAGAACTGCTCACGCAACCCGAACTCCACGCCGGCCGCCGGCCCCAGCAGCCGGCTCATGAGACAAAAGTAGTCCGTCTCCCGCTGCCAAAGGTCCGACGGTCCCTTTTCGTAATATTCCGTGTAGAGGGGAGAAGTGAATATCAACGTGAGATCCCGCGCAGCGCGGTATCCACGCGGGGTCGTGATGCCGTCGAGCGTGCGGCGAATCTGACGATACCAGTCCGCCATGGCGCCGGCCTGGCCTTGTGGATCGGTGAGTTCGTCACTGGGCCATCGTTTGCGGCACTCGTCACAACGCATGAGCCAGCTGCTCTGACTGGCTGCATACGTCCCCGTGTCGATGTCATGAATGTAAAGGAAACCCGGCTCGACTGCGGCGACGAAGCGTTTCATCTCCTCCAGCTTCGCCTGCTGGAGCGCTTCGTTTGACAGGCAGGTGCCGTAACGCCTGCTCTGCTCGGTTTGCTTCATGCCGCGACAGAGATACTCCCCTCCATCAGGATAGGGGCGTCGATTGACCAGCGTCTTGCCGAAGTAACCGTAACGGTAGAGTTCCGACTTTTGATAAGAAGTCCCGTAGCCGCCTCCGTAACCGGCAAAGGTCAGTTTGATGCCACGCTGCCGGGCGTATCCGGTGCACTCTCGCATGAGAAACGCGTAGCCCTCGCTGCGTTGCGTGTCCCAGCCGAATCCGTCGAACCAAACCTGGTTGATCTTGTAAACGAAGCACAGGTCCAGCTTACGCTTGATTCGGGCGAAGCACGCCTGGGGTCCGTCACCCCAGTCGTAGGACCAACGGTTGATCTCTGCATTGATCAGCCAGTCGGAGGCGCAGCGGTAGCGGACAGCAGGCCAATCGGTAATTGTGAGTTCAGGCGCAAACACCGCGTCCTTCTCCACCTGGAGAATCTGCAGAAGCGTTGCCGTCGCGCGCAACAAACCTTCAGGTTCCACGGCGATGATTTCCACGCCTGCGTTGTTCACTTCCAAACGATAAGCCTCCGCTCGGGCATCGCGGCCGAGCTTGGCCGCAAACGGCGCGGCGGAATCCAAACGCAACGTCACCACGAGGCTTTCCGGTGCGCGGGTGACCATTACCGGCGCTCCGAGTCGTTGCGCGAGCACTTCGGCTGCGAAACCCGCCTCCGGTCCCGCCACGATGCAGCATCCCCGCTGCCCGGTGGATTCACGGCGTGTGAGCAGCACACGCCCCGCTCGCAACTGGACCTGCTTTGGAGTCGGCAGCACGAGGATGGCCTGTGTCTGCAACGCCGGCGCGGGCGAGTCGCACCGGGCTGGCATGGCAAGCCAGGCGACGATGCCAGCAACAAAAAGTCCTGTAACCAGTGGAATCAGCCGCGGGGAAGCAGTAGGAGATAAGAAAACATTTCGTTTCATGTTCACGCACCTCAATGTCGCCATCGTAGGCCGGACGCTTCTTTCTGGCCAGCGGTTCCGTGCCGCGACCGCGCAGAAAATACGGCACGCGCGTCCTGCCGAACACATGATGAATCACTTCACCTGCAACCGCGCAATTTCCCTGGCGCTCAGGGCGCGGTTGAAGACGGCGATTTCGTCGAGGCGGCCTTCCCAATTGCTATCGTTGTCGCCGCGGCCGCCGAAGAAGCATTGGTCGAGGCCGGCGGGGAAGTCCGCAGCGGTCTTCGTCTCGATTTCGAGCTGGCCGTTGAGATAGACGCGCACAGTCTGGCCCTCGCGGACGAGGACGACGTGCTGCCATTGCCAACGGGGGATGACGGTCTTGCCGGCGGTCGCAGCAGCCGCGTCATCACCGTGGAAGAACATGAGCCGGCCGGTGTGGGCGCTCTTGCCGCCGATGCCGAGGTGATCACCGTGCGCGTCGAGACCCTGGTCGCGGCTGCGGGAGAAGAGCCAGCCGCTGACATCGCGCCCGTCGTTCGGCATGCCGTTCCAGAGCCACATCGAGATGGAGTAATGGTCGCCGAGATCGCCGAGGCGCGCGCGCAACCGCCCGCCAACGAAATGCGGCGCGCGGTTCACCTCGCCTTCGCCGCAAAAGCTCTTCGAGCACGGGCCTTCGAGATAATAAGTGATCTCGCGCTCATAGATCGCGTCATGGCCGTGGCCGCTCGCGTCGCTGGCGTGCGGGCCGGTGAATTCGTTCATGCGCCAGTAGGCGGAGGGCTTCAGGGCCACCACCGCGCGCGTGGCGGGACCGTCGCGGAGTTTCCACTCGCGCCGCGGCTGGCCGCTGACTTTTTCCAACAGACTGATGGCGGTTTCGGCGATCTTCGGCTCGGCCATGACTTCAAGACCGGCGGAACGCGCCGGCCATGTGTTGTAGCCGCCGAAGAGGTATTGTTCCGGCGGCGGAATGTAACCGTCGCCGCCGTTGGCCAGTTCAAACACCATGTTGTGCGGCAGCGGACTGGCAGCTTTGATTTTCAGGCCGGTGATGGCGTAGGTCTCGCACGACGTGGTGGCGATGCCGATGTCGCCGATGCGCAGCGCCTGCGTCACAACCTCCGTCTTCTGCCGCTCGTGCAGGAAAATCTGTTCGCGCGCATAGACCTCCGGCAGCGCCTTCGGCGGGCGGTCGCCCATCGCGGCAACGATGCGCTGCGCCCATTCGAGCCGTTGCTTGTCGGGCACCCGCAGGTTCAACGTCATCCGCCGCTCGGCCATCGAGAGGTCCACATCCTCGCGATAACGAATGCCCTTGCAGGCCGCGATCGCAACGTCCACCAACCCCTTCGCATACTCATCAATCGTCAGCTTCGGGTTCCAACTCTCAGGCCTCGTGTAATCGCGCCGCCAGATGTCGCCGCTGCAACCGTGCGACATGATGCCGACAAATGCGGGCTTGCCCGGCGCGGTCTCGGGCGCGATGCGCTGTTTCAACCCCTCGCAGAACAGGCCGAAGTAATCCGCGCTGATGTCCTTGTCGCTGAAGTAATGCATGGAGAAGTTCGCGAGCATCGCCAGCGGACGACCGTCGCGCGCCTGGATCGAGATGATCGAGAGATCGGGGTCCTCCGGGCCGGCCTCGCCCGTGGCATCGTCCCAGTTCGCACCTGCGTGCATGTTCGCGCGCACCGTCATGTTTCCGAACGGATCCTCCTTGATGCGGTCGGGCCTGCGAATCCACTGCCGCAGCGCGGTGAATTCCGCCGCGTTGCCTTTGGCGAAGCCGACGCGCGCCGGCTCCAATGCCGCCTGCGCCGCCGCGATGGCTTCCACGAGCTTGTCGCGCAGGAACGGCACATAGTTTTCGTCCGCGTCCGTACCGAGGCAGCCCATGGATGACGGCGTGCTGTGCGTGTGGACGGCCGAGATCAATATGCGGTTCGAGGGAATGCCGGTCCGTTTTTCGGCAAGCGCCTTGGCTTCATCCAGCAACGGCCGGGGCATCATGCAGGTATCGACAACGACGATGGCGATCTGGGTCTTGCCGTCGGCGAGCACGATGGCGCGCGCATGGATGCGCGTCTTGATCTTGTCCACCGAGCGGCTGGTCATCCCGCCATTGACCAGCACCGGCAGCTTCGTCGGGGTGATGTCAATGGCAACCGCGCCGGCTTTGAATTCCGCGGCGTGCAGCGCGGCCACGGGCGACAACAGCAGGGCGGTGAGGAGGGTCAGTATGATGCGTTTCATGGGCATGTCTCCGTTTAGGGTGTCATCTCGATTGAATACACGGCATTGCGTGGCGCAACATCAAAACGCAACGTGGACGCGCCTTCCAACTGTGCAGCGCGCAGGGGAATGATGCCGCCTTGCGCGTTTTTGACCTTGAGCCGGCTGGCATCCAACGACTGGGGGTGCGTGACTTCAAGGGTGAGCGGTTGGTCGAAGAGGGCGGCGTCAGTCTGGCAGATGAACTCGAATGTGAGGCGTTTGGAATCTGACTGCCGAAACTTCAGTTTCGAGGCGTTGCGCTCCGACTGATACTTGTGGATGTCCGCCATGCCGGCGACCCAGAGTTTTGACCGGTGCTCTTTGGCGACATCCAGCGCAGCGCGGAAGTTTGCTTGGCTGCTGGCTGCGCCGTCACCGATGCTGTGGTAGTGAACGCGGTACCAGAGACCTCGTTCAAGATGCTGCTCCAAGAGGCGGCGGAAGCTGGCAACGCGGTTGCCATACTTGTCATCCATGCCGGTGGAATTCTGCGAGGCATCGAACTGGTGATACTTGTCCAGATAGTAACGCAAGGTCCGCGTGGTCTCCCACCAGGTGCCGCCGCCGAGATTCAGCGCCATGAGCTGGCTCTTGCCGGGCGTCAGCTTCCAGATGGCCTGCGCGGCGGCGTTGATTTCAGCCTCCATGTCTTCATCACCGACGGCACCGCGATGGTGGGCGGAATGGTTGGCAAGCTCGTGATCCCCCTGGCGCGCAGCGGCCTGCCATTCTGCTTGATGCGACTCGAAGTTCGAACGACGCCGACTGCCCGGCTCCGAAACGCCGGGGTTGATCATAAAGGTGCCGCGGAAGCCATACTCGCGCAGAATGGGCATGGCCTTGGTCAGATGCGAGGGATGGGAGTCATCGAACCGGATGCTGAGGGCGGCCTTGCGTCCATCATGCCACTTCGCGATGCCCAGACGAAGGCCCGTGGCGCCGTCCACGAGCACACGCTCTTTTTCAGATGGCAGCGATGGCTTCCCGCCAGACGGTTGGACTGCCTGAACAAAACAATCGCCCGCGACCGCAGGCACGGGAATCAGCAACCTGGACCATTCGATGCCAGCGCGCCGCACCCTGAGCGCCTTGCCCCGGGAATCGCGCACTTCGACATCGGCGGCAGGCCATGCGCGGGGACCGCTACCAGGCAATTCAACGCGAATCACCAACGGCTTGGTCTCGTTGGCTGGATTCACGGTGATCTGCATCTTGAAAGGTTCCACGAGTTGGGGCACGACGGTGGCAGGGCCTTCGTAACCATCAAGCCTGACAGTGACTCCACCCAGATCAGCAGCGTGCAGCGCGGCCAAAGGTGCGGCCAGCAACATGATGATATATGTGAGTCGGCTCATGCTGTGATCACTATGCGTGGCGGACCCTCGGTGTTTTCATGGGGCCAGTTTGTTTGGCTTGGCCCAGCGAATGCGGGCGAGCAAAAGGTCGCCCTTGATTCCGTTCTTCGGCTGCCATTCGCCAACCGTCACCCAGGATTCGTCCGGGCTGACGTTGACCGGATGGAAATTGCCCATGATGGCGACGCGATCGGGATCTTTCACGCCGTCGCCAACCAGCGGCAGGACGACGCGTTCGGTGCTGCGACGGAGCCGCAGGGTCTTGGGGTCCACTTGCGCCATCCAGAGCGGCGAGCGCCAGCGGATGACGTTGACGTTGCTGGCATCCTTGCGCGTGTAAACGAACCAGAGCGCCTCCGAATGCGGCAGCCAATGCTGTTGCGTGGTGGACATCGTGAGCGGCTCGCCATCATCCCACGTCCACGGCTGTTTCGGCGTCCACTTCAGACCATCTTCGCTTGCGCTGACGTAACCGCGGTCATCCTCGGCGCGCAACGTGAGCAGGAACCTCCCGCCAAATTGTGTCAGCGACGGTTCGAGCAGGCCGCGGCCCTTGTCGTGCTGGATTTCATCGCCAACCCGCTTCACCGACAGTGTCTCGCCGTCAAAGCCACAAATCACGCTGGAGACAGAACGAGGTTGAGTCTTCGTGGGGCCATGGGTGAAGGCCAGAAGAATGTCCCCGTTCGAGAGCAGAACGCGCTGACCGCAGTTGTTGGAATAAATGTAAGCCCCACGGGGGTCGTTCCACTCCAGCTTGCGACGCTGGCCCCAGCGTCCGTCCTTCCAGACTGCGTAAACGGGCCAGCGCGGCGGCTGGTCGCGTGAGAACTTTGGACCGGAATAAAAGACGTTGTGGCCGAGGGCCAGGACCGTCTTCGTCTGCGGATGCCATTGGGGCACCACGTCGCACACGCCTTCTTCAGCGCCGTTGGGCTGCTTCACCCGGCCAAGCGCCGTCACCGGCTGCGGTTCCGTCCACGTTCTGCCAAGGTCATGCGAAGTCATCCAGTGCACCGGCCCAAAATAATCCGAGCCCGTAATCGTCTGGAGCGTCATGAACGCCACGGGGCCGGACGCCCCCGGCACCATGCACGCCCGCGGATGAAACCAGGTCGGCCCGCTGCCATCGCGTCCGCGGCGCAGGACGACCTTCTCGATCGAAGCAATCAGCGGAGACGAGGCGTCAGCGGCATGCAGCGGAGCCAGTGGAGTCAACAGAGAGACGACACATGCAATGCACTGGAATTGTTTCATGGTTCGGCCCTACTTCTTTGCACCTTCAACCTCTCGCAGCAAACGGCTGGCCTCGTCGGCCGGGATGTCGCGCACGAACAGATTCCGCCAGCGAATCTCCCCGCCGTGCGTCTGGAGCATGATGGGTCCCTTGGCGAGCAGCGGCTTGGTGCGGTCCCAGAAGTTTTCCATCACCGCGCCATCCACCACGAGCTTGTCATTGAGCCATACCCACGTGCGCGCGCCGACCTGCCGGATGCGGAAAGAGTTCCACTCGCCAAACGGTTTGTCCGCCACCACGAGCGGGTCGCGGCCGGGCGAGTCCGGCAGGTTGTTGAACAGGCCGCCGGAACCCAGGTGTGGTTTGCGGGTCGGTTTCTTGGGGTCGAAGATTTGGTTCTTGTCCCAAATTTGCACCTGCGGAGTGCCGCGCAGGTAGATGCCGCTGTCGGCCTTGGCCACCGTCTTGTATTCGATGCGGAACTCGATGTCACCGAACTGCTCCTCCGTAGTGGCATATGGCCCGGTGCCGACATTGACCAGTTCGCCGTTTTCCACACGCCAGTGGTTCGCGAATTCCTCGCGTTGCTTTTTCAGGCTCGCCTCGCGTTTCTCCCCTTGCAGCTTCACCACCGAGTGCGGATTCAATCCATACCATCCCGTCAGATCCCGCCCATTGAAGATCGCGCGGAAACCCGCCGGCGGAACCGGGTCGGAAGCGTGGAGCAAAGCCAACGGAGCCAGCAGGAGGGAGGTGAGGATGAATGTGGATTTCATGGAGTTCATTTCAAATTTCACGGCCACTATTCTACTTCTTCGGTTTCGCAGTGCCGGTTGGCAACGTTTCTACACCATGCGGCGGGCACAGCGAAACCACTAAAAGGACGGTAACGCTGAGCGGCAGAGTCTATCCCATAGATGATCTCACTTGTTCGCCTTCGCCGGCTTTTTCTCCAGCGCCCGCAAATCCATTGGCGTGTTCGGATCGTGCGGCACGGGTTTGCCAACCTGCTCGACGGGGTGGATAAAGAGATAGCGCCAGACGGCTTCGTGGATGAACTTGTCGGAAGCGTCCTTCACCGCGGCGCCACCGGGGACAACCGAGCTGTGGGCGCGGCGGGCATCGTTTTTCACCTCGGCGTCGGTGATGAGACGGCGCGTGTTGCCGTAGGGCGGCGCGGCCTTGTCCACGTTCACGACGGGACCGAACTGGTGCAGGCCCAGCAGTTCCCACGAGCGGTCGTAGTGATGGCCCGTCCAGCCGCCATCGAGCACATGGGTAAACGCAAAGAACCGGTTCGCCGGCGTGGCGGATGGCAGGGCCTGCCAGGTCTCCAGCTGGTCACGCGGGCCGCAGAACATCACCACGCGGTCCACCTTCACATGCTTCGCAAAGCGCGCCGAGGTGGTCGAGCCGTGCGAGCTGCCGCTGATGATGACGCGATCCCAGCGCAGCGCCTGCTTGTCGGCGGTGAGGAAGTAGTCCCAACGGCCGGGCGGGTTTTCCTTCGCGAGCCATTTCACGAACTGCAACGCGCGTTCCATCATGCCGTCGGGCTTGGGGATGTTCACCAAGGGGCTGAAGTCCTCACCCGTCGCGGCTTCGAGCCGGATTTTGCCGAGCAGCTTGCCGTCGTCGCCCGGCGACATGTTGCCGAACTTGCCGAACCAGCCGTTAGCGTAATGCACCCGGATGGCGTGCAGGCCGTAGCTGTTCACGCGCTCGAACAACGGCGCGCTGTGGCCCATGAGCCAGATGACGAGCTTGCCCTGCGGTTTGACGCGCGTGTCCACCGAGGCGTTTTCGATATCGGCGGGTTTGCCGCCTTTCTCGAACACAAAATCAATCTCCGGATGCGGCTGGGCACGCGGGTCAATCTGGCTGGCTCGCGCGGTGAGTTCATAGCGTTGCGGTTTGGGGTCGCTGAACATCAACGGCACGTCGGCGGCATCAAGCGCGACCAGCGGCGACAGGAAGAGGGCATTGAATGCAAGTCGTGTGATTCGTGTTTTCATAGGTTTTTTCGTCGTTCATTGTCCGCAGCACTGGCTGCAACAGGAGTCTTCAACCATTCCCGTCGAGTGAACCTGTTCTGTTTCACGGATCCTTTCGAGTGGTGTGGGTCGCGATCCTGTTCCTCAGCGGAATTGTGAAAGCGCGTTCATCGGCGCGGCCTGCCACGTATTGCCACGGCGTCTTGTGGTTCCCGTCAACGAAATCCTCCCGGTAGCGTGGCTTGCCGTGGATATTCGTCCTGGGCGTCACGAGCTTGGCGGGAAGTTGTCGGACGGCGACCTCGATGCGGTCGGGGAACACCGAATAGAGCGCGTAGTCGCAAGGAAAGGACGCGGTGCCTGCGATGGAGACGTGAAAGATGTTGTTGCGCTGGACGACGCCCGTCAGATGCAGATGTCCCGACAGCACGGCAATCACCGAATCGGCGTGCGCCTCGACAATCTTCAGCGTCTCGCCGTCGCGGTCCATGTAGCTCCGGAACCCGAAGCTTTTGGCCAACACCGCCTCTTCCCGCAGGGGGATCAGCGGGATGTGACAGAGAATAATCTTTGGAACGCCGGGCGCGCGCTCCAACTCACAGCGGAGCCAGTCGTTTCGCGCCTTGACGACGGCTGGCCCGACGCAGCACGCCCCGCTGTTGTTGAGAGCGATAAAGAGCACGCCGCCATGTGCAAACGTGTAGTTCACCCGGTCGTCTCCGAACGTCTCGCGGTAGGCTTGTTCGTGCTTCGGGCTTCCCTCCTGTTGAATCACCTCGTGGTTGCCGACCACGGGATGGAAAGGGACATTCCAAGGTTTGAGCATTTCATTGAAGAGCCGCAAGTCGGGGCCAAGGGCCTCGATGCGTTCTCCATAAATGAGGTCGCCGGTCCCGACCACAAAGTCGGGCCGCGCAAAATACCCGCCCGAAGCGACGGCCTCCACAAGCCAGCGGGCTTTCTCATTGGCTTTCTCGTACCCCTTCCGGTCCGTGCCGGCCTGCACGTGAGTGTCGTTGATTTGCAGGAAACTGAACAACGGATCACTGCTTCCCCTCGCCGGCGTGCCGCAACCAGCAACGAGAACGGCCAGCACCGCCACCGCGCACAATGTGGCGCTCCAAAAAGCGAGCCGGCTTGTGACCTGCATTCCTCGCGACACGTCGTTCTTCATGGCTGGGTCAAAGCTGCGCCGCAGCGTAGCACTGTCTCATGCCGCCTCAAGCTTGGAATCTCAGCCGCGAAACTGGCACCGGTTTCGCTTCCCGTCTTTGACCTCGGATGCGACCCATGATAGCCTGCGCGCCATGAACTTCATCTGCTCCAAGTCCCGATTGCATGGAGCCGTGCCCATTCCCGGCTCCAAGTCGCACACCATTCGCGCGGTGGCCATCGCCAGCCTGGGTGCGGGCGAGAGCCGCATCGAAGCGCCGCTGGAGTCCGGCGACGCGCGTTCGGCGATGGCGACGTTCGGCGCGCTCGGCGCGAAGTTCGAGTGCCAGCCCGATGTCTGGATCGTGCAGGGCACCGGCGGCGAACTGCGTGTGCCCGAGAACGTGGTGGATGTCGGCAACTCCGGCACCACCGTGAACATCGCGCTCGCCACCGCCGCGTTGTTGCGCAAGGGCATGGTGGTGTTCACCGGCGACCACCAGATTCGCCGCCGGCCCGCCGGCCCCGTCATCACCGCCATCAACGACCTCGGTGGCTGGGCCGAGGCGACGCGCGGCAACGGTTGCCCGCCCATCGTCGTGCGCGGCCGGTTGCGCGGCGGCACGACCTCCATCGAGTGCAAGACAAGCCAGTATCTCACCAGCATCCTCATCAATGCGCCGCTCGCCGACGGCGACAGCATCATCCGCGTGCCATTGTTGCACGAGATTCCCTACGCGGAAATCACGCTCGACTGGCTGGCGCGGGTCGGCATCAAGCTGGAGCGCGACGGCTGGCGTGAGTTTCGCGTGCCGGGCCGGCAAACCTACAAGCCGTTCACGCGGCGGATTCCCGCGGATTTTTCGTCGGCGACGTTCTTCCTCTGCGCCGGCGCCATCGGCGACAACGACGTGACCGTGCAGGGACTCGACCTCAACGATTCCCAGGGCGACAAGGCTGTGCTCGATTACCTGCGCGCGATGGGCGCGCGTGTGGAGG
>JBAZIR010000129.1:0-13387 GCA_041651735.1 Verrucomicrobiia bacterium | reverse complement strand
GTCGTGTCCGGGCTGAACTACGGCGACCTCGACCTGCAGATGCGCGTCAATGGCGAGGTCAAGCAGCACCAACGCACCTGCGACCTCATCCACAATGTCGCCGCGATCGTCAGTTTCGCCAGCGGTCACATGACCCTGGAACCGGGTGATCTTATCTACACCGGCACGCCCGGTGAGACCACGGAGATCAAGCCCGGCGACGTCTGCGAGGTGGAAATCGAAGGCGTCGGCGTGTTGCGGAACAAAGTCGTCGCCGGGCGGTAGCCATCATTCAGCAAAGGCATCCCGATGACTCTTAATGCGTGTCATTCGCGCCGTTCGCGGTCTGCAATCAGACTGATGTTTGCGGTTGCGGTGTTGTCCGCGATGGGTTGCGTCGCCATCGCCGGAGAAACCGCCGCGGCCAGGCCCAACATTATTTTCATCCTCCTGGACAACCTCGGCTATGGCGACGTTGGCTGCTACGGTTCGAAACTCCACCGCACGCCGCATGTGGATCGCATGGCGGCGGAAGGCTTGCGGCTGACCAGCTTCTACAGCGCCAGCGGTGTTTGCACGCCGTCGCGCGCGGCGTTGATGACCGGTTGCTATCCGCTCCGCGTCAATATGCACGTCAGCGGCAGCGGCTCGCCGGTGCTGAAGGTGATGGACAAGAAAGGGTTGAACCCGTCCGAGATCACCATCGCCAAGGCGCTCAAGGGGTGCGGTTACACCACGATGTGCATCGGCAAATGGCACCTCGGCGACCAGCCGCCGTTCCTGCCGACGAAGCACGGCTTCGACCGTTTCTTTGGCATCCCTTACAGCGACGACATGACGCCGTCGAAGAACTTCCCAAATTGGCCGCCGCTGCCGTTGATGCGCCAGGGGAAAGTCATCGAAGCGCCCGTGGACCGCGATTACCTCACGAAGCGTTACACGGAGGAAACCATCCGCTTTCTCACTGAGAACAAAGACCGGCCGTTCTTTCTCTACCTGCCGCACGCGATGCCCGGCAGCACGGCGCGGCCGTTCGCCAGCCCGGCGTTTCAAGGCAAGTCCAGAAACGGCCCCTACGGTGACAGCGTCGAGGAACTCGACGAGTCCACCGGCGAAATCCTCGCCGCACTCAAGAAGCTCGGCCTCGACGAGAAGACGCTCGTGGTATGGACCTCCGACAACGGCGCGGTGCGCCGTAATCCGCCGCAGGGCAGCAACGCGCCGCTCAAGGGCTGGGGTTACGACACCTCCGAGGGTGCGATGCGGATGCCGTGTGTTGTGCGCTGGCCCGGAAAGGTTCCCGCTGGCAAGGTGTGTGACGAACTCTGCGCAATGATGGATTGGCTGCCGACGTTTGCGAAGCTGGCTGGCGGTGAACCGCCAAAGGACCGCATCATTGACGGCCACGACATCCGGCCATTGCTCTTCGGCGAGCCGGGCGCAAAATCGCCTTACGACGAGATCGGCTTCTTCTATTACATGATGGATCAGTTGCAGGCCGTGCGCGCAGGCCCGTGGAAACTCTACCTGCCGCTGGAGAACAAGCTCATGAGCCTGCGGCGAAACCAGGAGAAGGTTCCCGCGGCGCTCTACGACGTGCGCAACGACATCAGCGAGACGAAAGAGGTTTCTGCCGGGCATCCGGACGTTGTCGCACGGCTCATTGCGCTGGCCGACAAAGCCCGCGAAGACATCGGAGACCTGAATCGCCCCGGCAAAGGCCAGCGACCTGCTGGGCATTTCGAGAATCCCAAGCCGCAAATGTTGGCTGCGCCTGGCGACGGCAGGATTGTCTCCGATGGAACACTTCGGCTTCATCCCGACAACCCGCATTACTTCCTCTGGCGCGGCAAACCAACGGTGCTCATCACCTCCGCCGAGCATTACGGCGCGGTGTTGAATCTCGACTTCGATTGCGTGAAGTATCTCGACACGCTGGCCCGTGACGGCTGCAACCTCACACGCACGTTCACCGGCGGCGCTTACGTCGAGCAGTCCGGCGCGTTCAACATTGCCCGCAACACGCTCGCGCCGACACCCGACCGGTTCATTGCTCCGTGGGCGCGCAGCGGAGAGAAGTTCGACCTCAAGCGCTGGAACGACGCCTACTTCGCCCGGCTTCGCGACTTCGCGGCGCAGGCGGCCCGGTGCGGCGTGGTCATCGAGGTCAATCTCTTCTGCCCGTTCTACAAGGAAGACCAATGGCGGCTCAGCCCGTTGAACATCGCCAACAACGTCAACGGCCTCGGCGGCATCGCGCGCACCAACGTCTATACGCTCGACCGCCACGCCGGCCTGCTCGCCGTGCAGGAGCGGATGACGCGGAAGTTCGTCGAGGAACTGCGCGGCTTCGACAACATCTATTACGAGATTTGCAACGAGCCTTATTTCGGCGGCGTCACGCACGACTGGCAGCGCCGCATCGCCGACGTGATCGCCGATGCGCAGAAGGACCATCCGAACAAGAAGCTCATTGCCCAGAACATCGCCAACAAGACGGCAAAGGTGCGCGACCCGCATCCTGCCGTCTCGATTTTCAACTTCCACTACACCTATCCGCCGGTCGCCGTGGCGGAGAACTTCGCGCTCAACCGCGTCATTGGCGAGAACGAGACAGGTTTCCGCGGCACGCACGACGAGGTTTATCGTGTCGAGGCGTGGGACTTCATCATTGCGGGCGGCGGGCTGTTCAACCACCTCGACTACTCGTTCACCGTCGGCCACGAGGACGGCACGTTCGCCTATCCGGCGTCGCAGCCGGGCGGCGGCGGCGTCAAGTTTCGCCGGCAGCTTCGCGTGCTGGCCAACTTCATCAACCGCTTCGACTTCGTGAAGATGAAGCCGGCCGACAGTCTTGTGATCGCTGGCCGAAGTGATGAGGTATCGGTGCGCGTGCTGGCCGAGCCGGGCCGTCAATATGCTTTCTATGTCCACAACAGCCCGCCGCCGCGATGGAAGCACAAGACGAAGCTGAACACGGGCGACTTTCAGGTAAACCTGACACTGGAAGCTCCGGCAGGGAACTATCGTGCGGAGTGGATCGAGCCGGTTTCCGGCAAAGTGCTGCGGACCGAGATGAAGGTCCACGCCGGCGGCGCACTCGCGCTGCCGTCGCCGCGTTACGCTCAAGACGTGGCGTTGTGGCTCACGGCGGCGGCCCGGCCCTGAGTTGCGGTTCCGGTGCGCATGAAGCGGAAACAACCGGCGGTAGTCATCCCGTTCGGAAAAACAGACTGGCAACCCACGCCGGGTTTGCGATGATGCGCCGGACGAACACCATGAAAACCAAACCGCGTCATTATTTCTTCCTTGTTGCCGTGGCACTGCTGGCGTCCATCGGCATCTCTCTCGCAGCCGAGAAACGACCGAACGTCCTCTTCGTCCTCTGCGATGATCTGCGTTGGGATTGCCTCGGCTGCGCCGGCCATCCGTGCCTGAAGACGCCGAACATCGACCGGCTTGCCGCCGAGGGCGTGCGATTCCAGAACGCGTTTTGCACCACGTCGCTTTGCTCGCCAAGCCGGGCTTCGATTCTCAGCGGCGTTTACGCGCACCGTCACGGCGTCGTGAACAACTTCACCGAGTATCCGACCAGCTTCGTCAGTTTTCCGATGCGCCTTCAGGCCGCCGGTTACGACACCGCCTACATCGGCAAATGGCACATGGGTGAGGACAACGACGCACCGCGGCCCGGCTTCAACTGGTTCGTGACGCACAAGGGGCAGGGGAAGTATTTCGACACCGAATTCTGCATCAACGGCCTGCGCCGCGAGACGCCGAAGGGCTACTATACGCACGTCGTCACTGACATGGCGCTCGACTGGCTCAAGCGGCCGCACGACGGTAAACCGTGGATGCTCATGCTCGGTCATAAGGCGCCGCATAGTTTTTATTTCCCGGAATCGAAGTACTCCAACGCCTTCGCCAGCGTGGAGGTGAAGTATCCCGACACGGCGTTCCACCTCGACGGCCAGCCGGCGTGGATCAAGGAGCGGCTCTATACTTGGCACGGCATCTATGGACCGCTGTTTGAGTGGCGGAAACAGTTTCCCGACGACCGTCCGGAGGCGGTGAAGGACTTCGCCGCCATGACACGCGCCTACTGGGCCACGATCCTCTCGGTGGATGATAGCGTCGGCCGCCTCGCGCAATTCCTCCGGGACAGCGGCCAGCTCGACAACACGCTTGTTGTCTTCATGGGCGACAACGGCCTGCTCAACGGCGAGCATGGCATGGTGGACAAACGCACGATGCATGAGCCGAGCATTCGCATCCCGCTCATCGCGCGCTATCCGAAGTCGCTGCCGCCGAACCGCGTCGTCCAGCAACAAACGCTGACCGTGGACGTCGCGCCGAGCATCTTGGAACTTTGCGGCGCGCCGCCGCTGAAGAACATCCACGGGCGGTCGTGGGTGAAACTGGTTCGCGACGGAGACCCGGCGTGGCGCAAGTCGTGGTTCTACGAATACAACTACGAGAAACAATTTCCCTACACGCCAAACGTCCGCGGCGTCCGCGCCGACGGCTGGAAATACATCCATTACCCACACGGCGACGGCGCTCCTGATCGCCACATGGCGGAACTCTACAACCTGGCGAACGATCCCGACGAACGCCACAACCTCATCGCCGACCCCGCGAGCGCGAAGAAGCTCAAAGAGCTTCAAGCCGAACTCGTGCGCCTGATGAAGGCAACCAGTCTCACCCCGAAGACCGACAAGATGCCGCTCGACGAAGGCGTCAAGCAGCAGTTGCCCGACCAGAAGATTCGGTGAGCGTTCCTTTTGTTCTGCTGCTTCGCTAGGGCAGAGGATCGTAAAGCAAGCGCAAGCGCGAGAACGGTTCTCTGCGGCACGGCACCAAGCCGATTCTTCAGGATGACTGGTCGTGTGCTTCAGCTTCGCTTTCCGCTTTCATTCGCTGCCCCTCTGATGCCGCCACCGACCACAGAATAGCCGCCGTGTGTTTCATCATATCCAACGGTTATAGGATTCGGTGGAAATCGCCAGCCTGCGCTGTCGGCGAGCTCACCTGAATATCCCATGCAAGAACGCCGCCACCGCGGCCAACCTTCCGCCTGCGGCCATCACTCCCATGAAAAGTAGCCGCAGAAGCTGGTGTGGTCTGCAATGGGGAAAATCGAATAAGAAATAGTCTGGTAACGATAGTTACAGCCGCCTTATTTTCCACAGGAATCCATCTTCCTTGCCGGCACGAGCGTAATGCCACCAGCGAGGTCAAAGGAACCTTCCAATCCGTTACAGGAATTGCACATAGGGACGATTTGACTGCCAGTTACGTTTGGATTGGAAACATGTGCCCCAAGTGTCGGCGAATCCATACAGTCCTTAACAGAGCAAGTTGTCGGCCAATACTCGCCTGAGTGTCTTAGCCAGTGATCTTTCCACGTCCCACAGGGACAGTTCTTTTCCGCTGTTCCAGACACATTGAACCATCCGCTTGCAGTGATGCTCATTGTTCCTCCTTTGTGTTCATGCGTTCCTAACGACCTATTTATTTCTTCAGTCCGAACTTTCTGAGAAATGCTTCAATCGTCTCGGTTACTCGTTCCGCCTTTGTAACTACACCAAGGTTCATTGGGCGTTTAATTGTTACATATTGCTCTAGGGCCGTTGGAACTTCACGAGAAAGGACGCGTCCTTCGTCAGTGATTTCAAGAGCTGCCGTGATGACGCCGACAAATCGCCACCGAATCTCGGTCGGATTCGTAGTTCCGCTTTCGTCGATATGAGTTTCGATCATAACAGGGCTTCCGCTCGATCCGGGAAATACGGCAGCATCAATCAAGAACACCTTTTGCCCTTCGAAATCAATTCCGACAGGCGACGCAGTGTAACCACGCCGCACGAGAGGCAGATTGTGTTTTGTGTCGAACACGCCAAGTGGATATCCAAAAAACGCAACCTGTTCGTTCGCCCGCATGTGTTCGGCGTAAGCCGCAGTCATTTCGAACTCCTTCCCCAATGGTCGAACGTAAAAACCGGTTAGTTGCTTGATCTGGGTTAGAAGAGGCCACAGCGGCATTATCGCAATGTCGACGCTTTGGTCCGGGTGTCCAAAGAAACAGCCTGATAGGCCTCTGAGAGATACGGACTCATGCGTATCAAAATCAGGTTTGCCACCCGTGTTTTTGACGAATGTCAGTTTTGCGCGATCAACACCTTTAACCACGTGCTTATTCGTCACCAAGAACATAGCGACTTGGTTCGTTCCCAAATCGTAACGGTAAACGAAAGCCGTGCCGGATACGGTTGTTGCTGAGTTTGTGTATGAGCCTTGAATGCGAACGGTTGAGAACAGCATCTGCTGATCAAAGTGTATTTGACGGATGGTTGCGAATGATAGCGCGTTTGTAGCCGCGATGCTTACGATCTGCGAAGCGTCCGTTATTTTGGCTGAAATGGCAGTTGAAGTATTTGTTGGCGTAGCTTGTGAGTATGTGACGTATCCCCAAATGAACGCGGATAAGATGATTGCAGAGATGATTCTCAATTCGCGAAAGCTATGTGTCTTCATACAATCGGTTAGACGTTGAATCAGGCAAAATGCTCTCTCGAAATATTCGTTCAATGCAATTTGCGGAAAGACCAATCTGAATAGATGTCTCGGCGTGCGTTTACTCCTGCCGAGACGATGATTGTTCGTTTACGGACCATCTTCATCGCTTGGTCGTTCCTGGGGCTTTGGCCAGCGGCGACGTTGGCGGCCACGCGGAACCAGTAGCGGCTGCAGCTCGTCAAGTTGCTCGCGGTGAAGTTGCTCTTGGTCGGCAGACCGATCTGCCGCCAGTTGCTCTCGCTGAGCGGGTCGGGGCAGACTTGCACGATGTAGTTCTTCGCGCCGCACACTGGGTCCCACATGAGATCCATTGTGGCTGGCAGATCGCCCATCGTCTTCAACTCGGATTGACTCCACCGGTTCAGCATAACATCTAGCAGACACGGTTTCCTTGTTTCCCAATTGCCGGCCCCTCCGCCGGTACAACGGGCGCAGACTGCGCTTGCAGGCCTGTCGATGCAAGTCAGAAAAAAGGGCTTTTGATATTCTACTTATTCTAGAGTGTGCTTCCTCGGGAAAAAGGGAAGAGTACTTTTTGAATACACTCTGCAGCAGCCTTTCGCGCCTACACGGGCGCAGCCGCTGTGCGTCACCGCCGAGTTGAGTGATTGAATCCCGTTGGGATTCGTTCTGTATCCGCGGCTCCGCTGCCAAACACATGGAACAACAAAACGTCCGTTAAGGCGGCAGGAGTTTCGGCAGGTTGCGGGAGGACGCCGGGTATGTTATGGAGAGCGCACGATTTCAAAAAGGTTCTGGCGGCTTGTGACTGCAACCGCACGCTGCCAATCGATACAACGTAATCTCATCATGAACATACCGACAAAATCGCTGCACCTTTTCTCGCCTCTCACTATCAAGAGCGTCACGCTTCGCAACCGCATCGGCGTGTCGCCGATGTGCCAATACAGCGCCACGGACGGGATGATGAACGACTGGCACTTGGTGCATCTCGGCGCGCGGGCGGTGGGCGGCGCAGGCCTGGTGATCGTCGAGGCGACGGGCGTGGAGCCGCGCGCGCGCATCTCGCCGGCGGACGCCGGACTTTGGGACGACCGGCAGATCGAGCCGCTGGCGCGTATCAACCGTTTCCTCAAACAACACGGCGCCGTGCCGGGCATCCAACTGGCGCACGCCGGCCGCAAGGCCAGCACTGCGCCGCCGTGGCAGGACGGCGGCCGTTCGCTCGCCGACGCGGAAGGTGGCTGGGAATCCGTCGGGCCGAGCGCGGTGGCGTTTGGCGCGGAGATCAGCCGCGCGCCGCGCGAGATGACGGTGGCGGATATCCGCACGGTGCAGGCGGCTTTTCGCGCGGCGACGGTGCGGGCGTTGAACGCCGGCTGCGAGTGGCTGGAACTGCACGCCGCTCACGGCTATTTGCTGCACGAGTTTTACTCACCGCTCTCGAACAAGCGGAGTGACAATTACGGCGGCAGCTTTGAGAACCGCATCCGGTTCGTCATCGAGACGGCGCGCACGATGCGGCAGGTCTGGCCCGACCGGTTGCCCTTCACGACGCGGCTTTCCTGCACAGATTGGGTGGAAGGTGGTTGGACGCTGGAGGAGTCGGTGGAGTTGGCCAAGCGGTTGAAGGCCGAGGGCGTGGATTTGATTGATTGCAGCTCGGGGTTCAACGCGCCGGATATTTCCACCGTCCCGTTCGGCGCAAGTTTCCAAGTGCCGTTCGCTGAGCGCATCCGCAGGGAAGCGGGCATCCTGACGGCAACTGTCGGCTACATCACCAACGCAATGCAGGCGGACGCCATCATCCGCAACGGCCAAGCCGACCTCGTGCTGCTGGCGCGCGAGTTGTTGCGCAATCCTTACTGGCCTCTCGAAGCCGCGCGGATTGTCCGCCAGCGGAAAGTGCTGCCGCCGCCGGTCCAGTATAGCCGCGCGATTGAATAACTCTCCGAGCGCCATCCGTGTGGCGAGATACGCGAGTGGTGAATCCCGTTGGGATCAGTCCTGCGTCCGCAGCTTCACCTTCGATGCCTTTCGTGGCTCGACGGAGCATCATCCGCCGTTGCCACGCAAGCGAGAAGTCGGTCTTCTCAAACCGGGTTATCGCTGGGCGACGGTTGAGTTTTCCTGATCCTCGATGATGACGCGGAAGCCGACGTTGTATGGACGCTGCCAGTTGGGGACGGCGAGGCGGAATCCGGAGCGCGCGAACTTGGGCCTCTCATACCAGGAACCACCGCGAACCACTTTGTTGCCGGTGAGGCTGACGTCGTTGGCGCCGGCCCCGGCGTTGTAAGGATAGGAGCGGAAGTTGGTGAGGGTCCATTCGCGGACGTTGCCGTGCATGTTCTTCAGACCCCAACGATTGGCGGCAAAGGCGTCCACGTCGGCCAGCATCAGGGCGCCGTCGCTGAAGCGTTCTTCCTTGGGGATGAAGTCCCAGAACTTGTCGGCGTTCTTGATCGGCTTCGGGTCAATGCCGCTGACGGCCATTTCGCAGAGCGTTTTGTCGCCGAGGTTTTCGAGTTTGGAGAAGTCGGTGTCGAGGGCCCCGTAGTTCATGGCAGTGTCGGTGCCGGCGCGGCAGGCCCATTCCCATTGTGCCTCGGAGGGCAGGGTGACGCGCTTGCCGGTCTTTTGCGCAAGCCACTTGCAGAATTGCATCGCGCCGTCCCACGAAACGCGAATGACCGGGAACTTCGGGTCGTCCATCGGGTAGCCGGGGTTGACCTGGTCCTTGTAGTGGCGGTCGTAGTGAGCGTTCTTGTGCGTGGGGTTGAACGCCTGATATTGCGCGAGGGAAACTTCGGTGACGCCCATCCAGAACGGCTTGGTGACGCGCACGGCGGCGGCAGGCGATTCGTCGGGGAAACCGTTGACGTCGCCCATGACGAACTCGCCAGCGGGGATGCGCTTGAATTTCATCGTGAGGCCGCCGCCGAGATCGAGGGTCAGTTCAGTGTTGCCGAGCGCAGCCTGCATTTGCGCGGCCTTATCAGCGCCGAACGGCCAGCCGGCGACCTTGGCGGACGCGGGCCGCGCCGGTTCCGGGGCGGGCGGGACGAATGCGAGACGGTTGGTGTAGGTGACCGGGATCGCCTCGATGTCTTCGTCCACGTTGGAGTAGAGCTTCTTCATCTCGTAGCGGCGCTTCTCGAAATCCTTCGGTATCTCTCGTGCTTCGTGCCACGTGCCGTAGCAGGGGACATTGAGATCAACCCACGTAATGATGCGATCCCAAGCCTCGGCATCGAGTTTGACGTTGTGATGTCCCTTCTGGAGCATCTGCACGAGCTCGCTGGTGTTGGCGTGGAACTCCAGCGGCGTCAGCAGATGGTAGTCGCCCTCGGGACCGTTGCGGCGCACGAACGGATGCAGCGCCATATACGACACGGGCAGCGGCGTGCCGCTGGTGGTGCGAACGATGTTGGTGTCGGCGAAGTTCGGTTGTGTGGCGACCTTGCCGTCATGGCAGCCAACGCAATACCTGTCGAGCACGGGTTGCACCTCGCGAGCGAACGAGAAGCCGCGCTTTGGTCCACGCCACGGCGTCGGGACGGAGGCGGTGCCGCGGGCGGCATCGCTATGCTTGAGGGTGAGGGAGTAGTTCTGCGGCTCATGGCAACCGGTGCAGGAGATGCGCTCACCTGGCACGCCAACGAACCAGCTCCGCATGTGTTGGAGCGCCTTGCCCTCGGCGTCGAGCGGTTGGGCGACGACGGGGATGTTGGCGGGAATCTCGAAATATGCGGAACCGTCGGGCTGGACCGGCACGGTGCCAATGATGCGCCGCACATCCCACGGGCCTTCCATGCCGATGAAATAATGACCGCCCATGTTCCGATAGGAATACTCATATTGGAAGAGACGCAGCGACTTGACCGTGCCCTGCGGGACACCCGCCAGGCCGGGGCCGGCGTAGATGTTTTGCACGGAAACAGTGGCGGTCTTTTTCGACAGGTCCACCCTGTCGGGAATGATTGGTGGCACCGCGGTCTTGCGCAGGGGAACCGGCTCCAACATCGCCTGGCCCGGCTGTTCCTTGAGCAGGATCATGTTGTCGAAGATGTCCACGAGATAAACGCCCCAGTTCGCCCGCGGATCGGGCTTGCAGGAGACGAGGAACTGTTTGTCGCTCAGCGGGAATGGATGCAGGAACTTCGGCCACGAGTCGTTCACGAGGCCGTCCTTGATGATCGGCTCGACCACCTTGCCGTAGCCGGGGATTCGTTGCACCGCACCGACACCTTCCTGACGACCCTTGGCGGCGTTGAAGAGGACCAGTTCGCCGGCGCGCGCGACACCGTGATGGCCGGAGACGACGGCGCAGAACATGGAGGGCTTGCCCGGGATGGGTTTGGCATAGAACATCGCGTTGGGCCAGTAGCTGTTGCTGCCGTAGAACTCCTGCTGGGCGGTGCCATCAGGGTTCATGTGCATCATGATGCGGCTGAAGTAATGCGCGGAGTCGGTGTATTCCCAGCGCAGATACATCACGCGGCCGTCCTCCATCATGGTGGGATACCAGTCGTTGTCCTGGTCGTAACAGAGGCGGCGGACGTTCTTGCCATCGGCGTCCATGATGTGGAGGTTCGCGACGTAATCGCTGCCGCCGACGCACGGCACGCCTTGGAACGTGCTGCTGCTATCGAAGATGATGCGGCCGTCGGGCAGATACATGCCGTCGTAGTTGTCTATGTCGTTGTATTCGCCGATCGACACCTGCCGCAAACCACTGCCATTGAGCTTCGTCTCGAAAACCTGCCAGCGATCGTTGGAGCCGATGGACGAGAAGAGGATGCGCTCACCGTCGAAATGAAGCCGCATGTCGCCGACGAAGACGTCGCACTGTGGTTTGTAGATGCGCTGGAGAGGGGCGTTCTTTTCGCGAATGGACATCGTGGCGATTTCGTTGACCGTGGCGGGCTTGACGCTGGAGTTGCCCTGCCAGTTTGAGGGCAGACAGAGCCGGCCACCATCGCGCTTGATCAGCAGGATTTTGTCGAAATCAAACACCGGGTTGTTGAGGATCAACGCCTCGCGTTGCAGGCTGTCGCAGCGCGTACCGAAGTCCATGATGACCTTGTCGTCATTGTCCGCCAGAGCCTTCTGGATGGCCGGCATCTCCTTCTCGATGGCGTCGAGCCGCGCGAGATAGGCCGCGCCGTTCTTGTATTTGTCGGGATAAGCCTTCGCCAGGTCCTCGATGGCGAGCCGGAGCGCCTTCGTGTTGACCGACTTCAACAAAGCCGTGGCGTCTTCGAGCGCCCTGGCCTTGCGCGCGACGGAGAGGAACAGGTCGAGCCACGCGGGGTCGGAGGAGGCGGTCTTGTTCTTCGTCAACTCGTCGAGACGCGCGCTTTCAGCCGTGGCGGCCTTCAATTTCCTGAGCATCGAGCCGATCACGCCGCGTTCGTGCCCGGGATTCGCGTCGTCAATGAACCACCGCGGATAGCCGGAAAAATACGCCGTGAAGAACATGTTTTCCTCGCTGAACTTGGCGTCGAGCTTTGCCAGTTCCGTCGAGACGACCGGACCGGTGAAGTAGAAGAAGCTGCTGGTTTCCTTGGCGCAGTGGATGCGGATAAGCAACTCGTTTTTCCCTTTGACGAGGTCGAGAGTGACTTTTTCGCGCGCGCTCGCCGGCTTTTCTTGTGCCAGAACCTGTTTCTGGTTCAGCCACACTGTGAGGCAGTCTGCGCTGCCCAATTCCACAACGAGTTTTGCCGGTTCCTTGGCGGTGAGAGCACGGTAGGCGTAGACGGAGTTGTTGGCGCTGCCTTTCACTTCCATGCTCTGGCCATCCGTCCAGTTCATGCGATTCCAGCGCGACTTTTTTCCGCCGGCAATCTTCTCCTTCAGATCGACGCTCACGTCTGGCTCAAGCTTGGCGTTGGGATTCTTCTTTCTGGGCCGCATCGGTTCCGTGGAATACCAGTCGCCTTCCTCGATGCCCTTGCGCACGGCCATGACTTGCTGGCGAAGGTTGTGGAGGGCCTTGTTCCATTCTGACGACGCCGGCTGCGCCGCCTCGCTGGACGGTGCCAACGCGCACCCGCTAACCGCAACCGTTGCTGCCAGAACTGCTCTCAAGCAAGTAGTCATCTTCATAGTTCGATTCCTGCGCAGAAAAAAGCACGACATGATTTCCAAGAAACCACCGTCAAGGCGAGCGAAAACCGCTGCGACCTTGGTAGGAATAAAGCAGTGACGGAGGGGAGTAACAAGCCACTTGTCATTCCAGCGGCTGTGAGGCGACCTTGGCGATCCATTGGCGGGCGAACTCCGCGCTGGGAACGCCCACGTCGAGCACGGTGTTGGCCAGGAAGATCATCTCGTGAATGCGCCCGGCCTTCAGCCACTTGAGGCCCAACTCGCACTGATGCTGCATCAACTCCAGCGGCACCGGACGGGCGTTGTGGTAGTCCCAGATATAAAGGCCCAGCGCGATCCGCGCCTTCTTCGGTGCGATCTTCTCCAATGCCGCCATGTTCTCTTCCAGCGCCGCCAGTTCGTCGGAGTTCCACGTCCAGAGTGTCAGCACGTCGAACAAATCCAGGAACTCCGCCAACGGCGGCTCGCAGCCGCGAAACGCCGGCGAGGTCGTCTTTTTTGGCGGCGTGATCTCGTGGGTGTAAAGCGTGATCCAGATGTCCATCGGCCGCTTGACGGACTTCAATTGCTCACGCGCCTTTTTCAATTCATCGGGTTGGAGCGCCGGGCGGCCCGCCACAATGCCGTCGGGTCGTTTCTTGGTGTCGATGATGAAGTCGTCGAGATAGATGCCGCCGATGTTCGGGAATTTCTTCGCGAGTTGAATCACGGGATACAGTTCGCCCATGCCTCCCTTGCCACCGCTGCCCAC
>JBAZIR010000128.1:0-13427 GCA_041651735.1 Verrucomicrobiia bacterium | reverse complement strand
TCTCGGTACCGCAAACCCTCGCCCGCGCCATCGCGCTCGGCCAGAACGCGGAGGTGTTGTTCGCCGAATTGCCCGGCCGCAAGTTCCTGGCGAAGGTCGTTCGCACCGCCGGCGCGGTGGACGCCGACTCGCGCACGCTGCTCACCGAGTTGGCGCTCGACAACTCGCGCGGCGAGCTTCTCTCCGGCAGTTACGCACAAGTCCGGTTCACCGAAGCCAAATCCGTCGCCGCGTTGACGCTGCCGTCCAACGCGCTGCTGTTCCGCGCCGAAGGCATGCAAGTCGGCCTCGTCGGCGCCGACGGCAAGGTGTCCCTGCGCAACATCAAGCTCGGCCGTGATTTTGGGAAGATCGTCGAGGTGCTCGAAGGTCTCAGCCCGACCGACCGCGTCATATTGAATCCTTCCGACTCGCTCACCGCGGGCGCAGCCGTCCGTGTCTCCGCGCCATCACAAACCGCAGCCGCGCGATGAAGCTCCGACTGCTCGCCATATCAATGACATGCGCGCTGCTTGCAGGCTGCGCTGTAGGTCCTGACTACGAGCGGCCGGCGGCGCTGAAGTCGCAACCCTTGCCAAAGTCGTTTGCGGGTGATTGGAAGACCGCGCAGCCGGCGGCGCATCTGCCGCGAGGCGCATGGTGGGAAGTCTTCAAAGACGTCGAGCTCAATCGTTTGGAAAGCGCCGCCATGAGCGCCAACGAAAGTCTCGCAGCGTCGGTCGCACGGTTCAACCAGGCGCGCGCGCTCGTGGACATCGCGCGCTCCGATTTCTTCCCGCAGCTTTCTTTCAATGGTTCGGCGACGCGCGAGCGCACGAGCAAGAATGCACCGAGTTCCGGACAGCCGGCGGGTCAGGCCTACAATTTCAACACGTTCACTGTACCCTTGGAGATGAGTTGGGAGCCAGACCTTTGGGGCCGCATCCGCCGCCGGACGGAAGCGGCAAACGCCCGACTCAGTGCCTCAGCGGATGATGTCGAGGCGGTCAGACTGGCCATCCAGGGAGCTGTCGCCGCCGACTATTTCGCCCTGCGCACCTTCGATGCGGAGTTGGCGCTGGTGGCTGACACGATCGAGACTTTTCGCCGATCGCTCGAACTGACCCGCAACCGCCGCAAAGGCGGCGTCGCCTCCGATCTCGACGTCTCGGAGGCCGAAACCCAATTGCGCACAGCCGAGGGCCAGCTTCCTGCTCTGCAACTTCAACGCGCCAAGCTCGGCCACGCCCTCGCCACGCTCTGTGGGCAACCCGCGATGACGTTCACGACGCCTGCAAACCCCACGCAACTGCTGGCGCCACCCGCCGTCCCGCCGACACTGCCGAGCGAACTGCTGGAGCGCCGGCCTGACATCGCCGCGAACGAACGTCAGATGGCCGCCGCCAACGCCGACGTCGGCGTCGCCCAGTGCGCGTTCTTCCCCCGGCTCGTTTTCGATGGCCTCGCGGGTTTTCAGTCCATCAACGCAGGCACCGTGTTCAATTGGCCGAGCCGGGTCTGGGCCGTGGGGCCGACGCTGGAACTCCCTATTTTCACGGGCGGTCGAAACACTGCACAACTGGCTGCCGCGCGTGCCGCGTACGATGAAACCGTGGCCAACTATCGTCAGACCGTACTGACGGCTTTTCAGGAAATCGAAGACCAGCTTGCCGCGCAGCAACTTCTGGTCAAACTGCTCGACGCCGAAACCGCTGCACTTGTCGCCGCCCGCCGCACGCAGGAGATCGCCAACAATCGCTATCGCGCCGGACTCGTCACCTACCTCGAAGTGGCTACGGCCCAGAGCGCGGCGTTTGACCGCAACCGCGCCGTGGTGCGAATCCAAGGTGAACGTTGTGTTGCGACGGTGGGATTGATCAAGGCACTCGGTGGCGGCTGGCAATCAAACACCAACGCAGTGCCGGCTCAACGCTAGGGGCGGGATTGCCGTTACCGTTTCAGGATATCCGCCACGCGGAAAGTCTGGTTTGGGTAGAGATCCTTGGGGACTTTGATGAAGCCCCGCTTCTGCACCACCTGCGAGATGGCGCAATCCCTGCTATCGCCATCGCAGAACCGCATGACATATGCGCGGTACATGACGTCGTGAATCGGGATATGGCGGCCGAAGAACGGGCAGACATCTTGCAGCGGACACTTGCTCCGCTTCTCCTCCCGTTCTTTGACTTCAGAGATGATCGGCCACGCAGCATTGGCAAAAGCCTGCAGCACCTCTGCATGTTCCTTGGTGTATTCAGTTTCGCGATTCCCCACACCCAGAATGCCTTTGATGCTATCGCCAGACATCAGCGGTACGTTCAGGTGTCGCTTGATGGCGACATGCCCCTCCGGAATGCCCTTCTTCGTCGGTCGGGCGCAGTTCTTGTAGTCATTGGTAATGACCGCCTTGCGCTCCCGGACGCAATCGCCCCAAAGTCCGGTGTTTTCCACCGGATAGACGATCGGTTTATTTGCCATGCTGCACATGGCCATCGCGCTCTTGGACCAACCGATCATCGTCAGCAGGTGCTCCCATTTGTTGAGCGTCGCAAAATAGCCGATCTTGCTTTCGGTCAACCGGAGGGCTTCTTCGATCACTAGATCAGCCATCCTCTTCAGGCTTTGGCCGTCATTTTCGCGCAATCGGCGAAGCGCTTCTTCCATGGCTTGGCCTCCCGCTTGGACATCGGCTTCTTTCATGTCGTTGTCTCACACCATAAACCACTCAACTAGTAGCACATTTGGGTGTTTTCTGCCAGCCGATGTGCCGATCCTTTATTGTTCATTACCCGCAAGAAAATGTTGATTTCCGCAGGAACGCTGCCTAAAGTCCGCCCGCATTTCGGTTCGGAAACAATAACAACAAAGGAGATAGACAATGCCCAAGATGACCAAGAGTCAGATCGCTACGACCATCGCTGAGAAGGTTGGCATCAAGAAGAAGGAAGCCGCTCTCGCCATGGAAGAACTCGCTAACCTCGCCTACAAAGAGGCGAAGAACACCTTCGTCGTGCCCGGACTGGGCAAGCTCGTGCTCGTCCAGCGCCCAGCCCGCAAAATGATCATGCGCTTTGGCCCGAAGGCCGGCCAGGAGATCACGGTTCCGGCCAAGAAGGTTGTGAAGTTCCGCCTCGCCAAGGCCGCCAAGGACGCGATCCTCAAGAAGTAGTCGCACTCCTTAGCGTAACGTTTGTTTCCAACGGGCCAACTCGCGCCGACGCTGTCGGACGCCGGGTTGGCCCGTTGGCTTTTTTGTGGTCACACTTCCCACATCGGATGTTTCTGCGGCGCACTTGTTGCTGCGCCGATGCAGGAGTGCTACAAACTCGTTGGATCATGAAACACTTCTGTCTCGCTCTCTGCCTCCTCGCAGGCCTCTTCACCGTCACTTGCTGCGACGCCGAAAACACCAACACCAATTTCCGCGGGCTGGCCGGCCTCATCTACGACGTCGAGGATTGGACCACGCCACGCGACTGGCTGACCAACCAAGTCTCCGCGACCCACTGGCGGCTTTGGACGACTGAGGGCAAGGGCAAGCGATCAGGCAATGCATCGCTCACATCGCCCACGATCAAGGCAGACCGCGCCACGCCCGAGGAAGGCGCGCCGGTGCTTCACACGCACATCACCGGCATCCCGCGCGGCGTCTATCGGGCATGGCTCGGTCCGACGACGCGTCCCCTCGCCTACTCGCTCGATGGCGGCAAGACGTGGCTGAAGTCCACGAGCGGCGAGACTGATCTCGGTATTTACGACATCAAGGATGGCGCGTTCGACCTCTGGGTGGACGATCGCTACGCCAACCCTGCCAGCATTGGCTCGGCCTATTACGATTACATTCGGCTCGCGCCCTTCGTACCACCCACGCTCAGCCAACTGGCAGCGTTTACGTTGCCGGACGGCTCGACCCAAATCTCATGGATCAGCAGCGAGCAAGCACCGCCCGCCGTCGCCAAGTGCGAGGGCTGCGAGTTCACCGAATCCGAGACAGGCCAGCGCAATCATCGCGTGGTTCTTACCGGTCTGGCCGCTGGCAAGACTTGTGTTGCCCGTGTGCAGTGTCCTGGTGCGCGTGTAGCGACGGTGAAGTTTGTTGCAGGCCGGCAGCCGCGCATCAGCGCGTCGAAGTCACGAACCATCGAGTTGACTATCAATGACCCCACGGTTGCGCCGCGCCAGAACTGGCCTGTCACTGCCGGGGTGCCGTTTGCGCGTGGCACGCTCGCATCGGCCGCCGATGCCTCCTTGTTCGATGCTGCGGACCGTCGGCTGCCAGCGCAGTTTGAGGCGACCTCCTTCTGGCCGGACGGCAGCGTCAAATGGTTGCTGGTGAGTTTTTCGACGGACACCGGGCGCGAGCCGGTGAAATTCCAGCTGTGCATCGGTCCTGCCGCAGAAGCGCCCGCTGGTTCTCAGGCGGTCACGGTTCGCGAAAACAGCGATGCCGTGACACTCGATAACGGTCCTCTCTCATTGCGCGTTGGCAAGGAGCAGTTTGCGCTGTTCGACGGGTTGAAGTTCAATGGCAGTCCCGTCACCGGGTCGGCGATCGGTGGCAACGGGCGGATTCTCGACGCCAACGGCAAGGCTTTCATGCTCGGCAAGCCGGACGTTGTGGCGATTGAGGAGCGCGGCCCCATGCGAGCCGTGGTGCGGGTTGGAGGAAGTTTTGTCGCAGCCGATGGTGCCAAGCTGTTCCGATGGCAGGCGCGCTACTTCGTGTGCGCAGGCCAGCCGTGGGTGCGATTGAGTTGGACCATCGGCAACGACAACACCAACGCCGTGTTGACAAATCTCCAGGCTGCCGGCATCCGCATTCCGTTTGCAGCGAACGGTCCCCTGCTCGGTTCATTCAACAGTGGGCCTGCTGTCCCCATCAACGACGACACATCCACGTGGCTGCTACAAGACAAGAACGATCGGTTCACTGGCGCTGTCAACGGCGATGCAATCAAGGGTGACCACGCCACTGGCTGCGCTTCGATCACCGATGGCCAACGCCGACTGGCGGTGTTCGTAAAGGATTTCTGGCAGCGCTATCCCAAAGGCATCGCCGTCAAGCGTGACGGCCTGCACCTGCGTGTGTTGCCGCCATTGCCCGCGGACGCCTACTCCAAGGAATCGCAGGCCGACGAGGACCTCGTCCGCCTCTATTATTGTTACGACCGTGGCCAGTATCGGTTGAAACGCGGGCTGGAGTTCACCACCGACATCTTTGTCCGCGCGGACGACGCGAAGTCTGCGACGGCCACGGCGGACCGGGTGAACGCAAACTGGTTTCAACAGCCTCTCTTCGCTGCCGCGCCGCCGCGGCATTACTGCGACAGCGGCGTGTTCGGCATCCTTGAACCGGCGGAACCGGGAGTGTTCGATGCCTACGAGAAACAGGTCGATACCGGCTTCGAGAAGATCGATCAGAACCGCCGCCACAAGCACGAATACGGCTGGATGAACTACGGCGATTGGCACGGCGAACGGCATTTCAACTGGGGCAACCACGAATACGACATGATGGGCGCGCTGGCGCTGCAATTTGCCCGCACCGGCAATGCCAAATGGCTCTGGAGCGCGGATTGCTGTTCGCGCCACAGCACGGACATTGACACGGTTCACTATCCGTGGCAGGCGCGAATGCCCGGTCGTGTCTATGCCCATTCGATCGGCCATGTCGGGGGTTTCTTCGACATGACCGACCCCCGCTTTCAACGCTTGGGTAATGTTTTCGGCCTTGCAGACCCGAAACGGCCCAATGCTTTTGTTTCTGGCGCCATAGACCCCGGGGGCCACGTTTTTCAGCCGGGAAATTTCTATGTCGGTTTTCTTACCGGTGAGCGTCGTTATTTGGAAACCGCCGCGATGGTCTGCGACGCGCAGGCGACCTGCATGACCGCGAGGTTTGACTTCGGCATCGAGCGCTCCGCTGGATGGCCGCTGATGAACGCTGTTGCCGCCTACGAGGCCACCGGCAATCCATTCTTCCTCAACGCTGCGCGCCTCTATGTCGAGAAGATCGTCGGCAAACAAACCGCCCGCGGTGATTGGAACCTGAGGCACGGTCCACCGGAATGTCTCCACACACCTTCACATCCCGGCGGCAAGGCGTTTGCCACCGGCGTGCTGCTCAACGGCATGATGCACTTTGACACGGTCGCCCCGTCGCGCGAGGCCAAGCAGTGTATCGTCCGCGCAGCGCACTGGCTGGAGCAATACTCGTGGAACCATGAAACGCACAGCTTCCGCTACATTGATACCTGCCCGACCTTCGCCAGCGGTCGCGGCAACGGCGGCACGGACTTCCTCGTCTCCAGCGGGCTCGCCTACGCCTGTACGCTTGATCGCGACCCGGCGTTGAAGTCGCTGTTGCTGGATTCGCTTGCCCGCGCCATGCGCAGCGGCGTCAAGGTCGGCAAGGACTACGCGCAGGACATCCGCCAGACGCCGCACGCGCTGGCGATTCTTCGCAAGCATCTCGGCATCGACGAGCTTCCCGAACCCGCGCCAGTGAAGCGCAATGAAAAATAGAAAAGTTTTGCCTTCGCCGGGGCAATCGCTAGACTTACGGCCTCTGCCGAAGGACATGGACGCAATATGAAAACTGAAGCCATCTTTTTTGTCGGGCCGCGCAAGGTTGAGATCCGGGGGGTCGAGGTCAACGACCCCCAACCTCAGCAGGTACAGGTTCTCTGCAAGGCCACCGGCATCAGCGCAGGTGACATCGCGCATTTCACCGAAACGGACAAACAGGCTTTTCCTTTTGCGCCAGGCCGCGAGGGCGTCGGCCAGGTCATTCGCGTCGGCAGTGACGTGAAAGATGTCCAGCCCGGCCAATACGTCACTTGCAGTCGCTGGCAGAAGATCCAGAACATGGATGCCAGCCTCGCGCACAAGATTCCCGGCGAACCGGAAGATCCCACCCTCTGGCTCGTGGAACCCGTGGCTCGCGCCATCGCCGCCGTGCAGTTTGCGCACGTCGAACCCGGTGACCGCGTTGCAGTCATTGGATCGGGCTTCATGGGACTTTTGGTGACTCAACTGGTCGGGCGCTATCCGGTTTACGAACTGGTCGTCGCCGACTCGAAACCGAAGAATCTGGCCCTTGCCACCGAATTTGGCGCGACCGAAACCATCAACACCTCCAGCAAGGACGGTGACGCGAGACTCGAAGCGTTGAAGAAGGATCCTTTCGATCTGGTCATCGCCGTCACCTGTCCGCCGCCGTTGCTCGACCTCGGTCGGCAACTCTGTCGCCGCGGAGGCCGTTACGTCATCGGGATTGGCGACGACGCTGGCTCCAATGGCCAAGCTACTCGTGCCGTGCGCGCCATGTGGCGCGGCCTGGTCGATCTCAAGCCATTGGTCACCCATCGCCACAAGTTTGCCGATGCCCAGGCCGCGATGGAGGCCGCCGCCCAAGCTGGCGACGGCTGCATCAAGGGCGCGCTCACGTTCTAGCGCCGGATCTGACTCTCTGACGCGCGGGATTCCCTGTGTGCAACGGTGTTTTGCAGGCAGCCGGAAGTTTGACGCCCTGCTTCTGCCTGCTAACCGCATCCACACAGACGCGATTCCAGTCCATTTACCGCGAGGCCGTCGGCGTCGTATGCTGGCGCCTACATCAGGAACATTGTTCACGCGCATGAGTTCATTGCAGCTTCTCAAGAGCACCGCCAGCGCGGCACGCCACGCCTCATTCACTGGGTTGCTCTCCTGTCTCGCATTGCTTGCGGGGATTCCGGCATCTGCGGAACCACCGGAGGTGCAGGACATTTTTCAGAACCCGTCACTCGCGATTAAACAGATCGGCTGCTTGAAGGCGGTTCCTTCCAGCCAGATCAGTGGCTCGGGAATCAGCATCGGTTTCGAGTGTCTCGATCGGTTCATCTTCGATCCCGAACGCTGTTACGACAAACTGGGCGCGACGGGTGTCAAGTGGGCGCGCTGCCAGACCGGCTGGAACCGGTGCGAGACCGAAAAAGGGAAATACGATTTTCGCTGGCTTGACGACGTGGTGGACAACCTGCGTCGCCGCGGCGTCCAGCCGTGGTTCAATGTTGGCTACGGCAACAAGCTTTACATGCCCAAGGCCTACGGTGAGGCCGCGGTTGGTTCCGTCCCTCTTTATTATGGAGAGGAGACGCTTCAGGCGTGGAAGAATTACATCCGCGCGATGAGCCGCCACTTCAAGGGACGGGTCACACATTGGGAAATCTGGAATGAACCGAACATCGGCTCGTTCTGGCAACCGACCAAGCCCGACCCGCTGGAATACATCCGGCTCATCAAGCTGACCGGCGCGATCATCCGGGAAGAAATCCCGGAGGCCAAAATCGGCGCGTGCAATTCAGGAGTCATTTCACCCTACGTAATCCGGCTGATCAAATCGGGCGTTGGCAAGGAAATTGATTTCTTCTGCGTGCACGCCTATCGGGTGCTGCTGGAGAAAGACTATGCAGCCGAAATCGCGGCGCTGCGGCGGCTGTTTGATGCGAACGGCGGCAAACGGGTAAGGCTTTGGCAGGGGGAATCCGGTTTCGCGTCGCATTTCCCCAAGGGCCACTGGCTGCACCCGACGGTTCTCGACAGCGAGCGAAACCAGGCCAAATGGCTGTTGCGCCGCTTCGCGCTGGATTTCAGGAACGGCTTGGAGCGGAGCTCGTTCTTTCAGATGGTGGATATGACGGCAAAGCCATATCAGATGAGTTCCACAACCCAGACCGATCCGGCGCGACACGGAATTCTTCATGGAAACTCCTACGAGCCGAAGGAGTCGTATCACGCGATCACGCATTTCGCGGCGGTGTTTGACCGGGACACTGTGAAGACCGATCTCTACGCGTCCCTCAATTTCACCGGGCCGGTTGCAGCGAAGATGGCAGCGGTGACAACCGGGTTTCTCCGCAGGGGGCGTCCGCTTTACGCGTATTATCTGCCGGAGGACGTGCAGACTAATTATCCGGGGGCGGCCGACACCCGGTTGGAAATCATGGACGATGCTGCTCAGGGGATCGAAAAACCTGTCCTTGTGGATTTGCTGAAAGGGCGGGTGTATGAGCCGGCGAAAGTCAGACGAGCAAACGGCGTGTGCCGCGTTTTCGAGCGGCTACCCCTCACGGATTATCCGCTGGTGATTACGGACCGGGAGGCGTTAAGAGAGCGTATTGACTTTGCCTCTCCAGAGCATTGAGAATCAGTAAACCATCGACCGAAAGAGCCGCGATGAAAACAGCCAAAAACACGGTTCCGTTTCACGACGCGATTTCCTCAAGACTTCTTCCGGCGTGCTGGCCGGGCTGGGACTGAGCTTGGCGATGCTCACGTGTTCCACCTCTGCAACTTCAACCTCACCACGAGCCAAAAATGAAACAACGCATCCTGATCGCCCTCGTCGCCCTCGTTTCCACGTGGGCCAGCGCCAGCACCAACTACACCCTTAGCGTCACCGCCGACCGGCCTGACGCGATCTACAAACAAGGCGAAACCGTCACATTCACCATCAAACTGCTGCTAGACAAGCAGCCGGTGGACAACGCGCAGGTGAGCTGGATAATCACGAAGGACGGCGTGCCGCCGACCACGAACGGCAAGGTGAAGCTCGCCGGCGGCATCGCGACCGTCACCGGCAAGCTCGACGAGCCGGGGTTCCTGCTGTGCCGCGCCGGGTTTGCCGGGCCGGAGAAACTCTCACGCACCGCGCTCGGCGGAGCGGCAATTGACCCGCTCAAGATCAAGCCGAGCATGCCTGCGCCGGCCGACTTCGACGAGTTCTGGGCGGCTCAGAAGAAGAAGCTTGCCGCCGTGCCGGTCAATCCGCGCCTGACGCCAGTGAAATCGCCCATCAAAAATGTTGATTGCTTCGACTTGCAAGCTGACTGCGTGGGCGCGCCCGTCAGCGGCTACTTCGCGAAGCCAGCGGGCGCGAAGCCGAAGAGCCTGCCGATCATCCTCACCGTCCACGGCGCGGGCGTGCGGAGTTCCAGCCTCGGCGGCGCGGCAAGCTGGGCGCAGAAAGGTTTGCTGGCGCTCGACATCAACGCCCACGGCATTCCCAACGGCAAACCGGAACAGTTCTACACGGACCTTCGCGACGGCAAGCTGAAAGACTATTCCCGCCGCGGCCGCGAGTCGCGCGACACGATTTACTCCCGCGGCATGTCCCTGCGGCTGGTCCGCGCGCTTGACTTCCTGACCGCGCAACCCGAATGGGACGGCCGCACTGTCGTTGTCCACGGCAGCAGCCAGGGCGGTTTCCAATCGCTCGTCGCCGCCGGCCTCGACCCGCGGGTGACATTCTTCGCAGCGGGCATTCCTGGGGGCTGCGACCACACCGGTTTCAAGGCGGGCCGCGTCAACGGCTGCCCGAAACTTATCGCCACCGGCGAGACGCCGCCGCCGAATGTCCTCGAGGCCGTCCGCTATTACGACGCGGTGAACTTCGTCACGCGCAGCAAGGCCGCCGGCATCGTCACGCTCGGGTTCATTGACACCACCTGTCCGCCGTCGTGCGTCTATGCCGCCTACAACGCAATTCCCGGCAAGAAGGAAATCTTCAACGACGTGAAGAGCGGGCACGCCATCTCTCCCAAGGCCGGCGAAGCGATGCGCAACGCCATCCTCGCCCACGTCGAAGCGATGAAGAAGAAGTAAGCGCCGCACACCCATGAAACGAACATCGTTTGAGTGCCGGTCTGAAGTCTGGCTCCCTGTTTTCCTCTGCTAACCGCGTCCACATAGACGCGATTTTCGTCCCTTTACCCGCAAGCGCGGCCTGCAACATACTGCGGCCCATGACCTCAACCTGCTCTACGAAAAAACGGCGTCCAGTTTTTCCAATCCTCTTGTTCGTGGCAGTCACCCTGCTGGCCAGTGTATCCATTGCGGCAACTGCCAGCTTGGATGGCCCGCAGGGAACACTGACAGTAGATGAGCGTGGTCTGAGTCTTTCACCACGCGACCCGGCGAGTCCGGCGATCACGGCCGAAAGCAAACCCCTGTGGACACTCGTGCTTCAGACATCATCGCGACAGGTCAGATTGTCGTCGATCGGTCAGAAGCTTCGACAGGAGACGACAGCGGATGGCATCCGGTTGATCTATGAGAATCTCACGGATGGCACCAATACTTGGAAGGTGGGTCTCACGTTGGACATTCGCCGCAAGCAGAATGCGTTCGAGATTGGCGGCGAGCTCCGCAACGACAGCGATGGCATCGTGGTTCATGAACTGGCATGTCTTGCTCTCTCGGGCATTGTTGCTCCGCGCGACACACATCCATTGATCTGGCCGAACGGTCTTGGCCAGAAGTTTGGCGCCGGCAGCAAACCCGGCGAGCGCACGTTCCCCTACCCCAGCCGCACTGGAACGATGCAGTGGTGCGCTTTCGCCGGCGAGCGCGGCGGCCTCTATGTGGGCAGCCACGACGCAACCCATGGGGCAAAGACTTTCGCGTCGCGGTTCGATCCGAAGACGGGGCAGTGCACTTTGGTGATTCGCCATCAACCATTCTGCGCGCGCGGCGGACGCTGGACGTTGCCGCCAACGGTGCTACTGCCTTACACCGGCACATGGCACACGGCGGCGCGATTCTACCGGTCGTGGTTTGATTCGGTGGCGAAGCTGCGGCCACAGCTTGATTGGGTGCGGAATGCGTCGGGCTGGTTGTTGTGCATCCTCAAGCAGCAGAACGGTTCGGTGATGTGGGATTATCCATCGCTCGTACAACTATGTGATATTGCCGACAAGCGGGGTTTGGACATTCTGGGCCTGTTCGGCTGGGCGCAGGGCGGGCACGACCATCTCTATCCCGATTACATCCCCGATGCGCAAATGGGCGGCGCCGAAGCCTTGCGCAAGTCCTTGAAGGAAGTCCGTCGCTGCGGCAAACGCTCCATCATTTACGCCAACGGCCAGTTGATTGACATCGCCACGGAGTACTACCGCACGCAGGGCAAGGATCAGGCCGTGTTGAAAGAAGACGGCACGCCCGTGCGCCAGGATTGGCAGAAGTTCAGGAGCTTCCCCCCAGTCAAGTGCGCGCTGGCTTGTCAGGCCGCTGAGGGTTGGCATAAGCGCATGTTTGAACTGGCGCAACAGGCGCACGAACTCGGCGCGGACGGCATCCTGTTCGACCAACTTGGCGTGACGGGACCGATGCCGTGTTGGGCCACCAACCACGGCCACCCGTCGCCAGCGATGGTCTATGCGGGCGAGCGCGCGACGTGGATGCGCCGCGTGGCTGATGATATGAAACGCATCGCGCCGGAGTTCATCGTGATGACGGAGGGTCTACACGACAGCGTGCTCGATTCGACTTTGCTGTTCCATGGCTGCATGTTCGGAGTGCACACGCACAGCGAGAAGCAAATGCGCGCGCTTTTGGGTGGGAAGCTTGACGACGACCTGTTTCCTGAGATGTTCAGGTTCACCTTTCCGGAAGTGCTGACCACACAGCGGCACCCGACACCGATGTTGAACCGGCTGGAGGCCAACTACGCCTGCCTCTATGGCCTGCGGTACGAGATCGAAAGCCGCTATGGCCCCGACGTTCGATACTTGAAGGAGGGCGTGGTTCCTGTGCGCGAGGATTACGCGGACGTCCTGCATCCTCCACGCATCGATATAATCGCTGCAACCCCGCCTGCCGAGGCAACACGGTATCTCAAACAGCTGACCGAGTTCCAACGGCGTCACGCAGCGCTGCTGTGGCGCGGACAATTTGTGGATGACCGCGGTTTCCAGTTCAAAGGCGAACGTCTCATCGCCAAAGGCTACACCGCCGGCAATCAACTCGCCGTGCTCGTTTGGAATCCGTCCGACCAGCCGACGACATTTACCATGGCCGTTCCGAAAGCGCGCCTCACATCCGCATCGGAACCGGAACGCGATCATGTTGATCCTTTCGGTCCCCTGCCCGCCCAGAGCATCCGTTTGTTGGTGTGGCAGAAAGAGCCAGACAAGCGCCGGGCGGTTGTGACGCCCACCGCAGTGTCCATGGACAAAAAGGAGCCCGTGGCTGGACACGCGCCCAGTCTTCTTCCCGCGTCCAAGAAGTGGAAAATGGTCTGGAACGACGAGTTTGACGGAAAGAAGCTGGACGACTCGAAATGGAACTACCGACTCCACTACTGGGGTTATCCATCGCCTACGTTTACGGAAGAGGGTGTTGAACTCGATGGCGAAGGTCACCTGAAAATCAACCTTATCCGCAAGGGCGACGACTTCCGTTCCGCACATCTTCAGACAGGGTCGCTGACCTTCGACATTCCGCGCGATCCCGGAGCGAAAACGTTCTGGCCCTTTGGCGTGAAGAAGAAGGCGAAGTTCATGCACAAATTCGGCTATTATGAAATTCGGTGCAAACTCCCCAAGAATGACGGCTGGCATGCAGCCTTCTGGCTCCAGTCACCGTCGATTGGGGCGCATCCCAACCCGAAGTACTGTGGCGTGGAG
>JBAZIR010000127.1:0-13476 GCA_041651735.1 Verrucomicrobiia bacterium | reverse complement strand
GTAGAGGCGGTAAGCGTTTTGGATCGCGGGCGTTGCCACTTCGCGCACATCGGAAAAAGTAATCAGCCGGTCGTTGACGATGGCCGCAATTCCATCAACCGTATCAGCGACCGTTCGAGTGCTGCTAACAACCAGCAGCGCCACAAGCGGGGCACAATGTAACCACTTCCCCATAGCATTGTTAGTGAGCATGGCAGGATTTTTACCCATCTTCAAGCCTGAAATGCCTGTGCACGCAACCATCTAACATACAACATCTTACAGCAAGAAACAGTCTATTAAGCGGCTGGTTTCGGTTGCGAGATTCCCTTCCTCAGTTCTGCCAGAATCCGGTGGATGTCCTTCAGTTTCGCCGTCGCCGTCTTGCCGCTGAGGCGTGGAAACTTGCCGTTGATTTGCAGGTAGTCGTCGCCGCGGCTCAGCATGATCTTGTCATCACGAGTCTCAATGCTTGTCACGCCGATATTGCCTGCAACGAGTTTCAGCGTCGCCAGTTGCAGCAAAAGCTCAGCCGCAGCCGGCAGTTTGCCGAAACGGTCGCGCAGTTCCTGCCTCAGCGAGCCGATTTCCTCGACCGACGCCGCCTGCGCCAGTTTCCGATAAGACTCGATCCGTTGGCGCGCGTCCGAAACGTAGTCGTGTGGCAGGAAACACGGCGCGCGACTCGCCGTCCCCTCCGCAGTCGTCCCGCACTCCTCAGCCTCGCCCGCCGTCATCGCCAGAAAATCCAGCCGCGTGCGGACTTCAATACGCGGTTTCATCTCCTGGCCTTTCAGCCGGCCGATGCTTTCCTTCAGCAACTGGCAGTACAGCTCAAAACCGACCGCGGTGATGTGGCCGCTCTGTTGCCGGCCGAGGATATTGCCTGCGCCGCGGATTTCCAGGTCGCGCATGGCGATCTTATAGCCGCTGCCCAGCGAGGAATACTGCCGGATGGCCGTGATGCGCTTGCGCGCCGTGTCGAAGAGATGCCCGTGCCGCGGCAACATCAGGCAGGCGTAGGCCTGGTGCTTGTAACGGCCGACACGCCCACGGAGCTGGTAAAGGTCCGCCAGCCCGAACCGGTCGGCGCGGTCAATGATGATCGTGTTCGCGTTCGGGATGTCGAGGCCGCTCTCGATGATCGTCGTACAAAGCAGTACATCAATCTCCCCGTTGACAAAGTGTTGCATCACCGACTCCAATTCGTCCTCATGCATCTGGCCATGGCCGATGCCGACGCGCGCCTCCGGCACCAGTTCGCCGATGCGCAACGCCACTTTCTCGATGTCGTGGACACGGTTGTGAAGAAAATAAACCTGCCCATTCCGCGCCAGTTCGCGCCGGATCGCGTCGCGGATCACGCGTTCGTCGTAGGCGCAAACCGTCGTTTGCACCGGCAGCCGGTCGGCCGGTGGCGTGTCGAGACTCGACAGGTCGCGCAGGCCCATCAGCGATAGATACAACGTCCGCGGAATGGGTGTCGCCGTCAGTGTCAGCACATCCACCATCTTGCGCAGCAGCTTGAACGTCTCCTTGTGCGCCACGCCGAACCGCTGTTCCTCGTCCACGATCACCAAACCGAGGTCGCGGAACTGCACGTCGCCCGACAGCAATCGGTGCGTGCCGATGACGATGTCGAACGAACCTTCGCGCAACGCCCGCAGAATACGGTTCTGCTGGCGCGTCGTGCGGAACCGGCTGAGCATCTCGATCCGCACTGGATAGTCCGCCATCCGCTCACAGAACGTGTTGAAATGCTGCTGTGCCAGCACCGTCGTGGGCACCAACACCGCCACCTGCCGGCCATCCATCACCGTCTTGAATGCCGCGCGCATCGCCACCTCGGTTTTGCCGTAGCCGACGTCGCCGCAGAGCAGCCGATCCATCGGCTTCGACGCCTCCATGTCGCGCTTGATCTCCGCCGTGCTCGTGAGTTGATCCGGCGTTTCCTCGTATATGAACGCCGCCTCAAACTCCCGTTGCCACGCCGTGTCCGGCTTGAACGCATGTCCCGACAACGCCCCGCGAGCCGCCTGCAACTCCAGCAGTTCCGCTGCGAGGTCGTGGGTCGCCTGCTCGGCCTCGGCGCGGCTTTTGCGCCACGCCAGCGAACCGAGCCGTGACAACGGCGGCGTCGCCTTGCCGGCGCCGACGTAGCGCGTCACCAGATGCGCCTGCGCCACAGGCACATAAAGCCTCGCGCCCTCGGCGTACTCAATCGTCATCACCTCCTGCCGCGCGCCGCTCATGTCCACCTCCTGCAAGCCGCAGTAGCGGCCAATGCCGTGTTCGACATGCACGACAAAGTCTCCCTCTTCCAACTCCGAGACGTCGCTGATGCGTCGCGTCTCGTGCGGCAGCCGCTTCGCCAGCTTGCGCGGCCGCAGGATGCGATAGCGGCCGAAAATCTCCGCGTCACTCACCACCACCAGCCGCGCGTCCGGCCAGATGAACCCCTGTGCCAGCGTTCCAATCTCCAACCGCAGTGGCACGCCACCGAGGCCGTGAAGCGGCAGGATTTCCTTCAGCCGCTGCCGCTCACCGGCGTTGTTGCAGAAAATAAAAACCTCGTAGTCCTGTTCCGTCCATAGCCGAAGCTGCGAGAAGAATTTCTTTCGCTCCTGTTCCGCCACGCCCGCCTCCGGCAGTCCGCCGGAGATGGGCCGGTAAGCTTCCAGCGAGTTGATCGTCAGTTCCACGCTCCCCGCCGTCACCACATCACTCAGTGCGACGACGTCCGGCCAGTTTATCAACCGCTCGAACGGCAGATGGAACGGATCGTCTTTCGGCAACTCCGCCGCGTAGCGCCGCGCCGCTTCCGCGAGGCGGTCCGGTTCGTCCATCATCAATAAAGTGTCTCGCGGCAGGAAATCCAGCAGGTCGCCGAGCCAATCGGTGTGTTGCTGCAACAAACCGATCTCTCCCGCCGGTCCGGTCACACACGATTCGACGCGCCCGGCGCTCACCTGCGTCGCCACGTCGAACCGCCGCATCGAGTCAATCGAGTCACCGAAGAACTCCAGCCGCAACGGCGCAGGCTCGTCGATCGGGAACAAGTCGAGGATGCCGCCGCGCACCGCAAACTGTCCGCGTTCCTGAACCTGCGCCTCGCGCGCGTAGCCGAGACGCACCAACTTGCCCGCCAGCGAATCCATCTCCATCTCCTGCCCGACGTGAAGCTCCAGCAGCAGCGTGCGGAGCGCCTTCGGTGAAAACGTCCGCTGCATCAACGCCTGCGCCGACGCGACAATGATGGGAGGCGGATGGAGTGGTGGAGCTTGAGATGTCTGGAATGTGGGAGGGGCCTCAGCGCCCCGACCGTCTGCTGTTGCTTGAGCGACGCTGCGGGTCGGGGCGCTGAGGCCCCTCCCACATTCCAAAGCGCAGAGGCTCCTTAGCACCCGCAACCGGTCGGCGATGACGTCGGCGCTGGGCAAGCCGACATGTGGCAGCGATTCCCACGCGGGATGGAACTGCGGCTCCGCGCCGAACGCGATCAGGCTCAGTTCCCAGGCCTCCTGTGATTTCAAACCGTCGGTGACGATCAGCAGCGGTCGGGAAAGTTTCCGCGCCAGCAGCGCGGCGAGGAAAGGACGCGCCGGTTCCGCTACCGGCGCCAAAGACAAAAAAGGCCCTCCTGCGATTGCCGCCATGACCCGGGGGGTCTCAGCGCAACCCAGCGCAATCTCAACCGGACCTTGATTCTGCATGAAACCGCGAATCTCGAAACTCGACTCGCAAATTGGTTTCGATCTGCGAGTCGCAATTCGCGATCCGCGGTCTCAACTTCACTTCGGCAACAACTCGGCGACGAGCGATTTCTCTTCCTTCAGTTCTTTTTCTGTCGCCGCGATCTTCGCGCGACTGAAATCATTGAGCGACAGGCCTTGAACAACCTCGTGATTCCTGCCGTCGCTGCGAACCGGATAGCTGAAAACAAGGCCCTTTTCAATCCCGTAGCTGCCGTCACTGCAAACCGCAACGCTGGACCAGTCGCCCTTCCGTGTCGGCGTCGTCAACGCGCGCACGGTGTCCACGACGGCGCTGGCGGCGCTGGCGGCGCTGCTGAGGCCGCGCGCCTCAATGATCGCAGTGCCGCGTTCCTGGACGGTGGCGATGAAATACTTTTCCAGCCATTCGCGGTTGGCGATGACATCGGTGACAGGCCGACCGCTGATCTTTGCGTTAAAATAGTCCGGATACATCGTGGAGCTGTGGTTGCCCCAAACGGCGAGGTTGGTGACGGCGGCCACGTTCACGCCAGCCTTCTTGGCGAGTTGTATCTTGGCGCGATTCTCGTCGATTTTGGTCATTGCGTACCAACGGGCGCTCGGGATACCGGGCGCGTTGTTCATGGCGATGCAGCAGTTGGTGTTGCACGGATTGCCGACAACGAGGATGCGCACGTCACTGGCGGCATTCTTCTGGATGGCCTGGCCCTGGCCGATGAAGATCCTGCCGTTGATGCCAAGCAGTTCCTTGCGCTCCATGCCGGCCTTGCGGGGGACACCGCCGACCAGCAGCGCCCAGTTCACGTCCTTGAAGCCTTCGTTGAGGTCGGCGGTGGGCACGACGCCGTCCAGCAGTGGAAATACACAGTCTTCGAGTTCCATCACGATACCGTTGAGCGCCTTCAACGCTGGCGCGATCTCGATGAGGTGGAGGATCACCGGTTGCTCCGGCCCGAACATCGCGCCGGAGGCGATGCGAAAAAGCAGTGAGTAACCGATTTGTCCGGCTGCGCCGGTGACTGCAATATGAATGGGCTTTCTGTTCATGATTGGTTTCCGAGCGCGCGGAATATATGGGGCTGCTTTCGGTCGTGCAAACTTTTCAGCACAAAAAAACGAACGAATTGCGGTCGGTTTTCCCCTTCAGAACCCCCCGCCTGAGAGTGCTTTGAGGATTCGCGGAAGAGTTGGATGCGCTTCACTGACAGTGAGTGGGCAACCGCGAATCGGTGTCGCCACTCAGCTTTTAGCGATTCTTTTTCCGTTTTCCTTTTGCAGGCGCGCCCGGTTCGCGGCCGTCACTATCGGTCCTGCCGCCGCCCCAGAGAGGCTTCACCAGTGTGGCGTTCCATGAGTCCCACTGCGACTGGAGTTCCTTGAGCTTGTCGGGTTGGTCTGCGGCGAGGTCTTTCGTTTCACCGATGTCGGCAGCGAGGTTGTAGAGCTTCGGCGCGGTCACGGGTTGGCGGCCGCGGCCGGTGCGCGTATCGGCGTTGCTGTCGTAGCGAACGAATTTGTAATCGCCGGCGCGAATGGCCATTTGCTCGCCGAACCGCCAGTAGAGCGCGGCGTGCGGAGAGCCGGATTTCCCGCCGCTCAGGAATGGCAACAGGTTCACACCATCGAGTTTCCACTCTGGTTTTACCTCCACGTCCGCGGCGGCCAGCGCCGTGGCGGTCAAGTCGAGTTGGATGACAGGTTGATCGAACACGCCGGGTTTCACGCGGCCCGGCCACGAGACGACAAACGGAACGCGAATACCGCCTTCGAGCGTCGTGCGTTTGCTGCCCCGCAGCGGGTCGTTGCGCGAGCTGTTGACGGTAACGCCCGGCATGGTCGGGCCGCCGTTGTCGCTGATGAACGTCACCAGTGTGTTCTTCTCAAGCCCGGCTTCGGCGACCTTCTTGCAGACGCGGCCAATGGCTTCGTCCATCGCGAACATCATCGCGGCGTAGGTGCGGCGCTGTTTGTCGGCAATGTTTGGGAATTTCGCGAGCCGCTCGTCGGTGGCGTGCATCGGCGTGTGGACGGCGTTGAAGGCGAGATAGAGGAACCACGGCTTCGCCTTATGTCGTTCGATGAACGCCACTGCCTCGCGCCCAAATGCATCGGTGGTGTAGTCGAGTTCCTTCACCTGTTCGGTGCCCCGGAGGATGCCGCTCGCGTCGAAGTAACTGTGCGCGCCGGCCAGGAAGCCAAAGAACTCCTCGAAGCCGCGTTTCTGCGGATGCATCTCCGGCTGCGCGCCCAGATGCCATTTGCCGACGCAGCCGGTCACGTAGCCGGCGGCCCGGAGCCGGTCAGCGAGGGTGGTCTCGCTCAACGGCAGGCCATTCGGGCCGTTCGGATTGAACTCGTGGCCGAAGCGCGTCTGGTACCGCCCCGTCATCAGACCCGCTCGCGACGGCGAGCAATACGGCCCGCTGACGTAGCCGTTGGTGAACCGCACGCCCGCAGCGGCAAGCGCATCGAGGTTGGGCGTCGGAATGTCCTTGCAGCCGTGAAAGCCCACGTCTGCGTAGCCCATGTCGTCGCCGACAATGAGCAGGATGTTGGGCCGGTCAGCAGCAGAGACGGACCACGCAAGACACAGAAGGCACGGCAACCCTGCATGGAGGATGTGTTTCATCATGGCGTATTCACTTGTGTTCGTTTTCGGTCTTTTCGCTTCTTCTTTTCGACGGGAGCTGAAGCGTCTCCAGTCGCTTGCGGAGCGACGCCCTCGATGACCGGCACGGGCGGGACATCTTTTCCCCACGCTTCGAGCTGGGCTGCGAGGTCCTTCATGACTGCGGCGTGGGCCGGGTCTTTCGCGAGGTTGTTGGTTTCCAACGGATCCTTGGTCAGGTCGTAAAGCTCCGTCTCGCCGCCGCCGTGGCGCGCGTTGTTTTTTCCGTTTTTGATGAACTTGTATTGCGTCGTGCGAATCATCGAGCTGTTGCGTTCAGCGAACGCGCGCTCTTTCCAGTCCTTCTCCGTGCCAGCCACGAGCTTCGTCACGCTGCGGCCCTGGATGCCTTGCGACGGCAGGGACACGCCGGCCATCTCACAAAGCGTCGGCATCACATCAATGTTCTCGACGATATTGCTGACGACCGCACCGCGATTGAACTGCGCCGCGAACGGGCTGGCCGGCGGGGCCTTCATCAGCAGCGGGATGCGCGTGGAGCCTTCATACATCGAACCTTTGAACCAGCGGTTGAGGTCGCCCAGCATATTGCCGTGGTCGGCGGTGAAAACGATGAGCGTGTTCTCGGCGAGGCCCAACTCGCGCAATTGCCCCAGCAACCGTCCGACATTGTCGTCCACCATCGTCACCTTCGCGAAATAGGCGGCGGTCATCGCCTTGACGATCTTCGGATCGTTGACTTCGTGGCGATTCGCAGCGGTCTGCGGCTGCTTCGACGGATCATATTTGAACGTCGGCGGCAACGGCATCTGGTCGGGCTCGAACATATTCCAATACGGCTCGCAGAGGTGCGACGGGCTGTGCGGGTCGAGGTAGCTCACGAACAGAAAGAATGGCTTCGCCTTGTCGCGCAGCCGCAGGAAATCCACCGCGCGGTCAGTAATCCAGAACGTCTGCGAATCCTCCTTCGGATACTTCAATTTGCCGAGATCGCGACCGAGCGGGTCGTCGGGGAACGGCTGAATCTCCAACTTTCGCGCGGCGTTGCGGCCATGTTTCTTCTCCACATCCTGAGGCCACGTCGGCAGCTTGCGGGGACCTTCGCCGCTGAACGACCAGAAGTAATCGAAGTTGTAGTCGGCGTTGGCCGGGATGAAATGGAGTTTGCCGCTGATCGCGGTCTGGTAGCCGGCGTGCTTGAGGATGGCAGGCAACAGCAACTGCGGCTCGCGTGTCGGCGTGCTGTTGTCGGTGGCGCCGTGGACATGCGCATAACGGCTGGTGAAGAAGCTGTAGCGTGACGGCGTGCAGATGGGCGCGACGGTGCAGGCGGTGGCGAAACGCGTGCCTTCGCGCGCGAGCCTGTCGAGGTTCGGCGTCTTGACGATGGTGTGGCCCGCGCAGCTCATCACGTTCCATTTCATTTCATCCACCATGATGAAGAGGATGTTGAACCTGGGTTGTGCTTCGGCGGCGCGAACCGCCCCCAACGGGACCAGCAGGAATGCGGCGGCCAGTGTGAAAATGATGTTCATGGTTTTCAGAGCGGCGTTCGGCGAAAAATGTGATGTCACTTCTGTTTGCGGCGTTTCGCTGCAGTAGCGGTGTCAGCCTGCACAACACCGCTTGGCACCGCGTTCTTAAGCAATGCGTCGAGCTTCGCACGAAGCTCCTTTGCTTTCTCCGGCTGGGAGTCAGCGAGGTTCTTCTTCTCCGCGATGTCGTCGGCAAGGTTGTAAAGCTCCACGCCCTGCGTGACGCGGCCAGCTTTGCCGCGCGCCCGCTTGCCGGCGGGCTTGTCTCCGGATTCCTCCGCGCCCGCTCCGCTGGCGTTGACCAGCAGTTTCCAGTCGCCCATGCGGATGGCGGTTTGTTCGGGCCGGCCGCCGCAAAATAGCAATGCATCGTGCGGTGATTTCGCGCCCTGTGTGAGCACCGGCCAGATGTCGAGGCCGTCGAGCGGCAGCTTCTGCTCCAGTGTGCCACCGGCGAGTTTCAACAGCGTCGGATACCAGTCCACGGCGTGGATCGGTTCCTTGATGGCGCCGGCGGGAATGTGGCCGGGCCACGACGCGAACGCGCAGACGCGGATGCCACCTTCATAGATAGTGCCTTTGCCGGCGCGGAGCGGGCCGTTGGTGGTGATGCGACCGGGATTTGGCCCTCCGTTGTCGCTGGAGAAAATAATGAGCGTTTTTTGTTTCAAGCTCTTCTCCTCCAGCGTGGCAACAACCTGGCCGATGGCCTCGTCCATCGCCGAGACCATGCCGGCGTAGGTGCGACGCGTGCCGGTGAGTTTGTCGTAGGCCGCGAGATAGCTTCCCGGCGCCTGATGCGGCCCGTGGACGGCATTGAAAGGCAGGTAGAGGAATAACGGTTTCCCGGGCTGCTTCTCGCGGATGCGACGGCAGGCTTCCTTGGCGATGAGATGCGTGGAGTAGCCTTCGTCGTTACAGGGTTGGTCGTCGCGATGCCAATCATGCATGTTGTCGCGAACATGAGTGAAGTAATCAATGGCGCCGAACCAGTGGCCGTATTGGTGGTCGAAGCCACGCCGTGTCGGCCGATACGCTTCCTCGAATTCACCAAGGTGCCATTTGCCGACGATGGCGGTCTCGTAGCCTGCTTCGCGCAGCGCCTGCGCCAGCGTCCGCTCTTCCAGCGGCAATCCCCACCGCGCGTGCGGCCGCACGATGGTATAGACGCCGGTGTGTGTGGCGTAGCGGCCGGTCATCAACGCCGCGCGCGTCGGCGAGCAGACCGGCTGCACGTAATGCGCTTCCAGCACCGCGCCGGCGTTGGCGAGTTTGTCGAGGTGCGGCGTGCGAATGTCTTTGCAGCCCATGAAGCCCGTGTCGGTGCGGCCGAGGTCGTCGGCGAGAATGAAGAGGATGTTGGGCTGACGCGGCGTTTCGGCAGCACACACGGGGCCGCAAACAAGCGCGGGCAGCACCACGGTGGCGAGAAGAAAGAATCTTTTCATATTGTTCATAGAGCAGACTGTTTTCTTTTTCCCTTCTTCCCGCGCTTCGGTCCATCCTCGGTCGGATAAAGCGTGACGGGGTTCTCCACCAAACCCGCCGGCCGCACGCCGGGACCCGGCGTGCCATTGCCGATGTCGGCGGCCATCTTCAGCGCGAGAGCCTTGAGGCGGCTCACCACGTCAGGATGTGCCGACGCCACGTCGTCGCGCTCGCCAATGTCTGCATCGAGGTTGTAAAGACGCGGCTTGTCCAGTGAAGCCGGAACCATTTCGCCGCCTTTCTTCCGGCCTTCAGACTGCGGCGCAACAGTGAGCTTCCACGGACCGGCGCGCACAGCCTGGAGCTTGTAGCCGTGGTAATAGTAGCGCGCTTCGTGGGGCGATTCTTTTGTTTTGCCAAACAGCAGCGGAGAAATGTCCTTGCCGTCAATCCTCCTGTCAGTGGGCACCGTGCCGCCCGCGAGCTTCACGAACGTCGGCAGGAAATCAATATTGCCTGCGATGGCGTCGCACGCGCTGCCGGGCGCGACCTTGCCCGGCCACCACGCCAGCGTCGGCTCGCGCACGCCACCTTCCCATGTCGTGCCTTTGCCTCCGCGCAACGGGCCCGCGCTGCCGCCGTCGGCGCCCTTGACAAGCCACGGGCCGTTGTCGCTGCTGAACATCACCAGTGTGTTGCGGTCGAGCTTCAGTTCGCGCAACGTGTCGAGCACGCGCCCGACGCTCCAATCCACTTCTTCGACCCAGTCGCCGAAGCGCCCGTTGGCCGACTTCCCCGCGAACGCTGCGCCCGGATGCACCGGCGTATGCACGGCCGTATGCGGCAGGTAGAGGAAGAAGGGCTTGTCCTTGCTCTGCGTGATGAACTTCACCGCCTCGTCTGTGTAACGCTCGACGATGCGGTTCTGCGCGTCGTCGTCAAGAAGCTCGGCCACCTGCTCGTCGCGCACGAGCGGCACCACGAGTTGGCCGCTGACCGCCGCCTTCTTCTTCATGTCGTTCGAGTAGGGCAGGCCGAAGTAATGGTCGAATCCATGCCGCGTCGGCAGAAACTCCGGCTGATCGCCGAGGTGCCATTTGCCGATGCACATCGTGGCGTAGCCTTGCGCCTTCATCAGTTCTGCCACCGTGTGCTCCTCGCGGTTGATGCCGTGCGCACAGCCCGGTGGAAACACACCGGGGACCGAGACGCGCGCCCCGTAGCAACCGGTCATCACCTGCGCGCGCGACACCGAACAAACCGGCGCGGCGTAGAAGCTGGTAAACTTCATCCCTTCCTTCGCCATGCGGTCGAGTTGCGGCGTGCGGTTTTTGGTCGAGCCAAACGGCCCGATGTCGCCGTAGCCCATGTCGTCAATGAAGATGAGGACGATGTTGGGCGGCGGCGTGTTCTCGGCGGTGGCGTGGCCGCAGACAAATACGATCAACGCGACGATGAAAAGGAAGATGCGTGTGCTCATGGCCGTTGTCAGTGCCTCGTCTGCTGGACGATCATCATTGAGGCCGGGTGTGGGTGTTCTTTCTCGCCTCTGCAAGCAACGCTGAAAGCCGCTTCACAACGTCGGGCTTCTCCGACCAGAGGTTCTTCGTCTCGGCGGGATCGTCCGCGAGGTTGTAGAGCTGGTTTTGATTCTCCACGTCAGCTTTGGATTTCTTGGCTTTCTTGCCGCCTTCGGCTTGTGGGGATTCGTTGCGCTCAATCAACTTCCAACTACCCTCGCGAATCGCGAAGACGCCGGAGGCGGAGTCGAGAACGACGGTATTGCGCACGCGGGCGTTGGGTTCGCCTTTCCAAGCAGCCAGCGCGTTGAAGCTGTCCTCGCCGGCGTTGGCGGGCAGCTTCTCGCCGAGCAGCGCGGCGCAGGTGGCCAGCACGTCGTTGAGGCAGAGCATCGTGTCGCAGCTCGTACCCGCAGGCACCTGGCCGGGCCAGCGGACGATGAACGGCACGCGGAAACCGCCTTCGTAGATGCTATGTTTGCGTCCGCGTAATGCGCCGCAGATGGCGTGGCCGGCCTGTTTGGCCTGCCACTGCGCGGCAAGCCGCTCGTTGTCGGCCACCACACCGCCGTTGTCGCTGGTGAACAGGATGAGGGTCTGGTCGAGCACGCCGGCCTTTTCCAGCGCGGCGCGCACCCAACCGACGTGCGCATCGAGTTCCTGCACGAAATCGCCATAGGGACCGCACGCGCTCTTGCCAGCGAACTCCGACGCCGGGGTGATGCTGTTGTGGGCGATGTTCGAAGCGTCGTAGAGGAAGAACGGCTTGCCCTTACCCGCCGACCGCTCGATGAACTCCACGGCCTTCTTCGCAATATCGCCGGCCACATGGTCCTCCTTATAATAGGCATCGGGACTCCAGGGCTCGATGTCGGCGCGGCCCACCATCTTCACCTTGTCGCCCGGTTTGCGGCCGACGAAACGGTGGTTCTCGATATAGATGCGCGGCTGATTGCCGACGTTGGCCGCCATGCCGTAGAACCAATCGAACCCGACTTCCAACGGCCCCGGCTTGATTTCCTCCTGGCTGAAGTCGTAGCGCACGCGGGGATCGTCGCCCTTGCCGAAGCCGAGGTGCCACTTGCCGACGGCGCCGGTGGCATAGCCGTTCTTCTGAAACAGCTTCGCGAGCGTGATCCGGTCGAGATCGAACAACAGCGCGCCGCCCGGCGCGTGGACGCCCGTGGGATGATGCCGCGGTTCGCGCCAGAAATAGCGCCCTGCCATCAACCCGTAGCGCGTTGGCGAGCAGACCGAACCGGGTGTGTAGGCGTAGGTGAACCGCCGCCCTTCCTGCGCGAGCCGGTCAATGTTCGGCGTCTTGATCTTCGTCGCTCCATAGCAGCCGACATCTCCATAGCCGAGGTCGTCAGCGAGAATGAAAACGACGTTGGGTCGTGCCCCGGACGCCCCCGTCTGCGCCGGCCCCGCTTCGGCGGCCATCAGCCAATGGCTGCAAACAACACAACAGATTACGAGAAAGACGAAACGATGTTTCATGGAAGATTCACTTCACGTTGTTTTCAGTCCGCTTTGTCCACGACACCGTCGCCGGCGTCTCTCGGTATCTCCTTCAAGTCGCCTGCGCGAAGGTCGGCAAGAATGGCCTGCAACTGTTTCACCCGCTCCGGCTCGGCTTGCGCAAGATCCTTCTCCTCGAACGGGTCGGCGGTGACGTTGAATAGCTCGATGCCCGCCTTGTTCTTCTTCGTCGCCTTGCGAACAATGAGCTTCCAGCCGTCGCGCACGAGCCGGTCCAACACGGGCGTATGGAACTTCGCACCGTGCCATTCCACGTCGGCCCAGCCGAGGTCGTCGGCGACGAGAAGCAGGATGTTTGGCTTGGAACTCCCGGCAGCAACGGCCGGCAGCGCGGCAGCGACGAGCGCGCCGTAGAAGACAACGATGACTTTTGCATTCATAAACCTGCCTCCGGTGTCGAGTCACCGGCTCCTTGTTGCTGCCCTCGCGATAGAGCGGAGCGACCGCTTCAGTTCCGACGCTCGACCGGTGATTCAGGCTCAGTTAAACACGCCGACGGTCATTTCGTTGCGGAGTTTCTTCCGCCCTGCTTCTTCGCGGGCGGCGGCTCCCGCAACGGCCAGTTGGGCGAATCTTCGCGCGCAGTTCTCAGACAAGCCTCCGCTTTCGCGACAATGTCAGGATGCGCGGCAGCTACATCGTGTTCCTCCGCAACGTCGGCGCGCAGGTCGTAGAGTTCGAGCGGCGCGGAGCGACGGCCGTTGCGGAGACCTTTCCAACGGTCGTCGAGGAGGACGGCCTGCGATGAGCCGGTGCCGTGGTATTCCCAGTAAAGGAAGTCATGGCGCCTCTGTTCATCGGTGTGGCCAAGCAACGTCGGCGCGAAGCTGATGCTGTCGGGCGTGGCGCCAGCATCTTGCCGGCTGGTTGCGGACCGTGCCGGCAGGGATGCCGGCGGCACGTTGACGCCCGCAAGTTCCGCCGCGGTGACCATGAAATCGCCGAAGTAGCCGACGTGTCCGCTTACACTGCCCGCTTTGACTTTTCCCGGCCAGCGCACGATGAACGGCATGCGGATGCCGCCGTCGGTGTGATCGCGCTTGAAACCGCGATACGGGCCGGAAGACTTGAAGAAAGTCGTGTCGTAGCCGGCGGTCTCCTTGAATTCC
>JBAZIR010000126.1:0-13640 GCA_041651735.1 Verrucomicrobiia bacterium | reverse complement strand
AAGCGCGCCGCCTGCCCGACGGCATTCTGGGCCCGATCAAGAACAAGCCGGTTCAGCTTGCCAACGGCGACATCCTTTGCCCAACCAGCACCGAAACGAACGAGAAGCCGAGCCAGTGGCGCGTCCATTTCGAGCGCTCGTCCGATCTCGGCAATACGTGGACGAAAATAGAGCCTGCTTCCGCCGCAGCCGGTTCCGCGATGAACGCGATTCAGCCGAGCATTCTTTTTCATCCCGGTGGCAAACTCCAGGCCATTGGCCGTTCGCGCGACAAGCGACTGTTCCAGACGTGGTCGAACGACGGCGGCAAGACGTGGAGCCCGCTCACGCCAACCGACGTGCCGAACCCGAATTCCGGCACCGACGCCGTCACGTTGCGCGATGGCCGACATCTGCTGGTCTATAACCCCGTCGAGCGCGGGCGCTCGCCGCTCAGCGTTGCCGTCTCGCGTGATGGCAAAGTGTGGCGGGACGTTCTTGTTCTGGAAAACGAGCCGAAAGCAGAGTTCAGCTATCCCGCCATCATCCAGACGAGCGATGGCCTCGTTCACATCACCTACACATGGAAGCGGCAGAAGGTGAAACACGTCGTCGTGGATCCGACAAAGCTGGCCCTGATCGAGCCGAAGCGCAGCCCGATCACCAATGGCGCTGAGTGGAAAAATAACCGGCCGGTCTCGCTGCCCGGCGCGGCGCGGCCGAAGGTGGAGAGCGTGCTCATTTATCAGCCGACGACCGAATGGACTTATTCGCATCATCAGAGCCTGACGTTCTTCAAAGGCCGTTTCCACGCGATCTGGTCGAACGGCCGGCAGGACGAAGACGCTCCCGGCCAGCGCGTGCTCATGGCGTCGTCGGCGGATTTCAAAAATTGGACCACGCCACGACCGCTCGTGGACTCGGTCAAGGACGACAAGGGCGTCGAACGCGTGCTCACAGCTGCAGGATTCCATCAGCACGATGGCACGCTCGTCGCTTACTTCGGCAACTACGGGCCGAACAAGGAAACGACGCACCTGCAGGCCGTGACGACGACCGACGGCGAGCGCTGGAGCGCCGTGCGCGAGATGGGCGTGCCGGTCAACCCCAATCACGGTCCGCAGTGCACCGCATCGGGCCGGCTCATCATCGCGGGCAATATCTCGTTCCCATACACTGACGATCCGGCCGGCCTCGCCGGCTGGCGCATGACTGGCATCTATCCGCGCGACATGGCCGCGACGATCAAGGATGACCCGTCGTCGTTCTGGGAACTAGCGACGCGTCAACGATGGCCTGCGGCGCTTTGCGAAGGCTCGTTCTACCAGACTGACGACGGCGTGTTGCACATGCTGTTGCGCAATACCGCGAAACAAAACTCCCGCCGCCTCTGGCTCACCGAAAGCCGCGACAATGGCGCGACGTGGTCTGCGCCCAACGAGACGAACTTCAGCGACACCAACGCCAAGTTTCACTTCGGACGCCTGCCTGACGGCCGCTTCTACTACATCGGCAATCCCGTCGGTGGCGGTCGCACGCCGCTGGCGCTCTCGCTCTCGCGCGATGGCGTGCGTTTCGACCGCCACTACATTCTCGGCGACACGCACTACGAACGTCGCAAGCCTGGCGCCGCGAAGGGCGGCGAATACGGCTACCCCCACAGCATCATCCACGCCGGCCACCTCTACATCATTGTCTCGCGCCAGAAGGAAGCGGTGGAGGTGCTGCGCGTGGCGTTGAGCGAACTGTAAGAGATGCCATGATCGCGGATTGGCAATTCGTCCGCTTTGGGTTGTTTGTGAGCGCCGTGGTTGTCACCTATTGGCTGGCTTTTCGTTGGGTCTTCGACCGATTGCGGGGGAATACGCCACGTTCGCGGCTCGATCACTGCTTCCACTCCAATTGGACGGGCGGCGTTTTGCTGAGTCTGGCAGGACTTGGGATTGTGTGCATGGCTTACGGCTTGTTGCTCGAACCGCGCCGGGTAACGGTGACGACTTACACAGTCGAGACGCCCAAGCTGCCGCCCGGTCAGCGGCTGCGACTGGTCCATCTTGCAGACCTGCATGTGCGTGAGGATGGACCGCGGGAGCAGACGTTGCCGGATATCGTCCGTTCGCTCCACCCGGATGTCATCCTCCACACGGGTGATTTCTTTGGGACTCGAACGGATGTGAATTCCATCATCGTAAAACTGCTCCGTTCGTGGGACGTGCCGCAATACGCTTCCGGGGGGAATCTCGATGATCTGGGCGACTTCGAAGGTTGTATGAAGCAGGCAGGCGTCATCGTGCTCGACGGGGGCGTTCCGAAAACCTGTGGCGTCCGCGGGATTCGCCTTTCCATAAGCGGCTTCCTGTCCGGGATGGAGGGAGCCATGCGCAGCAGCTTGGATCGCCTGCCTCGGGACACCTTTAATATCGTGCTTTATCATCATCCGCAGGGATTTCCAGAGACATGGAACCCGCCCGCCGACCTCATGCTGGCCGGACACACGCACGGCGGCCAGATTCGGTTGCCCGGGTACGGTGCCCTGATCACGCTTGATCGTTACGGCAAACGGTGGGAGTCGGGGTTCTTCGATGAGCGCGGTGTCAAGCTGGTCGTCTCGCGCGGCCTTGGCTGCGAGCCTGGCATCCCTGAAATGCGCTTCTGCTGTTCGCCCGAGGTTGTGGTGATTGATTTGATCGGACGCGCGCCATCAGCAACCCAGCATTGAAGGATTACATATGAACCGATTGAGCCGGAGAGACACGATCAAGGGCCTCGCTTTGGGCGCGGTTGCGGGTCTGGGTGCGCCGTTTGGTTTCGCTGCCGGAAATGTTTCGGCGCGTGGCGCGGAGGTTCAGAAGCGCGCCGGTGAAGCAAAGCCTGTGCGCGAGGAGATCGTGTGGTCACGCAAAGTGCCCGTGCGCCACGTGGCCGACGTAGCGGTCATCGGCGGCGGCATCGCGGGCGTGGCGGCAGCGTGCGCGGCGGTGAAGTCGGGTGCGAAAGTCGTATTGGTTGAGCGGTTTGCCATCACGGGCGGCAACATGACCACCGGCGGCGTGGCGTCGTTCTGCGGCGAGACGGCGGGGCAGGGCGAAGTGTTCGACGAGATTCTCACGGACATGGAGAAGTTCAAAGCGGTGGCACCTTACAAGCCGTATCCACAGCTCGACCATCGTGTTTTTGATCATCATATCCTCGCCATCGTGCTTCAGGAACTGCTGCTTCGACGCAAGGTCAAGCTGCTGTTCCACACCCGCTTCGTGGACGTGCGCGTGACCGATGGCGGACGGATCACCGAATGCATTGTCTGCGGCAAGTCCGGCCCTGAGGCGTTGCGTGCGAAGCAGTTTATTGACTGCACCGGCGACGCTGACGTGGCGCGCACGGCGGGTTTTGCGACGATGAAAGGCCGCCCCGAGGACGGCCTGCAACTGCCGATGTCCATGATGTTCTTCGTGCGGCCGGCCTGATTCTGGTTCATGAAGCGGCTGCGGAGAACTGCAACTGCCGATGTCCATGATGTTCTTCGTGCGGCACGTCGAGGAGGGTCTGGCGGACGCACAATTGCCTGAAGGCTGGTTCCAGCCGTGCCGCACGCCGCAAGAGCTGCCCATGACCAGCGTCTGGCCCAACGGCCCGCGCAGCAATGCGATCAAGGTCAAAATCCCGATGTTCGACTCGACCGACACCGAGTCGCTGACCGCCGCCGAGGTTCGCGCCCGCCAACGCGCGTGGGAGGTGCTGGACTACTACCAGCGCAGAAAGGCGGAGCCGTGGCGCTATGATGGTTGTTCGCCGCAGATCGGCATTCGCGAAGGCGCGCGCATCGTCGGCGATTACGTGCTTGCGCTCGCCGACCTGCGTGCTGCCCGGAAGTTCGATGATGCTATCGCGCGCGGCGTGTATTACCTCGACGGCCACAAGCCCAACGATGACAAGCGCACCTACATACTCAAGAAGGATGAGATGAAAGTGCCACCCTATCAGATTCCGCTGCGCAGCCTCATTGCGAAAGACGGCGCGAACCTGCTGATGGCAGGCCGCTGTTTCTCCGCCGAGCAACTCGCGCTCTCCTCCGCCCGCGTCAGCACGAGTTGTGCAATGATGGGGCAGGCCGCCGGCATCGCGGCTGCGTTGAGCGCGCAGAAGCAATGCGATGTTCGCAAGCTTGACCCGCAAGCCGTGCGGCGCATTATCGAGGAACGCGGCGCGCGACTGGCCGTTTGAGCCGCGAAACTGAATCTGGAGTTCGCTATGAAACGATTTCTTGCCGCCATCGCCCTGACCACCGTTGCGCTGGCTCTTGTCAAACCAACAACCGCCGCCGAGCCGGAGCGACCGAACATTCTCTGGCTCGTCAGCGAGGACAACGATGCGTTGCTCGGTTGCTATGGTGACCCGCTGGCGCGGACGCCGACGCTGGACAAGCTCGCGCGCGAGGGCGTGCTGTTCGAGCGGTGCTTCACGCAACCGGTTTGCGCGCCGTCGCGGTTCACGCTGATTAGCGGCATGTATGCGGCTTCGTGCGGTCCGGCGCAGCACATGCGCGCGCAAGGCAGGATTCCGTCGTGGCTGAAAGGATTCCCGGCATGGCTGCGGGAAGCGGGTTATTTCACGTCGAACAACGCGAAGACCGATTACAATTCGCCGATCAACGTCCGGGAGGCGTGGAACGAATCCGGTCGGAAAGCACACTGGCGCAACCGGCCCGACGCGCGGCAGCCGTTCTTCAGTGTGTTCAACCACGAGGTCACACACGAGAGCTGCCTGTTTCCGGAGGAGGAAAAGCCCCTGGACTTCCCGCCGATGGATCCGGCTCGTGTGCGCATCCCGCCGTATCAACCCGACACGCCGGAGATGCGCGCGGACTGGGCGCGTTACTACAACCACATCACGTTGATGGACGGCCAGATTGCCGCGAAGCTGAAGGATCTCGCCGACGCCGGCCTCGCGGAGAACACCATCGTCTTCTACTACGCCGACAACGGCGGTGTGTTGCCGCGCAGCAAACGGTTCTTGCAGGAGAGCGGCACGCACGTCCCGCTGATCATCTACTTTCCCCCGAAGTGGCGTCACCTTGCGCCCGCCGCGCCCGGCTCGCGCATTTCGGCGCCGGTGCATTTCGTGGACTTTGCGCCGACGGTGTTGTCGCTGGCCGGCGTGAAGAAGCCGGGCTACATGCAGGGCCACGCGTTTGCCGGGCCGGCGAAGGAAGCGCCGAACGAATTCGTGTACTGTACGCGCGACCGGATGGACGAGCGTTACGACATGATGCGATCGGTCATGGATTCGCGCTGGCTCTACATCCGTAACTTCCGGCCTGATCTGCCTTACGTGCAACCGCTGGATTACATGTTCCGGGCGCGCGGCTACCAGTCATGGGCTCGCGTGGCGCGCGAGGGCAGGTTGACGCGCGCGACAGCACAATTCTGGGGCGAGAAACCATGCGAGGAGCTTTACGACATGGGCGCTGACCGTGACAGCGTGAATAACCTCGCCGCTGATCCGGCGCATCGCGCGACGCTGGAGCGGATGCGCGCGGCGTTGAAACGACACACACTGGAGATCAACGACAACGGTTTCCTGCCCGAAGGCTCGGCGTTGGAAGGCCACGATGCGTCGCGCATGCCGGGCGCGTTTCCCGTGGAGCGCGTATTTGATCTGGCGGTGCTGGCCTCGGAGCGCGACGCAGCGAACCTGACGAAGTTGGTGGATGCGCTCGACGATCCGAACGAAGCGATGCGCTGGTGGGCCGCGCAAGGTTGCGCGATGCTTTGCGAGAAAGCCTCGCCCGCCGAAGCGGCGTTGCGGAAGCGGTTGAGGGATGCGTCTGGCGCGGTGCAGGTTGCCGCGGCCGAGGCGTTGGCGCGCATCGGCAGGATCGACACGGCTTTGCCGGTGCTGGAGCACTGGGTGAAGAACACGGAGGCGCCTTTCTTTGCGCTACAGGCGGCCAACGCACTCGACCATCTCGGTGAGCGCGCACAACCGGTGTTGCCAACGTTGAAACGATTGCTTGAAGCGGTGACGAAAGCCAAGGGCCGCAATGCCGAGCAGCGGTACCCAAAGCGTATTTTGGAGCGCATCGTCGCTGTGCTGGAGGGCAAAGAGTCGGCCCTGGTCTATCCCAAGCCGATGCCTTGACGCGTCAGTCCGAGTGGAAGACTTCCTCCATGTTGGACCACCACTCGCCTTCGGCGCGGCTGGCAAGCGGGGCGTGGCAGGGTCTGCAGAAGCTCCACCAACGTTGCGTGGTCGGGTCGGCGGCCATCTTTGCCATATCGGCGGCGAAATCATCGCCGGTGTATTCAAGGTAGCTGAAGAGGTAGGGTTTCCCATCGTCGAGTCGATGGAAGTAGATTGAGTAGTTCCGAATGTTGCACGCCTTGACCGTCTTCAACACGTCTGGCCAGACGGCGGTGTGCAGACGTTTGTATTCCTCCACCTTTTCCGGGTGCATCCCGATGACCCAGCCGAATCGTTTCATGGTTTCTCCTGTTTCGATGTCGCGGGATTCTCGCCGGCGAATTTCCACGACGGTTTCATGTCGCGAGAGAGCGGCAGCTTCAGTAAAGCGGCGCGCAGCAACTCGATCGGCATCGCGTTCTCCATCAGCACGGCGTCGTTGAACTGCTGCTCGGTCATTTTTCCCGGGCGGACGCATTCGTCGTGCAGCGCTTTGATCTGCAATCCTCCGAGCAGATAGCCGGCTTGGTAGAGCGGCGGCGCGACGATGAACCGCCGCACCTCGCTCGTCGCGCCGAGTTTCTCGTGGCCCACGCGGTTCACCAGGAAATCCACCATCTCCGCCGGCTTCATCCGGCCGAGGTGATACTTGAGGCTGACAATGACCCGCGCCGCGCGGTTCATGCGCCAGAACAACATGCCGATCCGTTCCTGGGGTGTGCGCGCCCAACCGAGATCCCAAAACCGCAGTTCGCAGTAGAGCGCCCAGCCCTCGACGTAGAATGGCGTGCTGAACATGCGCCGATACGGGTTGTGCCGCGCCCCTTGGAAGTTCTGGAGGTGATGGCCGGGAATCAACTCGTGCGCTGTCGTCAAGCGTGTGAACGCGCGGTTGTTGCCCCGCATGACCATCAGCTTGTCCTCCTGCTTCATCTCATCCTTCGCGTAGGCCACCATCATGTTCTGGTTGTTGTAGGCCGCGTAAGGAATCATCTTCATCGTCTCCGGTGACATCATCGTCAGCCGCCACGTTTCTTCGCAGAGCGGCGGCACGGTTGCGAACTTGTGCTTCTTGACGAAAGCGATCGCCTCGCGGGCGGTCTTCGCAACGAAGTCGTCCTGCTGGCCGGGTGGGACGAAATCCGCCTTTACTTTCGCCATCGCTGTCTTCCAGTTGTCACCGCAGCCCATCTGGCGCGCGGCGCTCTTCATCTCGCTCTCGCACCACGCCATCTCGCGCTCGCCGATGGCAATCAGCTCCTCCGCTGTGTAAGGCAGAAACTCAAACCGGATCGCTTCTGCCACCGCGTCCGCGCCAATCGGGTCGCCGACGAGCGGGTCTTCATCCTTGCCCTTGAGACCGGCGACCTCTTCGCGGAGAAACTTGGCGTAGGCCTCCAACTGCTTGTCGGCTTCCTCGTAAGGTTTTTTCACCCACCACTGAAAATCCGGCTGGTAACCGTCGTAGAAACCGAACCACTTCTTCAGCGCGCTGCGCAACTCCGCCACGGCCCCCGCCGCGCGTCGCGCCAGCGTCGCAGAAACGGTGATGGCCGCGACACCGTCGTTCTTCTCTTTCGCCAGTTCGGCCTTCGCCGGCTTTTCCGCAGCCTTCGCCTTGACGCCCTTCTCGACACGCTCCTTGAGTTGCTTCGCCTGCTTCGTCAGGTCGAGGATCTTCGCCGCCGCTGATTGTGCGTCGGCGGGCTCGCCGCGCCAACGGCTTTGCTCCAGCTTGTGGACGATGCCCCGGAACGTCAGCAGAGAGTCCATCTCGGAAAGTCGTTGACGTTCGCGCGCGATCTCCGCCAGCGATTGCTGGAGTCCGCTCCGCAGCAGCAGGTAATCCACGCGGCTTGCTGGATTGAGCGCATCGAAATTCACCGCCGCCAGCCGTGTCTGCCAGCCAGCATAAAGTGTTTCGAGCCGGTCAAAGCGGGCCGCTGACCGTGGCAGGTCGTAAAAACTGGATACGCCGCTGTCGTCCGCTTCGAACTCGCGGACGAGGTTCGCCAGTGACGAGGCGGAAGCTGCGGCGGGTTTGGCCGATGGTTTTGGCGGCGCGGCTGAAGCGATCAGCGGCATCGTGACGAGCAGGCAGATGAAGGGAATCGTTCTCATATCTATCCTTCGAGCAACCACAGTGCCATCTTCGCGGCGCGCGGAAAAACTCTGGCGGCTGATTGCGACTCAATGGCCGCGCCAAGCAACGTCGCTTCGTCGTGGTTGATGACGGGCAGCGACTTCAGCAGCGTGCAGGCCTCACTGAGACAGAACGTCTGCCGGATCTCCGTGCGTTCACCGATGACGCGTGCGAGATGAAACGTTGCCTGCACCGGCCCGAACTCCGCCGCGATGTCCACCAACGTCAGTCGTCCCGGTGCGAGTTGGCTGGTGGTCTGCGCAAGCAGTTCGACCGCGACGCGACGCGAGCCGGCGGTGAACGTAGCGCGCACACTTTCGGGCGTCACCTCGCGCGCGACTGGCGTCCACTGCAACTGCCCGGCCAGCCAGCCGGCGTAGAGCGCCGCCGGCAGTGTCGCCGTTGGCCCGCCGGATGGCGTCGCGTAATGCACCGTCACCGTGTCGATGAGGCGCAGGGCATCGCGAAGTTGCAGCGGATCGAAACATTGCGCAGTCAGTTCCCGCCAGTGGCTCATCGTGTGCCAGATCATGATCGTGGCTTTGTCGGCGGCGTGCTCGCGCAGGCACAACCGCAGGCTCGGCGCGGCGCTCATCATCCGCAGTGTCGGATTGGCCAGCGGTTCGGCATGCACAATCACGCGGTCGGCCAGTTCGCTCAGCGCATCGAACAGCGCCGTTTCGGCATCCGCTGCCACCGCCCACCACAACACCACCGGCAGATCCGGTTCGAGCAGCGGCAACACGGCGCCCGGCAGCTTGTCCGCGTTGCGGTGGCCGGAGTGGAGCGTGATGAGCTCGCTGCAAACCTGCGGGTTGCCCGGCGACGGCAAGTGGCAAAGCGCCGTGACGTCGGCGGTAAGCACGGCGTCGGTGTTGGCCGGGTCAATCTGCAGCCACAGGACGCGGCACGGGAAACGGGCGCTGAGTTTCTGGAGCGTGTCGGCGTGCCACGCGTTGTTGGCAACGTCACCGATGACCACAAGATTGGCGAGGCAAACACGCGTGACCGCGGTGCTGGCATCGACGCTCGTCTGTTCCGACGCCGGTTTCCACATCGATGCCAGTTCGCGCTCAATGGCCGCCGGTTCCACCGGCACGGGAATGCCAGCGAGGAACTGTTCGAATGTTGTGTTGTTCGTAATCGCCATGAGTTCCATGAAGAAGCTGAGAGCGAACAGTCAACCATTGAAGAATGACGTTCTTCCTCCAGCTCTTCATCTTTTCACTCTTCTCTTCTGACTTCCTGATTCACAGTCTTCGCCATTTTGCGCCGGTTCCTTCCATCAGGCGGTCAGCCTCCGCGGGTCCCCAACTGCCGGCGGCGTAGTTGGGGAATGCCGGTGGCGGCGCCTGTTGCCAACCGGCGATGATTGAGTCCACGAACCGCCACGCGTGCTCCACCTCGTCGGCGCGCGTGTAGAGCGTCGAGTCGCCGAGCATCGCGTCGAGCAGCAGCCGTTCGTAAGCCTCCGCCGGTTGCTGGCCGAACGACGAACCGTAACGGAAATCCATCTTCACCGGCTGCAATCGGACGCGCATCCCCGGCACCTTTGCCTCGAACGCCAACGAGATGCCTTCGTCAGGCTGGATGCGCAGCGCGAGCAGGTTTGCGTTCGGCGGCAAACTGGCGTCACCGTCGCCGGCGAACAGGCGCGTCGGCGCGCTCTTGAACTGAATCGCGATTTCCGTGACGCGCTTGGGCAGCCGTTTGCCGACGCGCACAAAGAACGGCACGCCGGCCCAGCGCCATGTGTCGAGCCGCAAGCGCGCAGCGATGTAGGTTTCCGTGGTCGAGCCGGGCGCGACCGCTTCTTCTTCACGATACCCTTTGACGGCTTTGCCCAGAAGCGCGCCGGGACCGTATTGACCGCGCACGACCTGCGCCGCGACCTCGTCGGGCCGGAGCGGCCGAAGCGCGCGCATCACCTTTGCCTTCTCGTCGCGGATCGCGTCGGCTTCCATCGCCACAGGCGGTTCCATCGCCACCAGCGACAACAACTGCATGATATGGTTCTGCATCACGTCGCGAATGGCGCCGGCGGTATCGTAGTAAGCGCCGCGCCGGCCTTCCATGCCAAGCTCCTCGGCGGCGGTGATCTGGACGTGCTCGATATATTTCTGGTTCCAGAGCGGCTCGAAGATGGCGTTGGCAAACCGGAGCGCGAGGATGTTCTGGACGGTTTCTTTGCCGAGATAGTGGTCAATCCGGAACACCTGCCGCTCATCCAGCACGGACGCCGCCGAGCGGTTCAATGCCAGCGCTGAAGCCAGGTCGTTTCCGAATGGTTTCTCGATCACCACGCGCGTCCACGGATGCAGCGACGTTGCGTCTGCGATGAGACCTGCCGCGCCGAGATTTCTGATGATGACCGGAAAATACTCCGGCGACGTGGCGAGGTAGAACAACCGGTTGCCCTGCGTGCCGCGCTGGCGGTCCACCTGCTCGAGCCGCTGCTTCAACGACGCGTAAGCCGCCGGATCGTCGAGGTTGCCGACGTGATAGCCGATGGCGGCGCCATAATCCCTCCACACCTCCGGCAGCGCCGGCCTCAGACGCGAATACTTGTTGATCGCGTCCAGCATGTCCGCGCGGAACTGCTCGTCTGTCTTCGGCCGGCGCGCGAAGCCGAGGATCGAAAAGCCGGCAAGCAGCATGCCTTCGCGCGCGAGGTTGTAGAGCGCCGGCACCAGCTTGCGGCTGGTGAGGTCGCCGGTCGCGCCGAAGAGCACCACCACACACGGCTCCGGCGCTACCGCGCGCGGCATGGCTTCGCGCAGAGGGTTGACGTAACCTGGCTCGGCATTCATCAGCAGGAATCTAGCAGATGTCGGCGTTTCCGGCACGCGCGGTTTTGTGGCGAACAGTTGTCCAGAGGCCGGAACCGACCCGCACGTGGCTCGCTCCTTGACTTTGGCGGGTGGTTGAAAAACACTTCCACCATGACGGTCCGCCGCCATCTCGCCGCGCTTAGCCTCCTGGCTTTGGTCCTTGCAGCCGGGTGCAAGCCTCGCATCCAAGACGATGCTGTTGTCATGATCTGCCTCGTGCAACTATCTCCGATTCTCTTCCTCGGTCATTTTGTGTTCGGCGTCCCGTTCTTAGCCATGCGGACGCGAAACTGTAGAAGCTCAGTGAGCGCGCCATTCAGGCGATCCGGTGTCCACTCAGCGTAGCATCGGAGCTTCGCTCCGCTTCGTCCGAAGCTATGCCTGTTTCGTCAGACATTCTTTGGTTTCTTTTGTTTTCTTCTTTCCATGTAGAACCCCAATCCAGACCGTGGCACCCGACAGCCGCGAAACGAACTAACCTGGGTGATTTCTTCAGCAAAAAGCTTTGGTGGGTCGTTTGGAGAGTTTTGAACTATCCGCTTCAACTCGTTGTCTTTGCGCAGAATGTCGACAGCCAAGAGCTCCGCTTCTCTGTGGGAATTTGCCCTAACGGACACAATTGTATAGAAGCCGATCTTACGAAGATCCTTGGGACTGGATCGCCGTCGAAGCTTGGTGATTTTCACTTCGTAATATCGGTGTTTTGGGGGTGGTGGCGAGTCTAGCTGGGAAAAGAAGTTCCTTCCGTTGATCAAGACTCGATATTTCTTGAGTTTCATGGGATGGCCTAACAGATATTCGGCGACCTCTTTGAGGTATTGTAAGGAGACACAACGGACTTTGGAACCTGGCTTTCGCACCGTCCAGAATTATTTGTGCGATGGGTGGGTTTCATGTTGAACCCGCAAGACCATCACATCGCCGCGCTACAGCACATGGTTAGGCCACACAGTCATACTCAATCACAATCTGAATATCCATGGTGCCTGCCGCAATGCAGACACTGGAATACGTATGCTGTCGGGCTGCCATCTTTGTTCAGGGCGCGAAAATAACTCTGCCAGTCTGCGCCATCAGCCATGCCACACTCCCGCTGAATGGATGGAATGGCATCTGGCCACCGGCGCTCAAGCTCTGCACAACCTGCTCGACCGACGAACGCGGTAGCATCGCCACAGCAAGCAAGCCAGTGCTCCTGCTGCCAACCCGAGAAACCCGGCGTCCGAAAAGCTACTTCCTCAATAACCGAGTTTGGAACGATGGACGGTTTGGAATATCCTCCGACTCCTGCTGCATCCGTAAACTCTGCGTCGAACTTTTCATGAGCCGAGCCGTCTACAATGCACTAGGGACAAATGCACTCGGACAATTCCTCGACCGAGAAGACCGGGCCGACGTAGATGTAGCCTCGCTGTTGGCCGCAACACTTACACTCCGTGTTGGACGGCTTGATGCTACCCGTTGCGATTGGGTCTGGATGATACTTGAAGATTGGTAAGCTCATGGTTTGTAGTGCAATCCAACATGTATTGGACATCCGAATTGACGTCTTACAGGTCGATACGACGAACTTTGGAACCTGGCTTTCGACCCGTCCAGAACAATTTCCGCGATGGGTGGGTTTCCTATTGCGCCTGCCAAGGCCAGCCGAACGCCGCGCATGGAACGGGCCGCAGCGTTAGCCCCGGCTCTTTTGCGCAGTCGCAGGTTAGCCTTGATCGCAAGAATCGCCCCCCCGGCTCACCGGGACGGTTCGCCCTGCCGATGAAGCGGTGGACGCACTGTGGGAGGCTCCGCAAGAAGCCTGATGCAACGGTATTTGTGAAGAGGGTGCTGGAGGATGCGGTTTCAACCAAACCGCGGGGTGATGTTACGGACGAGGTCTCTTAAAAAACCTCTTGAACACTTCTCGCGTGTCTTTGTCATTCAACACGTCGTTGAGTGAGCAAACCTGAACTTTGTCGCCGCCCCCATCGAGAATGGCTTGCAGTTCCAACGTCAATCGCTCAGGGCCTTTGACGGGATAGAGCTTCGGGCGGGTATACACGCCGACGAGTGCCACACCTTCCGCCTTGGGGAAATGCCTTTTCTCCTGCCCGAAAATCACGCGTGAGTAATCCCGAATCTTCTCCCGGCTCCAGAGCGGATCGAAATACCACGCGGCTGTCTGGCCGCAATAATCCACGTTCAGCCGGTTGCCATACAGCGGCTCCGGAAGAAAGACCGGATAGACGTGACACGCGACTCTCGCCTCGCGCCGGAGGGAGCGTGCGTAATCGGCAAGGGCATTCGTGAAATTCACGAGCGTTTCCAACGAAAATCGCCCCACCGCCTTCCCAAGCTCAAGGTCGGGATGCTGTTTGTGCCACTTCTCAAACGCAGCCCGGGACTCCTTGCACCGGCAGCACCGGTAGTTGCGGTAACCGAAGAAGTCAAACGCGATGCCCTTGAGGCCCGGGACTGCGAGCACATCCCTGATTTGTTCCTTGAAGAACTCCAGCACCACC
>JBAZIR010000125.1:0-13684 GCA_041651735.1 Verrucomicrobiia bacterium | reverse complement strand
TCGCCGAAGGCAAGACGCTCTTCAGCGTTGAAACAGCCAACCGCACGATCAACAACGATCTCATTCACGTTCATTTGACGTGGTCGCTCCTGCCCTCAGACGCATCGGGACAGGTCAAGGCCATCGTCGCTGTCATGAACGTCACCGCCCTCAAGCAGTCGGCCGAACGTTTGCAGGAGAGCGAGGATAAGTTCAGCGCCTTCATGCAGTTTCTGCCGGGGCTCGCCAGCATCAAGGACGACCAACATCGATATCTGTTTGCAAGCCCGATCCTCGAGCAATCTCTCGGGGTGCCGCCAAACGGCCTGACCGGAAAGACCCTGGATGAAATCATGCCGGGACCGGAAGCCGACGCCATCCGGAGGACTGAAGAGCAAGTGATGGCCCAGATCGAACCGATGGTCACGGAGGATAGACTGACCAGCGGCCACGAGACCCGCACTTGCCTGACGACCCGGTTCCCGATTGTGTCCCCCGGCAGGCCGTTGCTGATCGGAAACATCAGCGTGGACATCAGTGCGCGCAAACAGGCTGAGGAGGACTTGCGCAAGTCCGAGCTGTTGTATCAATCCCTGGTGGAGCATCTGCCCCAGTTCATCTTCCGCAAGGATTTGGCGGGGCGGTTCACGTATGCCAGCGCGCGATTCTGTCAGGCGCTCGGCCGCAAGCCGGAACAAGTGGTGGGCCAGACTGACCTTGAATTGTATCCGCAAGAGCAGGCCGAGAAATACCGGCGGGATGATCGCCGGGTGGTCGAGAGTGGGAAGGTATTCGAGGCCGTCGAAAGCCGCTTCGCTCCCGGCGGAACGGAACAGATCTACCATGTGACAAGAATGCCCTTGCATGATGAACACGGACAGATCGTCGGCGTGCAGGGCATCTTGTGGGACATCACCCAACAGAAACGGGCAGAGGAAACCCAGCGACGGCTGGCGACCGCCGTGGAACAATCGGGAGAAGCCATTCTCATCACCAATGTGGACGGCGCCATTATTTATGTGAATCCGGCGTTCGAGAAAATCACCGGCTATTCACGAGCTGAAGTGATCGGGCAAAACCCTCGCGTGTTGAAGAGCGGGAAACACGATGCCGATTTCTATCGGACGATGTGGGATACCTTGATCCAAGGGAAAGTCTGGACGGGCCGCCTGACCAACAAACGAAAAGACGGCGCGCTTTACGAGGAGAATGCCACCATTTCTCCGATGCGGGATTCAATGGGCCGAATCACCCACTACGTGGGCGTCAAGCTTGACATCACCCGACAGGTGGACCTCGAAGAACAACTGCGGCAGTCGCAGAAGATGGAGGCCATCGGCCAGCTCGCCGGCGGGATCGCGCATGATTTCAACAACATCATGACCGCCATTCTGGGCAACTGTCAATTGGCCGCCCGGAAGGTCTCATCGGATGCGCGGTTGTCGGGCTTTATTGAAGACATCAAGCAGTCTGCCCTCCGCGCCTCGTTGTTGACACGCCAACTGCTGACCTTCAGCCGCAAAGAAGTGATGAGGCCGCAGGTGCTGAATCTCAACGATGTCATTGTGGGTGTGAAAGGCATGCTGGCGCGTCTGATCGGCGAAGACATCACGTTCATCGTCAATCCAGCCCCATCCCCTGTGATTGTGAAGGCGGACGTCAGCCACGTGGAGCAGATCATCATGAACCTGGTTGTCAACGCCAGGGATGCCATGCCCGACGGCGGCACGCTCACCATCTCCACTGCAAACCTGAAGCTGACCTCTGCCGACATGGGACAGCATGCCAAAGTGAAGCCGGGAGACTACGCATTGCTCAGTGTGGCCGACACCGGCACGGGAATGTCTGCGGAGGTGAAAGCGCATTTGTTCGAACCGTTCTTCACCACCAAGGAGACAGGCAAGGGAACGGGCCTCGGTTTGGCCACCATTTACGGTATCGTTGCCGAGGCGGGCGGTCAGATCGTTGTCCAGAGCGAGCCAGGCCAAGGCGCGACCTTTGAAATCTACCTGCCACAGATGGCTGGAATCCTGGAGGAGGCCGAGAGATCGCCGAAGGAGAAACCCGTTGCAGGCGGGAAGGAGACCATTCTTCTCGTGGAAGACGAAGCCATCGTCAGGGAAATGGCGCGGGTGTTTTTGACCGATCTGGGTTACACAGTGTTGGAGGCCAAGAACGGCACGACTGCCCTCCAGACGGCCAGCAAACACCAGGGACCGATCCATTTGCTGCTCACGGACATCGTGATGCCAAAGATGACAGGCCGGACTCTGGCCCAGAAGCTCGTCGCCAAGCGGCCACAGATGAAGGTTCTTTATATGTCTGGCTATCCGCGTTCGGCCGAGATTTCAAGGACTTTGCTTCCCGATGGAGCTGCATTCGTTCCAAAACCCTTTACTTCAGAAAGCCTGGGGCAGAGTGTGCGGCAGACGTTGGGGTCACCCGCAGTGTGATCGAAACGGTTCCGTGGACGATGACACAACGATGGCCGTGCCCTTCCAACCACAGACGGCACGTCAGGTTCGTTCCAGCAATTCCTTCACCACTGCGGACAGCCGGCTGCCGATTGCGACGACGTTGCCTTCGCCGTCAATTTCCGACAATGACCCGGCGCGCTGGTAGTAGGCGATGAGCGGCTCGGTTTGCCTGTGGAACGTCTTGAGCCGCGCGCGCACGGTGTCCGGCTTGTCGTCGTCACGTTGATAGAGTTCACCGCCGCACTTGTCGCACACGCCTGCGCGGGCGGGCGGTTTGAAGAGCAGATGATAGGGCGTCTGGCAGGCACGGCAGATCCAACGTCCCGACAGCCGCTCGACGAGCGTGGCATCGAAGACACGGATGTAAAGCACGCCGGAAAGCGGCCGGCCCAGCTTGGCGAGCATCTCGGTGAGCGCCACCGCCTGCGGCAAGGTGCGTGGGAAACCATCCAGCAGAAACCCGCGTCCGTTCTCGACGCGCGCCAGCCGTTCTTCGACCATGGCCTCCGTGATGTCGTCGGGCACAAGTTCACCGCGATCCATGTAAGACTTCGCCAGCAGGCCGAGGCGCGTGGAGTTCTTGAGGTTCTCGCGGAATAAGTCGCCGGAGGCCACGTGGCAGAGTTGGAACTCGCGTTCCAGATTCTCCGCCTGCGTGCCTTTGCCGGAGCCAGGGCCGCCGAGCAAAACCAGATTCAGCGCGTGCTTTGCCGTTGGCGCAACGAGAGCCGCGGCGGGCGGCGGCACGGGTTGGAGCCGCGCGATTTCCTCGCGCGTGGCAGCGCGAGCCTCGCGGCGTTGCGCGTCGTCAAGAAGCGCAACGATGTCAGCGAAAACCGTGTCGATGGAGCTGCCAGCATCCACCAGATGCAGCCGGTTGCTTGGCTGATAGTACTCCAGCACCGAACCGATGTGGCGCTGAAACACCTTCAGCCGCCTGCGCGCCACCTCGGCGTTATCGTCGGGGCGTGGCTGCAAATCACCGCCGCAGACATCGCAGATGCCGGGTTTGAGTGGCGGTTTCAACTGCGCATGGCAGGGCGTGTGGCAGCGACGGCACACCAGCCGCCCTTGAAGCCGGTTCAACACGGGTTCTTCGTCGAGCTTCAGGTAGATCACTGCATCCAAGTGACAACCGGATCGTTTGAACAAGTCATCGAGAAAACCCGCCTGTTCTGGAGTGCGCGGAAAACCATCGAGGAGAATTCCTTGTTCCACCGGGATTCTTTGCAGCCGCTCCTCGATCATTGCCTCCACCACTTCGTCCGGCACCAGTTCGCAGCGGTCCATGTATTTGCGGGCGAGTAAGCCGAGAGCCGTCCGCGCTTCAAGGTTCTTGCGAAGCAAATCGCCGATGGAAAAATGCCGCAGATTGAAACGCGAGCAGAGTTTCACCGCCTGCGTTCCTTTGCCAGCGCCGGATGGACCGAGCAGAGCAATGTGCATGGATCTTGTCACTATAGTACCGGCAGGGTGAACCAGAATGTGCTGCCCTTGCCAACGTCGCTCTCGACGCCAATCTGGCCACCTTGCTCTTCAACTGCAAGTTTGCAGAAAGCCAGACCCAAACCGCTTGAATACTGTCGCACGGTTCTGGCCACCTGGCCAAACTTCTCGAAGATCTTCCCGTGATACTCGGCCGGGATGCCCGGTCCGGTGTCGGACACTTCCAGTCTCACCATCGCATTTTTGTGACTCACCGCAACACGAATCTCACAGTCTTTGGGGGTGAACTTGAGCGCGTTCTGGAGCAGGTTGCCGATCACCCGGCGGGTGATTTCCTCGTCGCAAGATGCCATGATCAGTTCCGACGCGGACTCCAGGCTGAGATGCCGATCGCCCACCAGGGAATCGAATGAGGCGATGACGGATTTGGCCAGGGCCGCCACGTTGCACGCGCGGGGATTGAGCGGCATCTTGCCTGTTTCCAGACGGCTGATATCCAACAGCGAGCCGATCATATCGTTGAGCCGATTGATGTTGATCAGGATCGTATTCAGGTAACCAATCTCATCCTTCCCGAGCATGGAAGCGGCGCTGCCCTTCAGCAGATCCACATAGCCATGCACGATCGAAAGCGGCGCGCGCAAGTCGTGAATGATCATGTGTGTGAGGTTGTCGCGCAACGTTTCCAGTTCGCAGAGGCGGGCGTGGTTCTCCAGCAACTGTTTGTGCTGCCGCTCCGCCTTTTCTGCCACGCGCACGTGCTCGTCCTCCGTCGCCTTGAGTTTGGCCGCATTGCCCACGCACCGCAGCATCGCCTCTTCGGCGACCGGCTTGATCAGATAATCGAAGGCACCTGCCCGCACGGTGGCGGCAGCCGTTTCCACCGTGGGCTGGCCCGTCATCATAATCACTTGAACACGCGGCGACCCCTTGCGGATCTCCTGGAGAAGTTCCACGCCCGAGATGCGCGGCATAGCGATGTCGGAAATGACCACATCAAAAACGCCGGATTGGAACAGTTGTCGAGCGGCCGTCACATCCTCTGCAACGGTCACTTGATAGCCCGCGTCCTGCAGAAATTCCCGGAGCGTGATCCGGACGCTCTTCTCATCGTCAACAACCAATACTCGTGTCATGATTACTCCTCCTCCGTTACCAGCAAATCCAGATGGAACCGTGTGTAGCGCCCGATCTCGGTTTCAAAGTGCAGTTCCCCGTTATGTTCCTTCACGATGCCATGGCTGATCGAAAGCCCCAAACCCGTTCCGCCTCTGCCCAGTTTGGTGGTGAAGAACGGGTCGAAAATGTGATCGCCAACTTCTTTCGGAATTCCGAGGCCGTGGTCCTCGACGGTCATTCGAATCCAGGGTTTGCCGTCCTTCTCGATCGGCCGGACAGTAATGTGAATGACCTTCCCCTCATCGTATCCAGGATACTTCTCGTTCAAGGCGTCACGGGCATTCGTCAGCAGGTTCATCAACACTTGCTGGATTTGCTGTTTGTGGCACTTCACTTTGGGCAGATTCGTTGGAGTATCCACGGTGAGCGTGATCTGATCGTGCCGCATGACCGTCCGGATAAGCGAGAGCGACGCCGTGACAATGTCGCTCACATCCGCTAGATCGTGCGGCCGCTTCTCCTGCCGTGCGAAGGCCAGCAGGTTCCGAACGATGAGCGCCACGCGTTCCGTCTCCTTGATGATCTCCGTCGTATATTCCCGCAGGGGGTTTTCCGCTGCCATTCGGTTGGTGATTAACTGCGCATAGTTCATGATCCCGTTGATGGGATTGTTGATCTCATGGGCCACGCCACTGGCCAGCGTGCCGATCGATGCCAGCTTTTGTGACTCGCGGAGTTGGGTTTCCTGCGCGACTTCCTGGGTCACGTCGCGCTTGACGGCGACGTAGTTGACGATCTTGCCCACGGCATTACGCACGGGCGAGATGGATGCTTCTTCCTCGTAGAGTGTTCCGTCCTTGCGCTTGTTGATGATATGGCCACTCCACAACTCCCCTCGGCTCAGCACTGCCCACATCTGCCGATAGAACGCCGCGTCATGCTTGCCGCTCTTGAGGATGCGGGGGGTCTGCCCAATGGCTTCTTTGCAGCTGTATCCGGTTATTTTCTCAAACGCCGGGTTCGCATAAAAAATCGTGCCCTGGGCATCGGTGATCATAATCATGTCGGCAGACTGCTCCACCGCCGTTGCCAGACGGGCATGAGATTCGTCCACCCGCTTCCGCTCCGTGATGACGTCGAACACCATCACGAAGTCTCCCTCTTCCGGCCTGTACACCGAGATATCGAGCCACATCTTCATGGATCCCACGTAGATCTCGAACTTCTCCGGCACGCCGGTCCGGGCCACGCGGCCATAGGCTTCCAATAACTCCCGATCTTGCTCCCAGATACCGGGGACGACCTCGGACATTGTCCTGCCGACCACATCCTTTAACCCCGTCAAGGTTTCAAAAGCTTTGTTGACAGCGAGGTAAGTGAAATTCTGCGGCTGGTCCCGCTCGCAGATCATCCGGCAATAGGCAAAGCCGTTCAGCATGTTCTCGAACAAGGAGAGATAGTTTTCCTCGGTTCTCCGCCGCGCCACCTCGGCTCTTTTGCGTCCGGTGATGTCCACGCAGGCGCCGGTCATGCGGACAGCCTGACCCTGGGCGTTGCGCTCCGCGATTCCACTGTCGTGCCACGTGGCATAACCGCCGACCGTACACCGCACGCGGTAATCTATTTCGTAAGGCGTCCCGTCGCGGAGATGCTGGTTCAACACCTCGGCGACACGGGCTTTGTCGTCGGGATGGAGGATGGACTCCCACTCTGCGATCGTGTGAGGAAACACGCCCGTGCGGTGGCCTGGCTCAACAGAACCCGACCATTCCACAACGCCCGTGGCAACGTCCCACTCCCAGAGCGCAACCCGGCCACACTGACAGGCCAGTTCCAAGCGTCGCTTCTCTGCGGCGCGAGCCTTCTGGGCGAGGTGCGGCGTGCCGCGAGCTTCGTCCGTCCGCCAGCCGGTGAGTGTCTCGGCCACGGGATTCATCAGTTCCACGCGCCCTTGCGCGTCTGTGGAGATGACGGCGTCGCCCGCACTCATGGGAGTAATGCGGTGGCGGATGCCGGCCTGCCACCGCGCCGTCCCGGCAAGGAACAACGCGCGGTATCGGTCGTTTGCTTCCGCTGCCAGACGACCCCCGCCGCGATGGAGGCGAGAAAAACTAGATATCCAGCCACGCGCTTCCCTCGTTCCAAAGGCAGGCGGCCTGCCAGTCTTTGATGCGATCCAGCGTCTCGCTTCTGACCGTGTCATCCATCATCATGAAACGTTCGGTCATCGGACTGCTTGATCGATTCTCATGCTCAAATGAGTCAGCGGCGTGAATAATGGTAATGAAAGGGGCGTTTTGAGATGTGCAGCGGATGGGGCAATGATGAAAAGCCACTCCTTCCACAATGGGATGCGGCAATCCCCAAAGACTCAGCAGGTAAGCGCCCACCTCGGCATGGGTTGCGCCTAGGATTTCCTGTTCCACCTTCCAGACTGCAACCCGCTTCTGGCGTGCTTGGGCCAGAATCTCTCGACATTCGTCAGGCAGATGGCTGGCTAGGATCAACTTCCCGATATCGTGCAACAATGCGGCTGTGAAACACAAATCCATCGTGTCATAGCTCATCTTCTCAACTGCCGCAATTTGCTTGGTGAAAACCCCAACATTCCAACAGTGCTGCCAGAGTGCCTCCAAGGAGAACTCTTGAATCGGCTGATGGGGAAACTGTGAGAACAACTGGTACGTCAGCACGAGGGATTTCAACGTTTCCAGCCCCAGATGTATGGCGGCGTCGCTGGGATCAGTGATCTTCTGCGACAGACTGTAAAACACCGAGTTCACCACATGCAGAATCTTGCAAGTCATTCCCATGTCGCGACTAATAATCTCGCTCACCCGCGTTATGGAAGGGTCTTCTTTCTGAAGTTCTCCGATCAGTTCCACGTATAGAGACGGCAACCCCGGAAGCGATTGCACTTGCGAGACCATATGGCTGAGCTTCTGGTTGGTCAGCAGATCACGCAACGCGAGGGTTCTCTTGATGGTGTTGCGCAACTGGATCGGATTCAATGGTTTGCTCAGGCACTGATGAGCCGGGCATGACAATCTCAGAACCGCCTCAGGTTCAGAATCGCCCATGAGCGCGAGCCGCATCATCTGCGAGTGACGCGTCTTGATCTCCGTCAGAAACTGCGACCCATTCATCTCCGGCATGAGCATGTCGGAAACGACCGCGTCGAAAGGCTCCCGCGAGAGAATCTTCAGAGCCTCGGATCCGCTTGGAGCAAAACACATCCGCCATTCGTCTCGCATGGGTTGGAGAGATTGCTCCAATTCCTGGAAGACGTCTGGTTCATCGTCCACAAACAAAATATGCTTTGGTGACATAGGCCGTGGCGCATTATAAACACCATAACATCGGCCAAAAATCGCCCAAACTTTAGCCGATACACTGGAAAAACCGCTGCTTTTTCGGGGTGCGCCATGAATAGTTGCGCATCGTATCGGAAGAGCGACCCGTCGTTGCCGAACGTTCTTATGACAGGAAAAAGGCTGAGAACTGAGAGTCGCGAACGGTCCAAGGTCAGAAGTCAGAAATGAAGCCCTCTGGCGATGACCGCGCTGGCGGCACACGGACAGGGAAGGTCCGGAAATTGGAGGCGGGGTCGGAATTGAACCGACGCACAGGAGTTCGCCGGACTCTTCGGCGTTGTTTTTTTCACCTAATAACGTCTGACTCCGTTGCGGCGCGTGGAGCGCGGCGAAGTCAGCCACCGCATCCAAACGCAATCACTCGCTGCTATCACAACGCATTGATCACTACCCACGTCTGCGCGGTTGCGCCTGTCACCGGATCGCGTGCTGTCAACTCATGCCGCCCTTCACGCATCGTCGCGAACGTGTCGCCGTGCTCGATGCGGCACTCCAGCGAACGGCTTCGCCACTCCACCTGTCCACAGCCAACTGCGCGCAAGGGCAATCGTCGCCCAGAGGCTGGCAGATCAGGATCGAGATAAAATGTCGTGCCCGGCAACGGCGTGATGAGCCGAACGCCCTCTGCGCGCTTTGATGCTGCGATTATTGCGCGGCCGCCCAGCCAGTTGTCCCCGCTCGCCAGCCAATCGCGATACTCCACCGGCAACCGTACACATCCGCGCTCATCGTAATCATCAGCGCACTCCGGCGACGGAAGTTTGCCCGCGACGAACTTCTCCATCACCGCTCCCTCGTGCTGCCGCGCCAGCAGCTTGCCCGTAATTGGATGCACCGGCCGTTCGACAACCTCGGGTGGCTTCGAATACCATGTTGTGCCATGCAGCTGTCGCAGATGCTCGAACACAGCGTGCATGACCGGCGCCGCGCCAGTGACACCCGACACCTGGCGCATCGGCGAGCCATCGAAGTTGCCTACCCACACGGCCACCGTGAATTCGGGTGTGTAGCCCACGGCCCAGTTGTCGCGATAGTCCGTGCTCGTCCCCGTCTTGCACGCCACCGGAAATTCAAACCGCAGGCTGGACTGCGCTCCGAAAGCCATGGTTCGCGCCGCGTTGTCCGAAAGGATATCCGCGACAAGATAAGCCGCGCCGGGATCGAACACTCGTTTCATCTCCTTGCTGGAAGGCTGCCGCGTTTTCTCCAGCCGCCATGGCAGATGTTTCCCCAAGCGGGCGAGACAGGAGTAGGCATTGGCCAGTTCCAAAAGCCGGGTTTCGGCGTTGCCAATGGTCAATCCAAGCCCGTAGAAGTCCGCCTGCTGAACCAGTGTCGTCATGCCGCAGTCGCGCAGCCGTTGATGCAACACGGCCGGCCCGCCGGCCAAGGCAAGCGCCTTTACCGCTGCAATGTTTAGCGAGTTGGCCAGTGCCAGCCTGCAGCGCGTCGGGCCGTGGCAATGATGATTGTAGTTCTGCGGCGAAAAGACTCCCGTGCTCGTTGCGAACTCTGTCGGCACATCGGCCAACACCGTCGCGGGCGTCGCCCCCTTCTCAAACGCGAGCAGGTAGGTGAAAGGCTTGAACGTGGACCCGGCCGAGCGTGGCGCCCACGCGCCATTGACCTGGCCGGACCCCGCCGCGAAATAATCCTCCGAGCCAACAAGCGCCAACACCTCCGCGGTGTGGTTGTCGAGCACGACCACGGCGCCGTTTTGCGCGTGCTGGCCGTGAAGCCGGGCCAGTTGCTCGCGCAGGATTGTCTCGACGCGATGATTCAGATCCAGATCGAGCGCTGTCTCAATGCGACCGCCCGCGAGCCGTGCGTCGTCCTTCGGCAACACACGCAACAGCAAATCCACAAAATGCGGCGCTTGGAATATGCGCCTGGGCGGCGCCAGCCGCAGCGGCTCGTCCAGCGCACGCCTGCATTCCGCCGCGGAAATGAAACCGAGTTCTTTCATCCGGCCAAGCACCAGCCGCTGCCGGGCGCGCGCTTGGCTGAAGTGGCGGTAGGGATTCAGCCGTGACGGAGCGTTTGGCAGTGAAGCCAGCAGCGCCGCCTCCGCCACGCTCAGGTCGCTCATCCGTTTGCCAAAATAAACCCGGGCCGCCGACGCACAGCCGGATCGCCCGTTGCCGTAATCAAGGCGGTTCAAATACTCCGCGAGGATGCGGCGCTTATCCCATACCTGTTCCAGGCGCATCGCTGTGGCCGCTTCGATCAGTTTGGTCCGGAAGGTGCGGGGCCGCGGCTTGGCAAGCTTGATAAGTTGCTGGGTAATCGTCGAGCCGCCAGAGATTACACGGCCGCGACGAACCAGATCGCAAGCTGCCCGCGCCGTGCCGAACCAGTCCACACCACCATGCTGCCAGAATCGCTTGTCTTCTGCCGCAATCGTCGCTTGCACAAGCGAGGCCGGCATCCCGTCGAACACCAGAGGATGCGCAAAGCGCACCTCGTCGCAGGTGATCTCGCGCAGCGTGCGGCCTTTGCGGTCGAGAATTTCTGGTGAGGCCGGCGCAGGGGCCAGCAAGGCTGCCGGCAACGGCACCAGGCGCAGCGCCAGCGGCGCAAACGCCAGCATCAGCAGCGCGCCACCGAACCACAACAGCAGTCTTCTCCAGAGCGGTTTCATTCCATCGGCAGACACGTCACCGTCGCCGTCTCGGACAGGCCGAAGCGTTCCGGCTGATACATCATCTCCACTCTTGCAGCGGGCGCAGTGGCCGTGCCAGCAGCCCGCACTCGCGCCAGGTAACAAATCTTATGCCGGCCCGGAGCCAGATGATCACGGAAGAACAGTGCGCGATCGGCACGCAGTTCGCGAAAATCGCTGTACCAATTCTCGCTGGCCAGCGCCGCATCCGGAGTCTTCTGCGACTTGAATTCCGGGTTCACGGCTTCAAACACCCCCGGCAGCGGGTCGTCCACGACGACAAAATGAGCCGGTTCGCACGTCTCCAGTTGCAGTGTGACCAGCACGCTGTCACCGATTCGTGGTTGTTTCAACTCCTGCACCGTACCGTCCTCAGCAATGCGCTCGTAGCTGCGCTGGACGAGAAAGCCCCTGTCCTGACGCGGTTGTTTTGCCACGGCAACGCGTGCCTCGACTCTCAACTGCGTGAACAGGCGCGCACCGGCTGGATTCAGCAGCCGCAGCGGCGTCCGCGCGTTTTTCGGCGTGATCGCGAACGTTTTCTCGAACGACATCACCGTCCCACCCAATTGGAAGGGTTGGGACTCCCCTCCCCAAGCGAGCGTGCCGCTTGCGGCAGGCATGTGCTTCTCGGTACGCTGAGCATACTCGGACAGCGCCAGCATCGCCCACGCGTTGCCCTGCGTCGTGCCCCAATGGCCTCCGTGCGCGCTGTGAAGCAGTTCCTCCAAGAGTGTGTCCACGGCCGGTTCCTGCGGACGACACCGGCAAAACGCCAGCAACCGCACCGCAATGTCTCGCGCATCGCAGCCGAATGGCGCTTCCCTCGGCGGCGCAGGCTTCGCGGCCGGTTGCAGCAGCTCATGAATCATCTGCGGCGACCCCGCGCTTTCAAAAATGGCGAGGGCGAGCACGGCACGGCTCTCAGCCGAGAGCCTGTCGCGTTTGCCGTAGAGCACCTCGTGATACGACGGCTCGGCGCGCCCGGCCAGTGCCAGCGTGTAAAGCGCGAGACAGCGGTCACTGAGCGAACAATCATCGTTGAAGCTGGCGCTGTTGCGCAGTTGCGCGCTCAGGTAATTGAGCAGCTTGTTGAGGCTCGCAGCCGGCACGCGAAATTCGGCGCGTTTCGCAAGCATCAACCCCAGCCCGCCATAGGCGCTGGCCCAGAGCATCGGCTCGCGCTGACCCGGCCAATAGGCAAGGCCACCGGAATCGGTCTGCATCTTCCACAGCCGCTCGATTCCGCGCTCGACTGCGGCGCGAACCTGGGCGGGCGGCTTCTTCAGCGCCGGCACGGCGTTGGCAACATCGCCCAGTGACAGCCACGGCAGCATGGACGAGGTCGTCTGCTCGACACAGCCGTAGGGATAATGGAGCAGGTGCTGCACAGCCTCGCCCAGCCCGCCCAAACGCGAGTTTGAGACGCGCACCGTGACAGTGCCTTTGCCTTCGAGGAGTTGAGGATTGACGCGCTTGAGCAGGTCTGTCTCCGCTGCGTCGCTGCGACTGTCATAGACCTCGCGCAACAGCGGCGCCACATGGCCGATGGCGAGCCGCGACTCAACTGCATCAGTGAACTTGTCCGGGCCGTCCGCCCGAACCCGCCATATCCAGCGAGTCTCGCCGGGCTCGACGAACTTCACAGGGAACTCGACTGCAACTGATCCGCGCGCGGCGAGCTTGAGATTGCGTGTCGTTAAACCGGCTTCCACCTTGGCGTCCGGAACCAGCGTCACGTTGACGTCGACAGGCAGGTCGGTCGAATTGTGAACGACAGCTCGCGCCGCAATCTGATCGCCGATATTTGCAAAACGCGGCAGTGCCGGCTCGATCATCAACGGTTTATTGATACGAAACGATGCCTCGCCCGCGCCAAATTCGCTGCGAACAGTATGTGCGACGGCGATGACACGATAGCGCGTGAGGCCGTCAGGCGCGGTGAAACTCGCCCGCAACTTCCCTCCAACGTCGGTGCGCAGCGTCGCGTTCCAGAACGCAACAGGCAGGAAATTCTTCCGCAATGCCCCCTCCATGCCGCCGCCGCCGATGAGGTAACCCTTGTTGCCGAAGTTCCATGTTGTATCGTCCTCGCCAAGCAGATTCGGCAGGCTGATGCTGCTGCGGACACGCAACGGCTGTGTCGCGTTGAAGAAAGCGTATGGGTCCGGCCTTTCGTAGCCCATGAGACTGAGGATGCCTTCGTCCACCGCGTAGAGCGTGACTTCGGCGTCAGTGACGGGCTGGGCTGCTGCGTTGTGGACTTCAGCGGTGACAGTGACGGTCTTGCCGGGCCGATAGTCGCCGGCATCCGGCGTGACAGTCACGCGAAGCTTGCTGGCTGGATTCTCAACATTGAGCTGGCAGTAGCCCACGCGAAACTCAGGCATCTTCGCCTCCCGGGGACAGTCTGCCGCGCCACGAATCAGAGTGACCGACACAAACACGTTGGGCGCGTCGCCTGCGAGGATTGGAACAGAGATGACGGGCGCGTTACCGCTGAGTGTCGTGACGAACGACCGCAGCACCTTGTCGCGTTCAACCGTGACGAGCGCGTTGCCGCTGATGGGCGTCTTCACGAGGATGACCGCCGTCTGACCCGGCTCGTAGTGGGTCTGATCGGGCAC
>JBAZIR010000124.1:0-13806 GCA_041651735.1 Verrucomicrobiia bacterium | reverse complement strand
GCCGGGGTCAACTCCAGATAACCCGCCTCCACCGCGCCGCGCACGATTTCCCGGCCGAGTTCCGTGCGAACCATCACCAACGACGAACCAGGTTCTTCCGGCTTGACCTCCCGATACCAAGGATCGCCGCAAGAGATGTCCGCGTCCTCGCCCGTATCGTCCGGATTCAGACGAACCGAATACGGCCGGTAAGCCTGAACGAAAGCCCACGAGTCGTAATAGGTCATCTCCGCGCAAGGCGATGTTTGGCCCCGCAAGGTCACCGCAAACATGCCCGGCCAACCATTGCCCCGATAACGGACCTGCCCCACCTGCGCGGGATCAATCCCCATCTTCTTGAGCAGCTCGACCGTCGCCTTCGTTGGCGGACTGCCCGCACAGAAGAACGACAATGCCACCCCCACGCGCTTGTCCAATTCCGGCCGCTGCCGTTGCGCCTTCCGCAAGCCACTGACCTCCGTTGGCTGGCCAATGAACACGCATGGCCCCGGAGCGGATTCGATCAGGCCGAGACTGTCGCAAGCCGAGGCTGGCGCGTAACGTGAACCGCTCTTCGCCATCAGTTCCTGCCGCGTCCGGCTCAGGCCCGTGCGATTGCGCAATGGATTCACCGGGTCGCCGCCCACATGCAGCACGCCATGCATGCCGCGCCGCTCCAGACAATACAGCGCAAGCGCCGTCAACACTCCGCCGGATGAACCCTGAAAGCGAATCTCCGGGTCTTTCGCATGTCCCTCCCACGCCTCGATGACAGGTCCGCAAAAAGACGCCAACTCCGGCAAAATATCGCGACGTGCCTGAAGCGCCGAATGATCCACTTCGTATGCCGGGCATACCTCCAAGCAACGGATGCACGATTGGCATTTAAGAGGATCCAGAACCATCGGCCGAATTCCCTCCTCGTAAACGTCCACCAATTGCACGTTGGCTTCGGGGCAGACAGACGCGCACGCGCCGCACCCGTGACACAGGCGCCAGCGAACCACATCCGCGATGGATTTCAATTGTCGCATTCTACAATGACTCTGTCAGCAATTGCCGAACCTCGTTCCTGGAAAACAATCCCAACACCGATTCCCTGATGGACGGCATCTTCCCCTCCAACTGGCGACGCAAAACCTCACGCTGCGCAAATGCGTCCCGGACCACCGCGAGCACTTGGGCTTCGTCTGAACTCCGCAGGTCCACGACGCGCGAACCTCCACCCACCGAATCCAGCACACCGGCAAACTTCCTGCTGTAGGCGAGACCGACAGCCGGGATGCACTGCGATAATGCACCAATGCACGCATGCATCCTCGATCCCAGGAAGAAATCGCATCGACCGATCAGGTATTTGATTTCGTGATGATCGAAACGTCCCGGCAGATAGTGCAGCCGGCCTGCGTAACGCTGTCCGAACTCGGCAAAGATTCGCTCACAGGCTTTCTGATCGCTCTCCGGATTCTCGTCCCCGCCAAACACGTGCGGCACCAGCAACACCTGCGCGCCCAGTTTCTGGATCAACTCTTCCAGCAAAGCGTGAACAAGCCGGGGATACTCGGTTTGGAGACCAAACATGTTGCTTTGGTTGTATCCGCCCATGTAAAGCAGCCCGCTCACGTTCAGGCCCACCACGAGACCGTTCTGCTTGATCGCCTCCATCTGCCGCCGAACGTCATCCGCCGGCGGATGCGGCTCCAACGCGAAACCCATGTCGTAGGTGAACCGGATGCGCGCGTCCGCCTTGCCAACCAATGCCCGCGCAGCTTCTACGCCCTCCGCATCGCGCGAGTAAACGAGCACCGCGCGCTTGAGGACATGGCGGGCCAGAACACGGGCCAGAGGAGACTCGAACGGGCCGTGAGTCTGCGGCAGCAACACCAGCGGCTTGCCCAGCCAGAGCACGAGCATCTGCGGCAGGACGACATACAGCAGCCGTTGCATCCCGTAGATGTCGCTGAAGCTGTCGCCGCCCGCAATGGACAGGTGCAATTGAGCGTCGAGGATGCGACGCAGCCACGGATTTCGCCCGGCCATCTTCCGACGAGCATCGCGACACGGCACCAGCTTCAACAGCGCGGCGGTCAGCAGCAAACGCACAATGTGATTCGGCTGCCAGGGTTTCTTCGAGAAACGCAGATTGATGGTTTCGCACCGCACCTCGCTGTTTCCGATCCGGTCGCGGCTCACCACCGCCTCACGACCGTAGTCGAGAAACACCAGTTGTGCGTTTGCATCCGCATGCCTCAGCGCCACCAGCGTTCCCGAAGCCAGCGCGCTCACACCGTGGTTGCCTGTCGTGAAGCCCGCGCCCAACAAAGCGACAATGGGATGTCCGTTACTCATCGTCCCTAAACGTTCGCTCTCCAATCAACTTCCACCTCGCCGGAACCGCCTGCCGCATTCGGCGGTGATTTTGCGGCCAAGCCTTGACCCGAATCTGCCAACATCTTTCACGGTGACCGACAACGGCTGTTGCGGGATGTTGCGCAATCCCTTCTTCACCATGCGCCACAAATCAGCTCGCGTGGTAAACCTTTCGGCCGTCAATTTCTCGAATTCGTCCCTGAACTTCCGGATATAGTCCACGGAAAGGTGTTCCAGATAGAGAGGATTGTATTTCGGTCCCAAGTCCTCATGCTCGTTGAGAACCCGCCCATCGCACCAGCGAAACCCCGCCGGCAGAACACCGCGCGTCTTTGCAATGGTCTCAAGCTCGGTCCCCGGCAACACCTGCGCCACGTTGAACGTCACATAGTTCGTGTAAGGAGCCAGCCGCTCGGCCAGCTTCAATGTCTGTAGCGCGTCTTCTTCCGTCTCGTCGGGATGAGAAAGCATCCAGAACGCCAGCGTCCGGATGCCGAGCTTCTTGCACTCCGCGGCAAACTCTTGAACCTGCCCCAGGTTGATCCGCTTGCGAATCACTTCGAGAATCCGTGACGAACCGGTCTCGACCGCAAAATCCAGGCTGATGCAACCCGCGCGAGCCATGAGGTCCAGAAGATGCAGCGGTGTGTCCGCCCTTGCCTCGCAATACCACTTGACGCCGACATTCTCCTCAATCAGACGCTTGCAGAACGCCTCCACAAACGCAGTCCGCTCGCAAAAGGACGGGTCAATGAACGAGAAGTAGCAGCGGTTGAACCGCTCCTTCAGATAAACAATGTCGGCAACGACCTTGTCGAGTTTCCGAACGCGGTAGGTCGTCAGCCCAAACGAGCAAAAGACGCATTTCTGCGCGCAGCCTCTGCCAAAATGCAGCGGCAGCGAAACGATCTCTTCGTTCTGGTAGTTGCGCAGGTAAACGCCCTTCGCGAATTTCTCTGTCGGCAGCACGGTGTAATCCAACGCGAACTGCTCCACATCCATCTCCGGCCGGCGAGGCGGATTGTCGACGATCACGCCGTTGGATCTGAACGTGATGCCCGGCACCCGCGTCAACTCATCGCCACGTTCCAGCGTGGTCGCCAGATCGTGGAGCGTAACCTCGCCCTCTCCTCTCACCACAATGTCTATTTCCGGAACGTCCTCCAGGCATTCCGAAGCGCAGTAACTGAAATGTTTCCCGCCGACGGCTACGATGGCGCTTGGACAAACCTTCTTGACGTCTCTGGCCGCCGCGACGGCATCGTAGCGGTTGTAGGTCTGGGACGTGATGCCAACCAAGGGCCGATCCAGACCCCGGCAGAAGTCGAGGAGTTCCTTTTCCTCCTGGTCGAACAGGTCAAACAAATGAGCATGCACCCCTTTCTTGGCCAGGTAATTCTGCAAAAACACGAGGCTGTAAGGAAACATATACTGGGACTTCTTCTCGCGAACGTCCCCTTGATATGAACCCTTGCCTTCGGGGTTGATGAGGATGATTTCCACTTAAACGGTTACCTCAGCAACGGGTGATTGGTTTTGACGCTGTCCATGCTGAGCGCCATTTCCGGAAGATGGCGGGAGCATTCGGTGATGGACTTCTCCCACCAGCGGCTTTTCAGGATGGCGCTGCAAATCTCCGGCTCAAATCGCATACGAATGACCTTCGCAGGATTTCCAACCGCAACGGCAAAGTCCGGCACATCCCGTGTCACCACAGAGCCCGCGCCAATGGCAGCGCCGATGCCGATCCTTTTGCATCCCTTGAGAATGATCGTCCGCGCACCAATCCACGCATCATGCCCTATCTCCAACGTGCCCGCCTCGATGCTGTCGGTCGTCACCAATCCAAGACTGGCATTGTAGAAGAACGGGTGCGTCGAGAGACGGTCCATCGGGTGGTTGCGCAGGAACACCCGCACATCGGGGCCGATGGATACATAGCGGCCCACCCGGACGCCAGGAGGAAAAGCCGTGGGCCGGAAACATTCGCCGTAGCTGTAGTCACCAATCTCCACGCCGTATTGCTTCAACATGATCCACCGAGCCGTGCGCGAGAAGAAATGACCACCTTCCCACCGCAATGCCATGTCCAGCGCATGCTCCCGCGTCCTTCGCGTATGACTCAGCAAGCGAAGCAGGCCAGCCACCGCGCAAACCCGCATGTCATTGGTATCCATTTGCAGCCTTTCTTAACGCACCAGGGCAGCGCGCACACGTCGAAACGCTTCCATCCGAAGACACGCGATCACCCAACCCACCAAGAAACCCGCGCACCCCAGAAGAACAGCAACCCACGGAGCAACGGTCACGAAATAAACGATCACCCTTGCGGCAACGACGAAGACGCACAATCTCAAACCCGTCCACCACGGTGCGAGATATTCGGCGAGCTTCAACCCAAGAATTCGCCGGGCGAAACTGACCTGCAACGAGAGAGCGATCACGATCGAGATCAGGACGGCCAGCGCAACTCCCGCAGCCCCCACGAAACGCGTCAGCGGGTAGATGATCGCCAACAATGAGATCGTTCTCACCAGCGACGCAAGCCGTTGGACCTGAGGTTGCCCCAGGCCGATGAACGCATTCATGATGACCGAAGACAGGATTTGCAGGAGAATCGCCGCCGACAGCATGGAGAAGGCAGTCGCCATGCCAGAAACGGTCTCCCCGTAAACCGTCACCAGATAAGGCTCGGCAAAGAGGATGCAAAACAGCGTGTAAGGCGCGCCGAGGGCCACCAACAGTTCCGTCACCATGATCACCCGATTCTTCATCCCCACCAAATCCTCCTGCTGCGCCGAAAACGTCGGAAGCAGGAGCGGACTGATGACGCGGCTGAGCACCTTGTTCGGCAAATCCGCGAGGTCTCTTGCCAAAGAATAAATGCCGAGCACTGAAGCGGAAAACAGTTTGCCCATCACAAAGGTGTCAGTCTGCAAGAGAATGACCATCAGGATCGGCAACCCAAACATTCCCCGCGAGAAGGTCATGATCTCCTTCAAGTAGCCGCGATTCAGGCCCAGTGACGGGCGAAAAGAAAGGACCGCGAACGACAGGACACACCTGCACAGCGATTCCGCGACGATTCCCGCAATGAGCGACCAGACGTCCCGCGTCATAAATCCCAGCACGATCGCCACCACCACGCCCACGACCCCGCTGACTTGCATCAACACAACCCATTTGCCGAAAGAGAAATCCTTCTGCAGGACGTGCAACGCCGGGCTGGTGGCGGCATTCAACACCGTGACCAGAAACCCCACCCGCAGCAGCAACACGCTTTCCTCCTGGCCAAACGTTTTCGCCACCCACGGAGACAACGTCCATAGAGCCGCATACAACAACAGTCCCCGGCCAACCGAAAGCCACCAGACGGTGTTGAGGAATTCCCTTTCCCTGCCGTGCCGGTTCTGGACAACCGCCTCGCGCAATCCCACCTCGGTCAGCGCTTCCGCCACTGCCATGCACGCCACGAGAATCGCCGCCAAACCGAAAGCGTCCGGCAGCAGCAGCCGGGCCAGCACGATCGTGCGCAGAAAACGGCAGCCGTATTCAAAAAAGGAAGCCAGCCCCAGCGAGCCGCCGCTGCGGACCAGCATTTTGTCCAGGCTTCCGCTCATTCCGCGCTATTCCTTCTGTGAATCATTCCAGGCAAAGGCCACTTTTTGCGGACGCCACGGAAAATGCTTTTCCGTCCGCACTTCAACCCTCAATCCCAGTTCTGCGCGCAATACATCCAGATGCCGCGGGTTGTAATACACGACACATATCTTCCTGGGCTGCTTGACCAAGGACTCCCGAATCTGTTTCAGCACCGCGGCCAGCGTCGCAGCACCGAAGGGGTTGAACATGAAATAGATCGTTCCCGAACTGTAATCCGTCTCGGCGGCGTTCTCCGTCCGAATCTCAATCGACGCAACACGCCCCTTCAGGCTGGCTGCGTTTCGTTCCGCAACCTGCGCGAGTGCCGGGTCTATCTCCACACCGACACATTTTCTGATCGGGCACAGCGCGAACATCGCCAGCGCACGTCCCTTCCCGCACCCGATGTCGAAAAACACGTCCTCCGGGCACGGCTTGACCACCTGCACGATCCTCTTGAGAAGCCAATAGGGAACGGCTTCGTAGCGCGCAGCATCGGCGCAAACGTCCCTGAACCGGAAGGAGTCCACGGACTCGGTCTCGATCCCGTGGCGCATGTCGTTCGCGTGCCCAAATGAATCCCGGAGCATCGAATAGAGCCGCATCAAAGCACGGTTTTCCCGCAAAACACCTCTTATGCTCATGTGATGAAACCTCGTTCCGGAACAAGGAATAACCGCAATCCGCTGTGGAAGCAAACGAATGGTGTTCAGCAGGACAACCCTCAATACAACTTCAGAACACTCGGTTACTCGTTCGCATCGTCCCCCCGCTGGCCGGCCTGTTGGGCCGCGTGCTGACGCCAGACCTTCTTAATCCGGTCAACAAATGGAAGTCGCATCGCCACCGACCTGGCCTGCTTCGCGGCGGCTGATGACATCGCGATGATCCGGTTCCGAAGCGTCGGCGCGTAAAGCACCACGTCGCATTCCTCCCAGAATTCATCGCCAAAACGCTGTTTGTAAAACGCACTGCCCAGGCCGAAGTCCACAGACCGCACGCCTTCGCGAATCAACTCCTCCATCAGGTGGGTCAGCAGCAACGACCCCACCTCATGGTGCCTCAGTTCGGGATCGTAACCGGTGTATTCGGAATGAAACGTGTCGCCATAGACGCATCCCATCCAAAATGCCTTCGGCGTACCGGCCAATCGCAGCACATAGCCCCGGAAACATCCCCTGGCCGCGAAGATCCTGCATCGGGAGCGGAAGAAGTCGTCATTCCTGAATCCGACTCCCAAGCCGCGTTGAAACGTCTTCCGGGCTATCTGTTCCGCAATCTCACAAAACGAATCCGTCTGCGCCGGCTCTTTGAAAACCTCGTAGCTGAGCGCCTTGGGAAAATCCTCCTCAACTTTCTTTGCGAGCCGCTTCAGCCAGTAGCGATGTTTCCTGCTCAAGTCCGCCCAGAAAGCAGCCACGTCCTTTGGCAATGTCTTCCGCCAATGCGCCTGCGGGTCCGCCAACAACATGGGAAGAAAACGCTTTGGCGCACTCCGAGCCGTCGCAACAAGCGGGTGATCGGTTCGGATATTGCAGAAGAGAACCCGGGCGAAGCGTCCCCCAACCAACTCGTCGCACAACCTGCGAATGACAACCGCAGCCATTTCGGGCGACATCGCGCCTAACACGCCTTCCGTGAGGATCTTCAGCGAAGTCATGCGCCCCAACCCGGGAGTCCAATAGCCCAGATCAATCGTGGCACGATCCGCCTCCACCCGGCCCACCACGATACACTTGACGGCATTGTCCTCTTTGACAGCCATCACCCAGGGACGCGCCGACACTCCTTGAGTGCCGAGATAAAGGAAGAAATGCTCCCAATCAACATTCGGGTGGTTCTGTAGACGGCACCAGTCCGCTTCCAAGGCACTGAGTTCCGCCACCCCGGTGTAGATATCCAGCGTTATGTTGTTGGCTGTCACGCTTGAATCATGCCTCGTCCTTGCCCGCCACTGGCGGCGGGACGATGTTGGATCCGCCGTGGGAAACGGGGTTGAAGAGCCGGTGCAGCCATCTCCTCACCGATTTGAGTGCCCCGGTGGTCTTCGGGTGCCGTTTCACCCACGCCCGCAACCTCGCAGGAAACCACGAGCACACATGGGCGGGCACGCCTTTCCACGCCACCAATTCCATTGCGAACCTACTCCGGTTCGCCCAGAACTGTTTGTATTCGGCGTCTCCAAAAAGGAAATCCAGCACGTGGTCGCCACGATCGAGGATCGTTTGGACCACGCTGTTCATCATCACCTTGCCCGGCGAAAGCTGGGCAAGAGCTTCGTCGAACCCAACGCAACTGCAAATGTTCTCCCGTCCGCTGTGATAGTTGAGAACGAACGCAACATCTTTGCCGCCGTGAGTCATGAGATACACGTCCGCCAGATGCAACCGTCCCAAGGCGGGAAGCAGTTCACGATAGTAGGGTGATCCAAGAGGCTCCTGGCCCCGGCGAAACAGCCAGCTTCGCTTCTGAATCGCCGCCACTCGCTCCACCACGTGCTCGTCAATCTCAGCACCCTGACACAGGCGAATCTCCACCGCACCAGCCTCCTCCAACTTCTTGCGCTCCCGTTTCAGGTTGTAGCGCGCCTTGCTGGACTTGGTGGCGAGGAACTTTTCATAACCCTCCGATTCGCAAAGGTAGTGGCAAACGTTTCTGGCCCATGAACAGGAGTTCCAGCCCAGCGTGCTCAACCGCGCAAGCATCACCGCCAAGCCTTCATCCCGGCACTGGAAATATGGAATATGCAGCAAGCCGCGGGGAAAACGGTCCGCGAACGCCGTGGCGATGGCTTGAGCCACGTCATCCCGGCCCTGCAATACCAACGGACCCAGGTATGCAAACTGATCAAAGCCGATCGGGTAAATGTGCTCAACCCCCAGTCTGCGCCTCGTGACGAAAGGCCCGACGCCAACCAACCTGCCCTTCTCACGCACGGTGATCACCGCCAGCGAAGCTCCTTCAGAACAATGCCGCCATGTAACTTGGTTCCAAGTGAAGGATTGGAACGGACTGGGTTCAAGGCAACGATCAAACAACATCCCCCAGTCCTCAGCCAATCCTTCGAAGGCGGCTGGGTCCGAGATGACTGCGGTCTCCAAGTCGGAAATGATGACCGGCAGCGTTGCCGACGGCAAAGATGAGTGCATGGAAGCTTGCGATTGCCGGAAGGTCGCGTCAACTGACAGCCGGCTGAGCCGTGTCCAACGGTCGAGAGGGGCCACCCTCCGACTCCTCGGCACTGCCGGCACTTGCCAGACTTTCCAGATACGCGGGTTCGGTCAGACACGAAACGATAGCGAGTGTCAGGTAGTAGAACACGATAACCTGATCGAAATAGGCCACGGAAATAAACGACATCAGGTGAGAAACCATCGCGCAACCCACCCCCCAGAAGAAGAGTTGCTTCGACCGGTCCACACCCTCCAGCGCCCTGATGGCATTCCCGAGGCGTTTGAAACAAATGACAATGATGACAATGAACAGAATGAACTTGCCCAAGCCGCCATTGACGCACTCCAAGACGTATTGGCTGGTGATGTCCGTGTTGTCAGGGTCGTTCGGCAAGGGCGCCGTGGGGCCCCACTCGGCCGTGTGGCGCGTTCCAAGCAAACACCAATCCGTGAAGTTCTTGATGCACGAATCAATCAGGAAGGAACGGTGATATCCGGTTCCACCACTAATTACGCTAATCTTGCCGATGAGCCACCAAATCGGGGTTTTCATGACCGCCTGTATCCCGATCAGCATGAACACAATCCCCCATCGCAGGGGCCGCATCATATACTTCCACTGCCAGAGAAAGAGACCCGCCGTGCCCACCAACCATCCCATGAACGGACCGGATGAATAGGACGTCACGAGGATGGCCGAGACACTCAACAAACCCACGATCATCCTGCGAGTCCCTGCAACCCTTCGCTCGAAACGATCCCAGAAAAGAACCGCGAACATGGGGAACAGACTGATGGCAAATGTGCCGGCCAAAATCGGGTGCTCAAACGGTCCCTGGCAGCGAAACCGTTCGTAGCGCTCGAACGGGATCAAAGGCACGCCACCGAACACCGCGAACGGGTTGCGTTCCATGAAGTTCTCGGCGATCATCGAAATGGCCAAGGGAGCACAAAGCACCGCCATGCCCCGCAGGATGGCCTCAACGTCTTCAAAGTCACGCACCAGGCAGCGGAACATGAAATAGCTGCCCGCAGCGGTGTAGGCAAAACCCAGACGGTTCTGCCAGACGTCACCTGAGAACTTGAGTAAAACCGCAGCGACGATACTCACCACCACCCACCATATGAACACACGATCCAACTTGTTCAATCGCAGCCCGATGAACTCCCCGCGCACCAGCACGCGCAACCAACCCACGAAGATAATGATGCGAAAGATGGGAAAGTGCAGGCCCATGATCACCAACAACTGGCCCAAGGTCATGTAGCAACATACCGCCAACAACGGCAACACCGCATAACGACGTGGCAGGAAAAAGATCAACAACGCTGCGATGACGAGCATCGAGAAGGAAAACGCGTTTAGCGTTGTCTTCTCCCCAACCCCTTCCAGATATGCAAATGGGTTTTCCATGCAAACAGCTCGTTAATTGCTAATTCTTAGCCCGCCCCCAACGTTGGCGCAAGTCCGCAAACGGACGCCGCCCTCCCCAATCCGAAACGCCACAGCCACGCTCCTGCACAGCTTCCTTATTTGACGCTGTAAGCGCCGATGTCCCAGCCTTGGCTTGGGGAGCGAGGCTGATTGTCTTTGTCCACCGTAAACCGGTGACTGAGATTGGTGCCCGCGTTCATGCACGGAGAGCCGGCCATCAGATGCAAGTCGTTCAGATTGCTGTTCATGCCTATTCCCAGACTGATATCCACGAACTTCGGATCCGCAAGAATACCGTGGGGTTCCCAACCCCAATCGCTTTTGGCTTGCGCCAAAGTTGCATAGCCCTTGCCGCTCGGCAGGGCGCGCAGCATGACATACTGGTCCGCGCGAGGCGTGAAGTAGCAGTTATAATCCATCACCTTGGGAGAGCTCTTCGTGTCGTAAATCATCACCGAGAACGCCGCATCCGGAGTGGCTTTGTAGAAAAGATTGTTCAGAATCTTGATGTCGCCCTTGTCCACATCGCATCCCTTGGTCACCGTCCTCAGCATGATGGCATAGGTCGCGTCATAAAAGGTGTTGTTGTAGATCTCAAAGTTGATAGGCGTGTCCACACCCTCATAGGGACCGTCCTGGACATAAATCGCGCCATCCCCATGCAACGAGTTGACAAAGACATTGTTGTAGATTTGGACGTTGCCTCCCATTCCTGTCAGGAAGATCATCGCCGTTCCCCCGCCTTTCGTCGCGTTCTGGTAAAAGAAGTTGGAATGCAGCCGAACCACGCCATACGTGCGGTTGCGATAATTGGACACCCCGAGGATGATCCCGTCCGTGTGGGGATTCGATCCCGCCCCCTTCCAGTTGACGCGGTCGTATTCCGTAAAATCATGGAACTGGCAATGGCTCACTGTAATGTCGTCCAGCGTTGTGTTATTCGCGCTCGATGACAGCTCGATCAGCCAGCGCATGTAATGGTGAAAGTTGCAGTCCGAGATCACCACTCTTCGCGCGGATTTGTTTTTCCCGTATTGTCCCGGGGATATGCGGATGCCCTTTTCCATGCGGGTAAACTCGCAGTTGGAAACCGTCAGACCGTCCACACCAAAGGCGTAGATGCCAAAGCCTCCCAGACCGGTCCGAAAGGACGCTGGAGGACCATTCGTCCAAACCCCCAGTTCATGGAAGTAGCAGTCACGTATCTCCACCTGGGTGGCATCGCGCAAATACACTCCATAACCGACGCTGTATGGAAGTTGTTGTTTATTGGTAACGTAATCTTGAAGATTCGGGACTCCCCCCAGACGCGTCAGTTCAAAATTCCTGATGACAACGTAGCTGACACTGGTATCGGTTTGGAAACCGTAACGACGCGCATCGTCATTGATGTTCTCGCCATCAATCACTGCCTTGCCTTTGCCCCAGTCGGCCAATGAATTGCCATCGTAAGTAATCGGCGCTCCGGGGGCGCCATTGAAGATCAGGTGAATCGTGCTCTCATAGTGAACCCCTCCCTTGAACCTGACGGTATCACCGGCACCCAGGATCGTCGTTTTCGACACAAAGGCTGCGCTTGCGTCCCCCGGACAATGCCTCCAGGGAGTCGTCTGGGACCGGCCATCGTTGCTGTCCACGCCATCCTTGAAGTCAACATAGTAGGTGCTCGCACGGCCACCACCGCTCGGAGCCGGTGGAGCGCCTGCGTCGGCGCCTTCACAGAAACCAGCGCCCAGCACAAACGCAAGCAACAGCAACCCGCCCGCTGAAAAATCAGATCGCATCATATTTCCAATCTTTTTCAAACTACCGGCTTTCGTGACTGGCCAACACCTGGCGAGACCGTCTCCAGGGAAATATCCGCGCCCGCTGCTCGGCGCGAACCATGCACACCACCTTCGGAGACAACACGCGAGGCTGGTGACGGAGCACGCAGCCCGCATAGCCACAAATTCTGGCCACGGCCCCGATCAGGAACGGCTGCTCCCGGAATCGGAAGGCGCATTTGAGAATCTCAAACAACGGGTCATTGCCGATGGCGTAATCCCGCAATCCCATCTGCCATTTTCGCCGGAGCTTGTTGCCTTCACCCACATTGCGAGGCTTCAGATGCTCCATGATCAGGTCCGGAAACGTCTGGGTATGATATCCGTTGGCCCGCGCCACGCAACAGGTGATCGCATCCCATCCGCCCTCCGGGATCGGCGCCAGTCCTCCCAGCGACTCGAAACACTCCCGACGGAAAAACTGGGCGGCACCCGAAATATCCTTGAGGTATTGCCGCTGCCACGGCGTCTTCCCGTCGATGACGTCCAGCACCCGGCCTCCCGCCAACCCCAACTGTGGATCGTCGTTGAAACGGGAAATCAGAGTGGCGAAGTAATCCGGATTGAAACGCACATCAGCGTCCAACAACCCGATGAAATCGTAGTCCTTCGTCTGCAACGCCTTGTATCCGGCCTCATCCGCATGCACCACTGCGGCAAAATTACGCGGGCCGGTGACCGGCTGCTTCAGAAGCTTGATGAACGAATGCTCGCGCGCGTAGCGATCAACGATCTCCTCCGTCCGGTCGGTCGAACCATTGCTGACAATGATCCATTCCCGCGGCAGCAGTGTCTGGGCCAGCACGGACTGGAGGGTGATCTCAATCGTGGCCTCCTCGTTGCAGACCGGCGTCACCAGAACATAAGAAGCATCTTTCATCCGTCGAACGACCTCATCGAGCATTGACTATTTCTTTTTCGCCGCCAAAAGCCCAGCGCAGCACGGCGGTCCATTTGCCGAGAGCCGACCTGACCCGTTCTTGGCGGGGTCCGGGCGGCACCAGCAGGCACAGCAAGGCCAGCACACAAGTCCGTGAGACAGCCTTCGCAGCCAGACAAGCGCGATACATCGCGGCCCGAACCGGGCCTCGTTGGGTTCGGAAAAAACGCCAGCCCGATTCGGCCATCATGGCGCTGGAGAATTTGCTGTATTCTCCTCCACTGCTCTGGCCGCCGTGATGAACCACCACCGCCGCGGGCACATAATAGTTCTTCCAACCGGCCTTGCGAACCTTGAGGCAGTAGTCCATGTCCTCATAGTACATGAAATACTCCTCGTTAAATCCACCAACCTGCTTGAAGAGCGCACGAGGCGTCATCAAACACGCCCCGGAGATTCCCTCGACCTCTGCCGGAGCCGGGACCTTGGCATACAACGGAG
>JBAZIR010000123.1:0-13830 GCA_041651735.1 Verrucomicrobiia bacterium | reverse complement strand
TTGACGGTAAAGTCGAAGGCGACGTCGCCTGCGGACACGACGTGACGGTTGGGAAGACGGGTTCGATCAAGGGCAATACAACGGTGAATTCCATCGTGGTCGAAGGCACGATTGAAGGCAACATCATCGCCCGCGAACGGATCGAATTGAAATCTTCCACGCGAATCACCGGTGACATCAAAGCCAAGCGCCTTGCGGTAGAGGAAGGCGTCGCGTTTTCCGGCAAGGCCGAGATCACGCCCAGCGGAGCTGGCGAAGGCGCTCCTGCCAAGACTGAGAACCGTTCTGTTACGCCTGCAGTATCCGCCGCCACTTCAGCAGCCCGGCCGGATTCTCGTGGCAACCTGTTCGGCAAGCGTTGATCCGGGCGGGTGCCTCGATCATACGTCTCTGAACAGGTCGTCGCAGACTTGCAGGCCAGCACCTTTGCTGCAAAGAGGTGGAGTGTGTTCTTAACCCGCCGTGTGTCAGGCTGAGAGGTGTGACCAGCGTATGCCACGTCATCACATAACACGTCGTCAGGCGATCCAAGCGGTGGCGACTCTGCCGCTGCTGGCCGCACGCCCTGTTGCGGCCGCTCAAGAAGCCAAACCGGCGTCCGGCTTGACCATCGGCATCGCGACGTTTGGGTTTCGCGACTACACCAACCGGCAGCTTGCCGAGGAACTGGCTCGCGAAGGCATCCGCGTGGTGCAGTTGTTCCTCAGCCAGAGCGACAGCCGTTACTGGAAGTTCAACGGGCGGGCGGACATGTCGGATATGACGCCCCAACGCTCGGCGGCGATTGCGGAGACCTACCGTTCGGCTGGGATTTCGATCCACAGCATCGGCGTGTACACCAACCTGATCCATCCGGATGAGGCCGAGCGGAAGGCCAACCTGGCCTACTTCGAAGCGATGATGGGCATCGGCGAGGCCATGGGCGTGCGGACCTTCATCACCGAGGTGGGCTCCTATCACCCGGACAAGCCCGAGCCACGGCTGCCGTATCATTTTCAGGAGGACGTCTGGAAGATGATGGTCGCCACGGGAAAAGAGTTGGCGGCGATGGCTGAGCGGCACCAGGCCACGGTCCTGTTCGAGTCCAGCTTCAACAACTTCCTGACGGGCGCCAAGCGGACGCGGGTTTTTCTACAGGAAGTCGGGTCGCCGCGAATTCGGGTACTTTTGGATCCGGCCAACATTCTGGAGATCAATGACCTGGGCGAAATGTTCGCTCAGCTTGCGCCTTGGATCGACTGCCTGCACGCCAAGGATCGCAAGCTGCACTCCGACCGCGGAGTGCCGGCCGGACAGGGCGATGTCGATTATGTGCAGTTCGTTACCTTGGTGGCCAAACACACCCCGAAAGCGCCCCTCATCCTTGAGTACGTTGGACCCAAGGACTACAAGCAAGCTCTGGCGCACTTGCGCGGCGCGATTCGCAAGGCGGGATTGACGGAGAGGTAACTGCTCCATCGTTGGCATTGCGGGTTGTCATCGGGCTTTCCCCTCCAACCCTTCCCGAGTCCTCCGGGACGCTTGCTTCACCCGTCTCCATCAACTATCATTTGCGGGGTCGTCCCTTGTCTTCAGGAGTTGCGCCATGAATCAAACCCTGTCTGTCCGCTGCATACGCGTCGGCTTGAGTTGTTTCTCTCTCTGGGCAGCCGTCGCGTTCTTCACGATGAACTTGGAATCGGCCGAGCCGACTTCGGCGCGTGACTTGATCCGCCGGGAGAACCAGAAGGCGGGCACGTCCGATTGGCAGTTGACCTATGTTCGCCTCGACAAGTCGGACACCACCGGGTTCCGTTCTCCTGGGATTGAGGGCTACTGCTCGCGGCAATCGGTCTCCGCCGGGGAGCCGATCGAGTTTTTTGTGAGCACAGACCCCGCCGGCTCCTTTACCCTGGAGATATTTCGGATGGGCTACTACGGTGGCCTCGGCGCACGGTTGATGAAGACGCTGGGGCCATTGACCGGTAAAAAGCAAACCCTGCCGGAGGTCGGTCCACGACGGATTCGCGAGTGTCGCTGGGAACCCAGTGCCCGGTTGGTGATCCCGGCGGATTGGCCCAGCGGTGTCTACTTGGGACGATTGTCCCGCGTGCCGAATCCCGACGGCACGATGCCCTGGCAGAGTTACGTGGTGTTCATCGTGCGCGACGACCGTCCGGCCGACATTCTCTTTCAATGTCCCGACAACACCTGGCAAGCCTACAACCGGTGGCCCGACGAATATTCCCTGTACATTGACCCGGGGAACAAGTTCGCCTGGGCCAGCAACCGGGTTGACGTGAGCTTTGACCGGCCCTATGCGAAATACGCGCAGATCTTCCAGAATCCGCAATCGGTCGGCTCGGGCGAGTTCCTGTGCTGGGAATTCTCCCTGTGCTACTGGCTGGAGCAGCATGGGTATGACGTCAGCTATTGCTCCAACAGCGACATGCTCACTCCGGATCGTGCGGCGAAGTGCAAAGCCTTCATCAGCGTGGGACACGATGAGTATTGGGATCTCCGCCAGTATGAGAGTGTGATGAAGATTTCCCGCAGCGGCACCTGTGTGCTGTTCCTGTCGGGAAATTCCATCTGCTATGTGACGCCGTTTCGCGCGGGGGCCGACGGCCGTCCCAACCGCATCATCAGCCGCAAGGGACCGTATCAAGGGCTGACGATGGGCAAGGAGACGCCGAAGTGCACCTTTGACTACGTGGGACCGGACGAGGGCTTGCTGTTGGGTGCCCGCAACATCCTGCCGGTCAACGGCGGAGGCGACTGGGTTTGCGCCAAACCGGAGCACTGGATGTTCGCCGGCACGGGAATGAAGAAAGGCGATCGAATCCGCGGGCTGGTGGGCTGGGAATTCCATGGCGATCCCCCGCCGATCAAGGGCCTGGAGGTGGTGGCCGAGGGTATTGCCCTGCACGGTGGCACGCGCCCTGTCCCTTATCAGGCGACGATCTACCCCACAGCAAAAGGCGGCTTCGTGTTCAATGCCTCGACCATTTTTTGGTCCTTGGGCTTGAGCGCTCCGCCGGGGCACATGCCCGTGTGGAGCCACAACACGCGGCCCAATGGTCCCGATCCGCGCGTGCAACAGATCACGCATAACCTGTTGAGACGGGCCATTGACCGGTAGCCTCGGTCGCAACTTCAATCGATCGGGTTGTCAAGAGTCGGCGGTCCAGCACAGGTGGCATGACCTTGCTGTTTCGAGCCGTGCCCATGGTGACTATTGCGGTGTTGCTGTGAGTCATGGAAACGCTGAAAAAGCAGGGTTTCAAGCCGTGCGGCGTCACGCGTTTTCCCAATGATACTTTTGGGTCATTGCGGACGATGGCGTTTGGCGAGATGATATATAATGCACGGGCAGACGTTGTCGCAGAGTGCAAATTCTGATTGCACTCCGGCGGAAACCTTTGAGCTATCGGATGAGCAAGCATGAAAGGAAGCCACAGGGGTATGAGAACGAGCCACAGTTCGAAGAATGGAAAGAACATCTCCCGGCGTGAAGTGCTGCGTCGGGGCGTCTATGCAACGACCGGATTGATGTTGGCCGACCGTTTGGGACCTCAAGCATTCGCGGTGGCCTCGCCATCCGCGCCAGCTGCCACCAAGAGCAAAGGCAAGGCCAAATCGGTCATCCAGGTTTTCCTATGGGGCGGCATGTCGCACAACGACGCATGGGACCCGAAACCGGAGTCGGGCTACGAATACATGGGCGAATTCTCCAAGGCGATTCCGACCAACGTGGACGGCATCCAGATTGGCGAACTGTTCCCCCAGCTCGCGAAGCAGATGGACAAGTTCTCACTCATCCGCAGCATGACGCATCGCAACAACGGCCACGAGACCGCAGCCTACCTGATGCAGACCGGCCACACGCCCGGCGAGCGGCTGGCATATCCGAGTGTGGGGGCGATCTTCGCGCTGTTCAAGGGCAAGGAATACAAGGGCATCATTCCGCCCTACGTGGTGATGACGCAGGCGCAGGGTCGGTTCTCCGAAGAGGGTTTCCTGGGGCCGAAATACAAACCCTTTGCCACCGGCGGCGACCCGAACGCGAGCCGCTTCGAGGTGGAAGGCGTTGTGGCCCGTGCCATCGCCGACGACCGGCAGAAGAGCCGGCGCGAGTTACTCGAGAAGATGAATACGATGGGCAAGGCGATGGCCGCGAGTCCGCAAATGACCGCCGCGGAGGAATCCAAGAAAGCGGCGTATGACTTGATTCTGGGCAAAGGCAAAGAGGTGTTCGATCTCTCCATCGAGAAACCGGAGTTGAGGGACAAGTATGGCCGCCACACCTTTGGGCAGGAGTGCCTGGCGGCGCGTCGGCTGGTGGAGGCGGGTGTTCCTTACATCGTCATCAACTACCCCGGCGGGTGGGACACGCACAGCAACCACTTTATGACTATGCGTCGTCAGTGCCCGAACCTGGACCAGGGCTTGGCGACGTTGCTGCAAGATTTGAAAGACCGCGGTTTGCTTGAGACCACCATTGTGTGGTGCACCGGTGAGTTTGGCCGCACACCGAAAGTCTCCTGGGAACCGCCGTGGAATGGCGGGCGCCACCACTATGGCAACGTGTTCAGCGTCCTGGTTGCCGGCGGCGGTTTCAAAGGCGGCCAGGTTGTTGGCTCGTCCGACGCAAAGGGCGAGGAACCCAAGGATCGCCCCGTGTATCCGGTGGACCTTCTGGGCAGCATCTACCAATTGGCGGGTATTGACGCCACCGCGAAGCTACCCCACCCGATGGGCCTAAAGGCCCACGTGTTGCCCTCCGCCGCGGAAGGTGTGAAGTCGAACGGACTTTTGACAGAGATCATGTAGCAAATTGCGGCAGCCACGGAACGCACGGCGGGACGCAAAGGGTGGCGGTGTCTTTTCGTGCATTCAGTGCATTCTGTGTTTTGTTGTGCAAACAAGGAACGGCTTATGCGCAAAGTGAACTGGCTCGCGGTTCTTGGAATAGCCGGTGTAGTGGCGATGGCCCCGTCGGCATGGGCGCAGACAAGACCGTATATCGGCTTCGCGTATCCCGCTGGCGGCCAGCAGGGCACGACGTTTCAAGTCAAACTCGGTGGACAAGGCTTGGACGGTGTTAACGGCGTGGTGGTTTCTGGCCCGGGCGTGACAGCTAGGGTGGTCGAGGATTGCAGGGCGACCAATAATCAAGATCGCCAGTTGCTGGATGAGCAACTGAGGGATTTGCGGAAAGCGAAGGCAATGGCCGCCTCGACGATGACACCTTCGGCGACGGGGGAGGGGAAGACTGCCGCAGTCCAGGATGAGGCGACGCGAAGGCTCATCATGCGGATCGAGAAAATATTCCGCGAAAACGTGAACACCCCGGCCAGCCGCGCGCTTGCCCGCATTGTTTATGTCGAGGTTGCCATAGCTCCCGATGCGCCGCCTGGGGAGCGGGAACTGCGCTTGGTGACACGGCGCGGCGGCGCGTCGAATCCGCTCGTTTTCTACGTAGGACAATTGGCTGAATACTGCCGCAAGCCGATGAAGACCGCTGATTATCAGGTGCTCGGCAAAGAATATCTCGCCCTCCGGAAGCGGCCGAACAACGAGATCGAGGACCGCGTGGCCATTCCATGCACGGTGAACGGCCAGATCGCTTCCGGCGAACTCAACCGGTATCGGTTTGAGGCGCGCAAGGGCCAGCAACTGGTCATCACCACCCTCGCGCGGCAGTTGATTCCGTATCTTGCGGACGCCGTGCCCGGCTGGTTTCAGCCTGTGCTGACGCTCTACGATGCCAACGGCAGGGAACTGGCCTATGACGATGACTACCGCTTCAAACCGGACCCGATCATTGTCTATAGGATTCCACGGGACGGCGAATATGTGTTGGTCATCAATGACGCCATCTTTCGGGGGCGCGAGGATTTCGTCTATCGCATCACCATCGGCGAGACGCCGTTCATCACGAGCATCTTCCCGCTGGGTGGCCGGGTGGGCGAGCCGACATCGATCAAAATGAAAGGTCTGCATCTGGGCGGCGCCGCGCTGGCGTTGCCCGCCAAAGACGCCGAGTCGGGCATTCATCAAGTCGTCGCGAATAAAGGCGGATTCATCTCCAATCCCGTGCCATTTGCCTTGGACACGCTGCCCGAGATTTTCGACAAGGAGCCTAACAACACCCCGGCGCGCGCGCAGAAGGTGACGCTGCCTGTCATCGTCAACGGGCATATCGACAAGGTGGACGACTGGGACGTGTTCGAGTTCACCGGCAATGCGGGCGACTCGGTCGTTGCGGAAGTTTACGCGCGCCGGCTCGATTCCCCGGTGGATTCCGTGATCAAACTCACCGACACGCGCGGCCAACTGCTGGCGTTCAGCGACGACCGCGAATACCTCGGCGCGGGCATCAACACCCACCATGCGGATTCCTACTTCATGGCTCGGCTGCCTGCCGACGGCACCTACTACGTCCACATCGGCGACACCGGTCGCAAGGGTGGCAGGGAATATGGCTACCGCCTGCGCATCAGCGCGCCGCAGCATGATTTCGCGCTGCGTGTTGTGGCCAGCAGCACCAGCGTCCGGCAGAAGAGCAGCGCCACTCTCAGTGTCTATGCCTCGCGCAAGGACGGCTTCGATGGCCCCATCAAGATTACCCTGAAGGACCCGCCCATCGGATTCACCCCCTATCCCGTCATACTGCTCAGCACTCAGAACATCACCCGCCTCAGCTTCAAGACGGACCTCATCACCAAAGGTCCCATGAACATCACCGTTATTGGCAGCGCAATGATTGGCGACAAGGAAATCACCCATACAGCCGTTCCTGCTGAAGACCGGATGCAGGCGTTCCTGTGGCGGCATCTCGTGCCTGCCCAGGACCTGAAGGTTCTTGTTTACGATGGCACCTACGAACCACCGCCGCCGCGCGTGCCGCGGGAGATTTCGCCCGAGATGCTGATGCACGCGAAAATCAAAGCGGCCGCGTTGCAAGCCAAGGGGCGTGTGTTCACGAAGAGGCAGGTGGCCGGGCGGGTGCGGCAACTTAAAGTGCTCTTCGAAGATGGCCTGATCACTGACGAGTTCTACGGCGAGAGGATCGCCGAGTGCGAGACCGCCCAGTGAGCCGCTCTCCGCGAGGGGCGAGAGGGCAACGCAAACCGGTCATGGCAGGAACGGCCTGAAGCCCGGCATCGCCGTCAGTCCGTTCGGGGCGGTGTTGTTCTTCGTCTCTTCGCCTGGCGCGCGGCTCCGGCTTATTTCTTCGTGTCCCTCGTGGCGGCCCACTGGTGAATCTTCTTCTGCGCCTTCGCCCAGTTCTTCTCGTCACAGCGGTCGTCGAGGAACTGGTCAAGCAACTCGAAGAACAGATCGCGAAACTCACCGAGCTTCTGGATGCGTTCCTGGAATCGGGATGCCGGGTCGAGGACTTCCTTGGGGTCGGGCAGCTTCACGCGGAACGCGAAGGAGTCCGCGTCGAAGGAGGTCATCCACGTCTCATCCTGGCAGGCCAGCGTCAGCTTTGCGCGGCGCAACTTCTTGCCGGTCATCAACGCAGTCTGCGCCTCTGGACTTGCGGTCGGCACGCCTTCGCGAATGGCGATCACGTGCGCGCCATCGCCGGGACGCTCCAGCAGCAACGGGCCTTCGAGCGCCACAGCGATCTGGCCGCGTTCGCGGCTCTCGAAGAGGCCGCCGCGGTCCTCCGAGGCGAACCAGAGCCACGTCAGGAAATCCTGCCCCGGCCGGTTTTCCATCTCGTCGTCGGACGCTTCCGGCGAGAAGCTGGCGGGCGCCCACTGCTTGGCCTTCTGGCCGCGCCGCTGCGCCACGGCCGTTTCGACGTTCACGGGAACGAGGTCAATGCCCGTGGCGGCGAGAAAGTTGACCCGCAACGCATCCATCTGCTGTTCGGACACCGCGCCGACATACACCACGCCGCCGCGTTCGTCATGCACGAAGGGAATGGCGCGCAGCGTCGGCGGCATCTGGGGCAGCAGCCGCGACATGACCTGCTTGCGGACTTCGCTCTTGGCCTTGCGGTCCAGAAACGGCTTGTTATCGGCCTTCATCCGGGCCAGTTCCTCCATGAAGGACTCGGCGCGCAACAGTGAGCTGGGCACCTTGCGCTCGGCTTTCAGCAGGCTCAGCCGCAGGTAGCCGCCGAGGCGTGCGTTCTCATCGCTGATGGGCAAGTCGAAAAGATGCCGTCCGCCGACCCAGCCGATGGCCGGCTCCGCGCTGAGCGACTTCAACGGCGGCGAAGCCTTGCTCGCGAACCGTTGCACCGCGTCGGTCGGCAATTCCTTCAGCGCGTAACACATCCGAAACCCGATCTGACCGCTTTCAAATGACATAAATTATTCTCTCCGTGAAAAAGGCGGCGTGTATATCACGCTGCCGCCGCGCCGCGAAGCAAAAGATGTTTCAGAAACGAAAATTTATCCCGTGAGCGGCATCTCGTGCCTGCCCAGGACCTGAATATCCGTGTTTATGATGGCGCCTATGAACCACCGCCCCCGCGCGTGCCGATTGAAAACCATAAGCTGGCGTAGGCCAAGAGTCAGCGTTCTGCCTCACGGCGCAACCCGACGAACCCCAAGGATTGCGACTATTTCCTGGACTGCAAGAGCGAGACTCAGCATACACAGGCGACACGCGAACCGACCGGACACGGTGGAGAATCTCGCGATTATGTAGCAGCTCAGTTCATCGTTTAGAACTGCGTTAAGCCTGCTGCAAAACAGGTTGAACGTTGCCACTGCTGTCATACCCGTCGTTCGTCTATTGCTACCAGATTGTTACTCCACGCTTTCGCTGATCTACAGTGAGTACGACTAAAGGCCCCCACTCCATGGGCTTTAGCCCTTTCCGCCTGATTTTGCCTCATGAGCAGGCAACTGAAAGAATTCACGTGACATATTCTCAAAGCAGTATAAATATTCAAGAAGAAGTGTAACCACAATGCTCACTCGGTTTCACTTAAGAAGTACAGACGTGAATTTGTGGCTTGCGCTCAGGTCAACCGAATGTCAGCCGGGACATGCCAAAAGCCATTATAACGCAGATTAAAGCTTCGGGCGCTGTCGTCAAACTGATTGGGCCTGCTGAGGAGCAGGACGCATGGCTACCTGGCCATGAGATGTACGCCGACTTCCATTTGCATCAAGATTTTCGGGAGCGTGCGCAAGACCTTTTGGGGAAGGAGATTGAGGTGGTAGAGCTTGGTTCTGCCTTTGGGCAGCGCCAGAAGCTGGTAAGCCACGTCCGCGTCGCAAATGATCCATGGAATGCCGTTGCCTCGTGGAAAGATGGCGAGATCAAGGTGATGGAAGTCACTGCGGTAACCAAGGGCAGGGCAATCGGCTTGATTCGACCAGGCATCCGTGCTGAAGTGGATTTGGAAGGATTGGAGGATTTATTGCCTTCCTCTTGGGGCAATTTCGCCCGACCTATAATTGGCGACGAAGTGGCTGGTTTTTTTTGCCTTCGCAATGCAGATGCTGAGAAGCGTGTGGTGGTTCTCGACGTGAGCGGATACGTGAGGTCCCCGGTAGCTTTGGCCGACGCTGTCGCCTCCGTTGATACTGCTGCCGCAATTGAAGCTGTTGCCCCAGCGGAGCACCTGTTGGAATTTGACTCTTCACTGCATCAAGACCCGCCGGTGGAGGATATTAATCGAATCCTGTTTGTGGATGATGACAAGTGTTTGCTAACGGCGATCTCCAAATTCCTTACCAGCATGGGTTGCACAGTCGTTGCGTGTGGAACCGAAGAAGAAGCCACCTCTGCTATCCGTAATCGCGAGGAAGATTTTGACTTAGCAGTGATTGATGTGGAACTGCGTGATCGCAGTAAGCTTGAGGGATTGCACGTTGCACAGACTTTCCGAGATGAACAGCCGAACTGCCCGATAGTCATCGTTACAGGCTTGGATCTTGACCGTAAAAGCCCTTCACTAACAAATGCGACTTTTCCTGTCTCCAAAGTAATCACCAAGCCGTTCGGCTACGAGGAGTTACACCAAGCCTTGGCCTCTGTTGGTGAACAACCTCGACCGTTGCTCGACATGCTCCCTGGGGGGCCACGCTCCCATGCCGAACAAGCTTGCGATCTTGGTCATCCCGGCGAATACGACGAGATTCAGTGCCTCGTCAATGTGTTGCGGCAGACAATTCGCGCGGAGGCTGTGGTTCTGTTCTCCGTGCATCCGGTGTCTTACACAGTTCAGATGGTCGCCAAATCTGACCCGGAGAGCCTGTTTCGATCTGTGAAACCGCGCGTGGGTGAGAGCCCTTTGGCAGACGTCGCGATCAAGCAGCAAACGGTTCAAGCAAAAGACGCCAAGGCACGGGGTGAACATCGGCGACATCGGTTTCTCCAAGAAGCCTACGGATATCGGTCCTGCGTAGGCGTTCCCGTGAAGCTGGGCTTGGGAGCAACTCATGGCTACGCGTTATTTGCCTTCCATCGGCATCCCTCAAGTTTTGACGCAAGTCATAAATGGGAGGTCGAGGGTGTGGCCACACAGATGGGCTACTTGTTGCGGATCGCCTTTCTCACCGAAGAACTTCGTCAGGTTAAGTCTTTCGCAATGATGGGACAGGTTTACGGAAGCATGGCTCATGATTTGAGCAACGCGCTATCGTTCGACATAACAGTGCGAAACCTAACTAATAGCTTGGCCGATGGGCAAGGAATAGACAACCCTGACGTCGCTGGTGCCCTCAACAACTTGGAACGCAATGCTACCCGAGCGGCGAGTATCGTTAGGACATTTCGTGACATGGCACGCGGGACACTCGCCGAATCGACGGAGTTTCCTATCGCTCAGGAGTTGGCTGCCATCGCCCAGCGATTCAGTGCCGAAGCCCAGAACTACAGCGTTGAGGTGCGCATGCTCCCTTACACCGAACCGGAGTGCTTCACGAAGATGAGAAGGAGTGGCTTTGAGCAAGTGCTCTATAACCTCCTGCTCAACGCCGCCCAGCAAATCCATCGCTTAGATACCTTGCGGCCAAGCTGCCGCGAGATCGCGATCGAACTGCGCTACCGTACTGAAGCTAACGACGAACAGTGGGCCGATATCTTCGTTCACGACAATGGTCCAGGCATCCATAAACGCGATTTCAAGCGAGTGTTTGACATGCATTACACGACTAAGAGAGACGGTTGTGGCATGGGATTGGATATAGCCCGAACGATCGTGGAAGATGTGCGGCTAAATGGTCAGCAAGGTGGCATCCGGATTCGCCGGAGCATCTTGCTGGTTGGCACGACGATTGAAGTGAATATTCCTGTGAGGAGGGCGTAGCGATGGCAGAGCACATTGCTGAGCAGAAGTCGGTGCTCGTTGTAGATGACAACGACGTATATCGGGACGAACTCGTGGCGCAGTTGCGCGACCCGGTAACCGACGTTATTGGGGTCCGGACAGCGGTTGAGGCCGAGCAACTATTCAGAGCGGACCCGCAGCGCTTTCAGTTTGCAGTTATTGATCAAGTGCTTGATAATAACCAAATGGGGGGTATCGCGCTAACCCACAAGCTGGCGAGCCTCAGCCGCGATTTGTTCGTGCTCGTCTTCACAAATGTTCCCTCGGATAACGCAGAGGTGGTGGCTAGATTTAGATACGAAGCCCTTTCCGCTGGCGCGTTTCGTTACATTGAACGTGGTTCGCCTCACAAGGACAAGATCCTCGTCAAAGCCTTCGTGGACGAGATGATGCAACTCTCGATTTTGCGAGAATGGATTGGCCGCTACTACGCGGATCGGGAAAATGTGCCTTCTCTTCTAACGCAACTTAGCATCGGCGTGGACATCATTGATCGCTCTCACAAACTTTGGTTCATGAACGACGCGATGCGTAGGATCACGGGGTTAACCACGCCTGGTCTGCCCCAAAGCCCGTGTTCCAATTGGCATGGCATCAAGTTCTGGCCATGTCTCACTTGTCTTGTTCACGCCAGTTTCAAAAGTGGCCAGCCGGATGAGCGACTTTTCCTTTCACTTCTTCCATTTCGAGAGAAGGATAAGCTCTTCTACCTCCGAGTGTGGGCACAGCCGATAACTGATAATCAAGGCAAAGTCGTTATAGCCGCTGACGGACGGCCATTAGCCGTCATGGAGTCAGTTCAGGATCTGACGGATTCTGCTCAACTCTCCGCTATGCCTCTGGATCGGCGTCTTGATTTGATAGCCGGTGCGTTGCGTGACAGACCGTCGGACAATTCTTATATCCCAAAACGGTTGTTCGAACGCGTGCGAATCATGTTTCGCGATGGAGCGACGGACAACTTCATTGTCATGGCTGCGTCCGGTTACGGATCCCCACAAGCCTCTGAAAGCCGATTGATTCCGCCGAGAGACTATCTGCAAGACGCCGAAGACAACATGAGGCGGACTAAGTATGGTTACTTCTTTCCGCTAAGCCGTGACCGATCATTGCAGCCTGGAGCGCCCTCGGACAACTTCATTTACTGGCCCATCGTCGAAGGCGACCGGACGATCGCCCTTATTGAGGTATCCGGTAGTGACTGTAACTCGGATATTGTGGGCGTCATTCGACCCTATGCTAGAGAGGTTCTCAACGCCTTGGAAGATTCCCGCAAGGCTGGCGAACGGCTGGTAGCCGAGGTGGAGTCTGAGGTTGGAAAGATAGACCTTGATCTGCAAAAGGTCGGGACGCCGTTCAATGCACTGAAGTTCTTGGTTAGAAAAGGTGTGCATCTTACCGGTAGTTGTAGCGGCCACATTCGCTATGTCGAGGGCGATAACGCGGTGCTGTTGAAGCTCGACGATGCTCAGCCGGAAAGTTACGAGGCTGCAGCTCCCGAGAGCTATTCTCTCAAGCACATCGCGTCTTGGTCTGTCAGAACGATCCTCTCTGCGCAGGAGCACATTCAGAATACCGAGGAGCACAGCAAGGAAATATATTCTGTTCGCGATGCGCTGTCTCCAGAAGCCAGACGTCCCTTGGACACTATCAAGGCCATTTGCTTACAGCCGTTGATTATCCAGAGCCGATGCATCGGTTCGCTCTGTCTCCAAGCCACGGCCCCCCAACACTTCAAGGATCAAAAACGGAGACAAGTCGCTCGCGAAATTGCCCGTCGAGCTGCGTTTGCCCTTCATGATTTTCTTGTGGAGCGACGGACTGCTGAGCAGGTGGAGCAGGCTCAAATAGAGACGTTCGCTCTGATCCTGCACAACATCAGTACACCAACAGTAACAATGCGTTTCGCCCTCACGAATCTGGTGAACCGCTTGAATGAACTTGGCGTATTTGATGCCGATGTCGCAGAAGGTATTGCTGCGGTAGAACAACAAAACGAGATTGTCTCTGGTGTTCGTGCTCAGTTTCTAAACCTCCGCAAGCCGTACAGGTCTCGGATGGAAACTGTGGTGTTGCCGGAGTACCTCCGCGAACGAATCGCGGCCTTGCTGCGACATCAGCCGGAGCTGGACGTTAAGTTTAAGGAAGATTCGGGCCTCGCACAACTCAAGATAGATGTAACGGCCATTGAGTTGGTGCTCTCCGTACTTATGCAGAACGCGGTTGATGCGCTACAGCATCAGAAAGACAAAAAACACATTCTGATCCACTTGCGCTTGATAGAGGCGCAAGAACGGTATCATGCGAACTTTTCTGGCCCTGGACTTTGCATTGACGTTGAGGACGGAGGGCCGGGCGTTCCTGCTGACATGGTTGACAGTCTGTTCGAGACCATCCAAAGCAGCAAGGCCAAGGGCCTAGGTTTTGGGTTGAAGTCTTCCCGCCGGGTGGCTAGAGCCGCGCGTGGCGATGTTTATTACCACAAGGAGTTTCAGGATGGGGCTAAGTTTACGTTGGTGTTACCTTACGAGTCTGTTTAA
>JBAZIR010000122.1:0-13861 GCA_041651735.1 Verrucomicrobiia bacterium | reverse complement strand
GTTCCTTCATCTCCGACTTCAACGCCTCCGCGAGGAGCCGGTATTGGGGCAACGAGTTGTAAAGCTGCGCGGAGATGCGCAGCAATCTCTTCGGTGGCGCGGGCCACGGGATGATCGGAACTTCAATGCGATGCCGGAGACGGAGCTTGTCCTGAAGCGGATCGGCGTAGAGCGGTGACGCCGGAGCGCCATCGTCGGCTGCGTCGGCAATCGGAATCGATGCCAGCGAACCGATGAGTTCCTCCGGGCACGGCAACGCGATACTCAGCGCGTCGCAGAGGACTTTCCTTCCCGCCAACGCCAGCGCGCGATTGCGCCGCATCACTTCCGGCCAGCCGCCGGGCAGGAGCGAGCCGACCCACCGCAGCGATTCCGGCACGCTCAGCCATGCCGATGGATCGCACGTGCCCGTCCAGCCAAACTCAATCTGGAAACGCGACCGTTCGGTCCGCGTCGAGTTCGCGCCGTGGCTGATGGACAGCGGCCGGATGAGCGCCTGCCGGTCACGGCGCACGGCGAGAAAACCCGCGCCCTTCGGCGCGCAAAGCCACTTGTGGCAATTGCCGGTGTAGTAGGCCGCGCCGATCTCCCGCAACCGCAGCGGCATCATGCCCGGCGCGTGCGCGCCGTCCACGAGCGTCTCGACTCCGCGCTCCGCAAGCTTCTCCGCCAGCCGCTGGATCGGCATCACCAAGCCGGTCTGGCTGGTGACGTGATCGAGCAGCGCGAGCCGTGTTCGCGGCGTCACGCGCTCCATCACCGCCGCCACGATGTCGTCCGCCGACGCCAGCGGAAACGGAACCGCAACCACCGTCACGCGCGCGCTCCACTGCGCCGCCGCGAAATCCAGCGCGTTGCGGCAGGCGTTGTATTCGTGATCTGTCACCATCAGCTCGTCGCCGCGCTCAAACCGCAGCGAGCGCAGCACCGTATTGACGCCGGCGGTGGCATTCGGCACGAAAACCAGGTCGTCCGCATCCGCCCCGACAAACTCCGCCAGCACCACTCGTGCCGTGTCGAGCAACCCTTCCAGGTCGCGCACGAAAAACTGCACCGGCTGTCGTTCCAATCTCGCGCGGATTTGCTGCTGGAATTCGAACACGGGCCGCGGGCAACTGCCGAACGAACCATGATTCAGGAAGACCACATCTGGATCGAGCGGCCAGATGGCCGGATCGCTGGCGGGCTGGGATAGTGAAGATTCTTCGACACTCACGGCTCAGACCTTCTCGACTTTTTCGTAAACGACCAGTTCGTCCCGGCCGCTGAGGTCGTTGGGATGATAGCGCGGAATCGGCATCTCGATCTGCTTGAACTTCACCGGGGCGGTTTTCTTGTCCACGAGACCGACCGCAACGGCCACGCCGTAGATGATGGCCTCGGGCCGCGGCGGGCAGCCAGGGATGTAAAAGTTCACGGGCACAACCTTCTCGACGGGGCCGAGCACGGAATAGGTGTCATACCAGATGCCGCCGCCGCAGGCGCACGAACCGATGGCGAAAACGAGCTTCGGCGCGGGCATGGCATCGTAGGCGCGCTTGAGTGCCTTCGCTGTGGAACGCATCGCAGGCCCCTGGCAAAGCATCACGTCCGCGTGGCGCGGAGAGCCGACCAGCTTGATGCCGAAGCGCTCGACGTCGTAGTAAGGCGTAAGGACGTTGAGTACCTCGATGTCGCAGCCGTTGCAGCCGCCGCTGTTGGCGTGATAGACCCACAGCGACCGGCCGAACATTTTCTGGCAAAGGTTTTTCAACATAATCTTGTTTGCCCGCTAAACACGCTAAAAGGTGTTCGAACTCGATCTCCAAAACACTCCTGATAAACAGACTCAAGGAAACCGCAGCCCTTGTCTTTATAGACCGCGAAACAGGCGCCGAGAATGGCGTAACATTCCTCCTTGTAGATGAGGTTGCCGACTATGTTCTTCATCTTTAGCGTCATTTCGCGTGTTTAGCGGGCAATCAGTCCATTTCAATCTTGATGTCGTCCACCACCGGCTCGGTGTCGAGATATGACTTCGAGCGGAATACCCAGCGTTCGTGCGCCACGTCATCGAGGCGATAGCCTTTCAGTTTCAGTTGCTCCAGCGCCGACGGTTCCTTGAAGCAGCGGCCGCATCGCTGGCAGGTGCTCATGAACAATTCCAGCCGCTGCTGAATGTCGCCGATGCTGTTCGTGCCGGTCTCGAACTCGTGGCTCATCGTGATGGCTTTTTCCGGACAAACATCCGCGCAGCGGCCACAGTAGGTGCAGCGGCGGCCGAGATACTGGAGGATGCGAATCTCCTGGCAGAGATCGAAGAGGAGGATTTCGCGCGCGGGGCAATTGTTGGCGCAGCCGCCGCAGCCGGTGCACTTGGCCACGTCGAAGACCGGCCGGCCGCGGAACTTCTCCGGAACCGGCCGCGCCTGCGCCGGATACGGCAGCGTCACGCGCCCCGCCTTTAGGCAGACCAGCGTTTCTTTGAGTTTGCTCAAGACAGACATGCGTTTACCTCAATCAGTAGCCATAGCTCGCCAACACCAGCGCCACCAGCGCCAACACCAGCAGGCCCGCGAAGTAACGGATCGCCTGGTCAATCCGGTAGCGCGCGTGCGTCGCCGCCACCAGCGTCACGAACAGCACGAGGCCCGTGACCTTCGCCCAAAACACCAGCCAGCCCAGCGGAAACACCAGGCTCGATCCCCACGGCACAAACAGCGTCACGAAAAGCGCGCTGTAAATGACGAGCTTGGCCATCTGCGCGTATTTAAAAAGCGCCAGCTTCGGCCCGGAGTATTCCATGAGCGGACCTTCCATCAACTCGGTTTCCGCCTCCGAGATGTCGAACGGCACGCGCTGCACGAACGCCTGGAACGACAGCAGCATCACGGCCAGCATGATCACGCCCGACCACGGAAACGCAGCGCTTGCGTAAACCGATCCGTTCAGCACGGTGTCGAGCCGGAACGAATGCGTATGCACAGCACCGACGACCAGGGCGATGGCAAACAACGGCTCCAGCGCAATCATCGTCATCATCTCGCGGCTGATGCCGAGCAACGAGTAGGTGGACCCGGCCGCCAGGCCCGCCAGCAGCGTGCAGATGCCGCAAAGCGTCAGCAGGTAAATCAGCAGGATCACATCACCCACGGCATTCATCGGCGCCGCGCAGCCCATCGGCACGAGGCAGGCGATCGTCAGCACCGTCGCCAGCGACAGGTAAACAGCAAAGCGCTGCATGAGTGGCGATTCGCCGGATTCGATGTCCTCCTTGCCAAGCAACTTCAGCAAATCGAAATAGGGCTGCCAGACCGGCGGGCCCTGGCGGGACTGGATGAGCGCCGTGATCTTGCGCAGCACGCCCTGGAAGAACGGCGCCACCAGCAGCACGATGACTACGTTCGCCAGTCCGATCAGAATCATCCAAATGATGTTGCGGTGCATATCCGATTACGCCTTCTTCGCGCGCGTCAGCTTGATCAACTCCTCCTGCGTCCAGACCTTCGCCACGCCGGAACGCAAGTCGATCGTCTCCAATCGATCCGTGCACGAGAAACACGGGTCAATGCTGCCGAGCGAGATCGTCATGTCAGCGAACTGCTGGTCCTTGATCATCGCCGGGATGCCCTGGAGATTCTGGTAAGTCGGGGCGCGCACGCGCCAGCGGCGCGGACGGTTGTTCTCACCGGTGATGACAAAATGATGGCTCTCGCCGCGCGGCGCTTCCACCGACGACAGGCCAAACCGCCCCACTGGCAGTTCGTCTTTGAGCGACAAGTGCAACGGCCCGTCTTCCATCTTCTCAAGGCACTGGCGGATGATCTTGATGGACTCAAACACTTCGTTGGCCCGGACCAGCACGCGTGACCAGACGTCGCAGCCACTTTCGACGATCACCTTGAAGTCCAAGCGGTCGTAGGCGGCATACGGATGATCGCGCCGGCAATCAATGTCCGCGCCCGAGGCCCGCGCCACGGGGCCAACCAGGCCGGCGTTCTTCACGAGATTGCGATCCGCGACGCCCACGCCGCGCGTGCGCTTCTGGATGTTCTTGTCCTTGCTGACGGCGGCAACCACCGGCCGCCATTCGGCTTCGAGCTTGTCCAGCACGCCGCGCAACTCGTCCTTCACTTCCGGCGTGATGTCCCAACGCACGCCGCCGATGACGCAAAGCGCGTAGGTCTTGCGATTGCCGCTGATCTTTTCCGCGATCCACATGATGGGCTCGCGAATGCGCCAGCTCTGCATGAACATCGTGTCGAAGCCGACAATGTGACAGGCGAGACCGACCCAAAGCAGATGGCTGTGCAGGCGCTCGATCTCCAGCATGATCGTGCGGATGTATTCGGCGCGCGGCGGCGGCTTGATGGCCGCGGCGCTCTCGACGGCTTGCGCGTAGGCGACGTTGTGCACGCAACCGCAGATGCCGCAGATGCGCTCGGCCATCATCGGGATTTCGTTGTAGGTGAGCACGGACTCGGCGAGTTTCTCGATGCCGCGGTGCACCATGAAACCGCGATACTCGCAACCGCGCACCATTTCACCCTCGATGTAGAGCCGGAAGTGCGTCGGCTCATCCAGCGTGGGATGGAACGGCCCAAATGGCACCACCGTGCAGCCTTCCGGCGGTTCATCGAACTTGAACTCCTTCGTGTCGTCGAAACCTTCGGGCACCTGGTTCCACGCGAAATCCTTGCGCAGCGGATGCACACCATCGGGCCAGCCGTCCGGCAACACCAGCCGTTTCAGATAGCGGTGGCCCACCGGCTCAATGCCGATCAGGTCGTAGATCTCCCGCTCGGCCCAGTTCGCCGCCGGCACCACGTCGGTAATGCTGTCCACCTTCGGGTTGTCCGCCGGCACATGCGTGAGCACGCTGCAAAGGAGGTGCTCCCGGTCGAACGCGAAATCGTGCGCGACCAGGAAGTGGCCGGAGAACGGCCGGTCGTCCATGCCGATGCTGATCACATAGCGGGCGTCGAGGTCGCGGAAAAGATACTGGCAGACGGCCTTCAGCGCCGACGCCTCCACAAAGACGAACAGGCGTTCGTCGCAAGGCATGTCGGCCCGCTGGACCGCGGCGCCAAACTTTCCCTTCAACAGATTCAGTTTTTCTCGAGCGACCATGCGAAATCTTCTTTCTTCACTTGTCATCGGACACTGGAACCGGCTCCGCCTGCGGACGAGACGCGCCGCCCATCCAGCTCACGTAGCGCTTGATCTCGCCGTAAAAGTTGCGGGCGCGATAACGATGCATGTCGGCCTCCTTGACGTAACCGCACAGCCAGGGCTTCGCCGAGCGACGCTGCGAACCGCCCAGTTTGGCCACACGGCGCGTCACGAGGAATATCGTCCCCAGCACGAGCGCCAGGATGACCGGCGCGTAAATGGATTCGTGGTTCAGGCCGCCGAGACCCGTCCATCCGCCGGGAGCGAGAAGCGTGGCGCCGGCCAGCACTTCACCAAATCCATGCCGGCTTCCTTCCAACGCATGGCGGATGATCGAAATCGGCAGCACCGGCAGCAATCCAAAAAGAACACACACCGCCGCCAGCGCAATCTGCGGCACGCGCATTTTCCAGCCCACCTCCAGCACGCGGTGTTTCCGGGCTTTTTCCGCCACCAGCGCGCTGGTCCGCGTCAGGAACATCACGCCGAAAAACTTCATGAACAACGCCAGCGTGACGGCGCTGGTGATGATGGCCACCATCACGCACAACGGCAGCAATCGGAACCCCGAATGGCCCTGGATGGCCGCGGTGAAGATACTCCACTTGCTGGCGAAACCGCTGAAGAGAGGCACGCCCGCGATCGAGAACGACGCGATGAGCGTCGTGACCGCCGTCACGGGCATAAAACGCATCAAGCCGCCCAGCTTGTTCAGGTCCTGCGTGGATGTCGCATGAAGCACGGAGCCGGCATTGAGGAACAACAGGCTCTTGAAGATGCCGTGATTGAGTGTGTGAAAGAGCGCGCCGTAGAACGCCGCCACGCCCAGCGCCGCGACCGCGCTGTCCTTCGAACCTATCAACGTCATGCAAACGCCCAATCCCAGCAGGATGTAACCTGCCTGCCCGATCGTGGAGAAAGCCAGCAGACGTTTCGACAAATCCTGTTTCAGCGCCTGCACCGTGCCGGTAAACAGCGTGATCGTGCCGAGCAACGTCAGGGCAATCCCCCAATAGTGAACGGGATAATCCCCACACGCCTTGGCCGGCACGAGCCATAGGAAGTAGCGCATCAGACCATACACGCCGGTCTTGATCATCACGCCGGAAAGCATCGCGCTGACCGGCGACGGCGCGGCAGGATGCGCGTCCGGCAGCCAGATTTGTCCAAATGGCCACATGCCCATCTTGATGCCGAAGCCGATGAGAAACAGCGCCAAAGCCATCGCGACCGTGCCGGGACTTTTGAGCAAAAGCTGCGGCATGTTGCTGCTCACGCTGTCAAAATCATACATCAACATCGAGGACGCGCCCGACGGCCCACCCGCGACGACAAGCAACTGCGCGCCGATCATGCTCACGGCGCAGGCGATCTGCATCATGATCAGGAACTTGTTGGCGGCACGGAGCCGGCCGGGATTCTTCGGATCGAAGCGAATCAGTGTGTAACCCGTCAGCGTCATCATCTGCCAGAAGATGAAGAAGAACCACATCATGTCGGTGGTGCTGATGAGACCATACATCGCAACGATGAAAAGGAGGAAATCCGGATAGTAGCGCCCTGTCCCGTGCTCGAGGTGGTGCTGCATGTATTCGATGGAATAAAGCGCGGCGGGCATCGCGACGGTCGCGACGAGTCCGAGAAACACCGCGCTCAAACCATCCACATGCAACCGAAGCGCAAAACCGAACGCAGGCACGGCGAGACACGTGACCGGTTTGCCTGAACCAAACATCAGCACGCTGGTGACGCCCGCCAGAACCAGCAGGCTCGACACAACCACCGTGCCAAACGCAATCCACCCGACGGTGGACTTGCGGCACGCTCCCGTCCAAGTCGCCAACGCCCCGCTGAGACAAATCAGCATGGCGGCGGCAACGGCATATTCAGCATTGATCATGATTAAACTAGTGTGAATGTGGCTGTGACACGGAATGAGGCCGGCTCGTCCCGTGATGAGACGACGGCATTCCGCCCAGCCAATGGAAATAACGTTTGATCTCGCCGTAGAAATTGTGCGCGACGTAGCGATGGCAATCCGCCTCGAGCACGTAGCCACAAAACCACGGTACGTCGGCGCGGCGCGGCGCGCTGCCGAGTTTCGAGACAAACCGGGTGACAACGAACGCCAAACCCAGCACGACCGCGAGCGCAACCGGGACGAACAACGCGGCGGAGTTCAGTTCCTCCAACCCGCGCAGCGGACCGCCCGCCATCGGCGCAGCCTTGGCCAACAGAGCGCCAAACCCCTGCTGTTGGCTGGCGTTCATCGCGGATTGTATCAGGTTGAACGCGATGGCCGGCAATACGCCGAGCAGCACGCAGAAGAATGCGAGCACAACCTGCGGCAACTGCATCATCCAGCCCACTTCAAGCCGGCCGCGTTTTGCCGCTTGCGCGGTGACGAGCTTGCTGGTGCGCGAGAGGAAGCTGACCCCGAAGAACTTGATGAACGACGCCAGCGTCAACGCGCTGGTCAGGATGGCGATGACGGCGCAGACGGCGAGATACTTCGCGCTGCCGCTGCCCTGCACCGCCGCGACATAGATGCTCCATTTGCTGACGAAGCCGTTGAACAGCGGCACGCCGGAAATCGAAAACGACGCAATCATCGCCGTGATCGCGGTGAGCGGCATGAACTTGATCAGCCCGCCCATCTTGTTCAGGTCTTGCGTGCCCGTGGCGTGCAGCATCGAGCCGGCGTTGAGAAACAGCAGGCCCTTGAACAAACCGTGGTTCAGCACATGGAACAGCGCGCCGAACAAGCCGATCGTGGCAAGCGCCGCGGCGTTCGGGCCGGCGGCCGGCAGCAACGCCATGCACGCGCCGGTGCCGAGCAGGATGTAACCAATCTGGCCAATGCTGTGAAACGCGAGCAGCCGCTTCGATTGTTCCTGCCTCAACGCCTGCATGGTGCCCGTGAAGAGGGTGATCGTGCCCAGCACCGCGACGACGCAGCCCCATTTCGCGAGCGGGTAGTCGGCCAGAGCGGCCGGCGGCACGAGCCAGAGGAAGTAACGCATTAAACCATACACGCCGGTCTTGATCATCACGCCGGAGAGCATCGCGCTGACCGGCGACGGCGCGGCAGGATGCGCGTCCGGCAGCCAGACCTGGCCGAACGGCCACATGCCCATCTTGATGCCGAAGCCGACCAGGAACAGCGCAAACGCCAGCGCGGTCACGCCGGACCTCGTGGCAAGCATCGCGGGCAGGTTCGCGCTGACCGTGTCAAAATCATACTTCAACGCCGCGCTGCCGCTGACCGACGCGCCCGTCACCGCGAGCAGTTCGGCGCCGATCATCGTCGCGACGCAGGCAATCTGCATCATGATGAGGTATTTGTTCGCGGCGCGGATATTCTCCGGTTTCTTGTTCTCGAAGCGGATGAGCGCGTAACCCGGCAGCGTCATCATCTGCCAGAAGATGAAGAAGAACCACATCATGTCGGTGGTGCTCACCAACCCATACATCGCGGCGAGAAACAGCAGGAAGTTCGGATAGTAGCGCGCCACGCTGTAGTCTTCGTAGTGCCGCATGTAGGTGATGGAATAGAACGCCGCCGGCACCGCAATCAGCGCCGTCAGCATCAGGAACAGTGCCGTCAACCCATCCACATGGATGCGCAGTGCGAAGCCAAACCTCGGCATCGCCCAAAACGCCGCCGGATGCGACGAAGGCCCGACCGTCAGCACGTGCGCCACGGCAGAGAAGATCAAACCCGCTGTCGCAGCCGTCACGATGAACGCGAGCCAGCCCGCCACGGTTTTGTTCCGCGACACCAGCAGCGTCAACACCGCCCCGGCCATGCAGAGCAGGATCGAAGCAACGACAGCTTTTTCAGGAGTCAGCATACGATGGCAGATGGGACGGAAGCGCACGCGGGCATCTTGCTCAGAAGTTCGACCAATGCTTCGAGCGTTCTCTGGACGGTCGGCGTCAGGCCAGCGCCGGGCTTGAGCGACTCCGGCTGGACGCCGAGAAGCCATGCCCGCGTCGAGCCGTTGGCCTCGATCCATTTCGCCAGCAAGCCCAGCGAAATCTTGTGCGTGGAGATCTGCGGAAAGCGCGCTGACATCTCTTCCGCGTTCAAAAAGACCACCGAGCCGGGCGCGCTGCCAGACTCAACGGCGTCGAGGAAAATCAAATGCTCGAAGCCCCCGCCAGCAACGCGGCCAACAAAACGGTCGGGCGACGCGCCAGCAATGACGACATCCGGCACGCCGGCGGCGGCGAGTGTTTCCGCCAGGCGCACGCCGAAGCCGTCGTCGCCATAATCGGTGTTGCCAAGACCCATCAGGCAGACGCGGCCCTGGAAGCACACCTCAAGTTGTTCGCCGAGATCAGGCATCAGATATCTTCGCCAAGTTTCTGGATTTGCTCGTAGGTGAACACCGGTCCGTCCACACAGACGTAGGCAACACCGATGCAACAGTGGCCGCACTTGCCGACGCCGCACTTCATGTAGCGCTCCAGCGTCGAAACGATGTTCTTATCCTGAAAACCAAGGGCCTTGAGGTCCTTGATGACGAAGCGAAACATGATCGGCGGGCCGCACACGAATGCGACTGTGTTGTCCACCGCCACCTGCACGCCGGGTTTCTTGAACAGGCTGCCGACGACGCCAACGTTGCCGGTCCAGCCGTCAGCGGCGCGATCCACGGTAAGATGGCACTCGACGCCGGCGGATTTCTCCCACTCGCGCAGGTTGTCGCGATACATCAGGTCGCGCGGTGTCTTGGATCCAAGGAAGATCTGGATGCGCTTGTATTTCTCGCGATGGGCCAGCGCATAGATGATGCACGAGCGCAACGGAATCAGGCCGATGCCACCGGCAACGAAAACAAGATTCTTCCCGTAATACTCCTCCATCGGGAAGCCGTTGCCGTAGGGACCGCGCACGGCGAACTTGTCGCCGGGCTTGAGCTGGTGCAGCGCCGCGGTGCAACTGCCCACCGTGCGAACCGTGAAGAACGTTTCCTCTTCCGTCGGGCTGGGCGGCAGCGACGCGGGAAACTCACCCGCGCCGAACAGTGACACCTGCGCGAACTGGCCGGGGCGGAATTTCCTGAACGCCGCCTGCTCCTCCGGATCCACGAAGCGCCAATAGAACGTCTTGACCTCGGCGATTTCGTCCACCACCCGGTCGAGGACCGCGATCTTCGGCAGGTAAACGTTTTTAACGGGCGACAGGTTCATGTTTGTCAACCTCTGCCGTTTCCCGGCGGATCATTTCCACGATGCTGGGCATGCCGATGTCGCCGTGGCAGACGGCGGCGCAGCGGCCGCAGCCGACGCAAGCCATCGAAAGCTCGCGCTGGATGAAATAGTGCGACAGTTTGCGGAAGAAGCGGCGGTTGCGGCGGTCGTGGACGGCCCGGCGCGGGTTGTGGCCGCCGGCCATCCGCGTGAAGCCGCCGAGCGCGCAGGCGTCCCAGATGCGGACGCGCTCGACCTCGTCCGGCCCGATCTGGCGGTCGCTGACGGTAAAGCAAGTGCAGGCGGGACAAACGTAAGTGCAACCGCCACACTCGAGACATCGGTTGCCGATTTCCTCCCAGGTCTTTTCCTGAATCCGTCCTGCGGACACGTGGCGGATGGCGGCGGAAAACCAGCTCGTGGTGGACGGTTTGAAACTCTTGCGAACCTCGCCGAGGATCGCGCGCCGCCGGGCGACGTGAGCCCCGGTGCCTTTCCGGAAAAATGGCGCACTGAACAACGCCTCGCCCGCCGGCGTGCCGGCCACTGCCATGAACTCGCCGCCACCGAGGTCCATCAACTGGAGATCGAAATGGTCGCGCGCCGCCGGACCGGTGTCGGCGCAAACGCAGAAGCATTCCTCTCCGATGTCACGCGCCGGGTCGGTGCAGACGACGTTGACGAGGAACATGTTCTTGCGGCGCTTATCGTAATAGATGTCACGGAAATCGCGCCCCAGGAAGAAGCGGTCAAGGTGCCAGATACCCGCCACGTCGCACGAGCGGATGCCAAAGATGGCCCGCTTCGGCTCGCGGTAGGTTGGCTCGATCTGGATGCCGCCGTCGCTGCGCTGGACCTTCATCAATCGCTCGATGTGCGGGAAGATGAACCGCTTCGGTGGATAGTAAGGATTGGGCAGGTGAATCTGAATCTGGTCGCGGTTCTGGTCAGTAACCTTGTCGTAACAGGTGTCGCGACCCCGGCCGCCAAACGGCGCAAAGACCTCGCAGCCTTGCTGCTGGAGTAGGTCCACGATCTTCAACACGTCGGTGCTGTCAAGGATGCGGGCTTTCATGCGATCTCCTTCTCCACGCGCACCGGCATGATCTGGCGCCCGCTGTACGTCCCGCCCAGAATTTGTTTTTGCACATCGCGAACGAAATGCGGCACGAAGACCGTGCCGGCCCGCACCTCGTGTGTGACGCGCGCGGCGGCGACGGCTGAGCCGCTGGCCGACCGGAGCCGGATTTTCTCCTTGTCGCGGATGCCGAGCGCTTTGGCGTCGGCGGTGTTGATCTCGACGAAACCGTCCGGGTAATCGAGCAGCAGAATGCGGTATTCGCGCTTGAGCGTCTCGCTGTGCTGGATGAGGACGTTCTGGTTCCAGTAGTAGAGCGAGTGGCCAAAAACCAGCGTGAACGGGAAATCCTTCGGCGACGCTTCCAGCTCCGGTTTCGGCACCGGCACAAACTTGAACCGCCGGCCGGCATTGCCGTCTGCGAAGAGGAACTGCGTGCCGAGCGGCCGGTCCTTGGTGCACGGCCACTGGCGGCCATAGTCGCGGGCGAGATTGTCGTGGCTGGCGCCGCTGTAGAACGGCACCACCTCGCCGATCTCGTCCATCACGTCGGCGGCGGAGCTGTATTTCCAGTCCGCGCCCATGGCCCGGCCCACGCGCGCGATTTGCTCCCACGCCGGCAGCGGCCCTAGCGGCGGCTCGATCACCTGTTGCGCCAACTGGATCCGCCGGTCGGTGCTGGTGAAAGAGACTTGCTCCTCGCCAAAGGCGGTCATCGGCAGCACGACGTGCGCAAATTGCGCCGTACCCGTCATGAATAAGTGCTGCACCACCACCAGATCGAACTGCTTGAGCGTGTTGACCGTATCGCCGAAGAACGCCGTGTTCACCGGATCATAGCGGCAGAGCCAGAGCGCCCTCACTTTGCCGCCGCCGCGGTCAGTAAGCAACGAGCGGGCATCCAAGCCGGACGTGGAGGGCAGCTTTGTCTTCCAGACCGTCTCAACCTCGGCGCGGCCTGCGGCATCCGTCACGGGGCGGTAACCGGGCAGCCGGTCAGGCAACATGCCCATGTCGCAGACGCCCTGAAGATTATTGTGCTCCGTGAGTGCGAAGATGCCCGCGCCGACCTTGCCGAGCTGGCCGGTGAGCAACGCAAGATTTACGATGGCCTGGATGCTCTCGGCGTCGCGCGCTTCGATGCCGGTGGAGTAGAGGATGGAGGCGGACTTTGCGGAAGCGTAGGCGAGCGCCGCGGCTTCGATAAGTTCCGCCGGCACGCCGCAGCCTTCGGCGCCAGCCAGCAGGTCGTAGCCGGCAACTTGCTCGAGGAACTTCTCATAGTCGCGGCAGTGGACCTTGATGAACGGCAGGTTCATCAGGCCGCGGTCCACGATGACCTTGGCCATCGCCCCGTAGAGCAGCGTTTCGGTGCCGGGTTTGAGCTGGATGAAATAATCGGCGCTTTCGGCCACACGATGCCGGCGTGTGTCAATGACCACCAGCTTGGCGCCGTTGAGCTTGGCGCGGATGACGTGACCGCCGATGGTTGGCAACTGCCGGCCAAGGTCCACGCCGTCCACGACGATGACCTCGCTCGAAGCCAGTTCACCGATCGAGTTGGTCGTGGCCGGCACGTCCAGCATGTCGAGCAGGACATTGATGGAATTGTTGCAGTAGACGCCGGTGCCGTGCTCTACGTTGTTGGTGCCGATGACGGCGCGGGCGAGCTTCTGGAGAAGATAGGACTCCTCGTTGGCGCAGCGCGGCGAATTCAGAAACGCCAGCGCATCGGGGCCGTACTGGTCGCGAATGCTCTTGAGACGTCCGGCGATGAAGCTGATGGCTTCGTCCCAGCCCACCTCCTCAAACCGGCCGTTCTTGCGCAGCAACGGACGCTTCAGGCGATCCAGCGACGTGGCAACCTCGTGAACGTTCCAGCCGCGCACACAGATCTTCCCGTCATTGGTCGGGTGCGACATGCTGGGATAAACACCCGCAATCGTGCGGTTGTCTGTCGTCTCCAGATAGAGACCACATCCCACGCCACAAAACGTGCACGTTGTCAGCTTATGCGCCATGCCGACAACTTGTGTTGGAACAACAATTACGGCGGCGGTTCATGACCGCCTAGGTTACACAGCAGCCGCTTTCCTGCAAGCAGCAAGCATCGCCGTCGGCGGCGACAAGAACTCCGTGCCGATGCCCAACCGCTTCGCCGGAATTCCCATGGAGAGGCCCACCAGTTGCGTGAAATAGAAGACCGGCACGGAAAACTTCGTGCCGAATTCCGAGTTCACCATCTCCTGATAGCACTCCAGGTTCACCTGACAGAGCGGGCAGGCGGTCGCGATCACGTCCGCGCCGGAATCCACTGCGTTCTGCAACAGATTACGCACCATGCTCAGCGCCGCCTCGCGGTTCGTGATGATCAGCGCCGCGCCGCAGCAACGCAGCCGGAGCAGGAAATCCACCGGCGTCGCGCCGATGGCG